>JBAXGG010000041.1:0-1501 GCA_037139495.1 Candidatus Saccharimonadota bacterium | reverse complement strand
TTCGAGAGGTTTTATTCCTGGCCCGACCAAGGCAGTGGCTGCCTTGGTGCATCAAGCCAGCCGTTGTCGGGTAGGCAAGATTTGTCCGGAGACCAAGCCCATGGGAGCCGCCCAGCTTTTTTTGTCGTCATATCCTGACAAGCGTGATAGCCCGCCTAGATGCGCTTGACATTCCACTTGCTTTGGGCTAAGTTCACAGAAGTTACAGTTTTGTTATGAGCCCTAAAATGCGTTCAGCTGCAGTTGCTAGTGCAGCCCTCGCGGTCATTGCTTGCGAATCATACGGATCAACCGCTTTTGCCGCGCCGGTTACTTTCGACTTAACCAATTCGGTGCAGGTGACAAATGCTACCACTACTGAAACCTCCGGCGGAATTGACCTTACTATTAAAGACGCCTTAGGAACTGGCCAGCCAACTGTGGCTAGCCAGGTTGGTTCGGGAGGGATCAATCGAGACTTAACCAATGGCTTATGCGCCGCATTTCGGACAGGACCTGGCCTCACGGGGGGAAACAGATGTCAATATTCAGCAACGACCAATGCAAGTCTAAACGGCTTTACTTTTCAATTTAATTCACCAGTTAATTTGTCAAGTTTCCAAATCTTTAGGCCAGGTGGTACAACTTTCGGATCCCTCAAGTTTACTTCAGGATCATCAACTCAAACCTTGACGTTCAATAATTCTGGCGGTGCAGATACCAACGTAGGCGTATCCTTCACCACTTTAAATTTCTCAAGTCCCTTTTACGTCGCGGCGAATACGCCCATTTTTGTTGATACCTCAGATACCCAGTTTACGTCCGGAACAACTGGCGGGTTTCGCATTAACAATTTTACTGTTGATGTGCCCGTTCCTGGTCCAGTGCCCATCATTGGTGCGTTTGCGGCCTTTTCGATGTCCCGCAGGCTTCGCAAGAGAATTAGCGTTGCTAAATAGAGTTTGTCAAAACAGGCAAGCATAACATCTTAGCTTTACCTATGTAATAGAGCCGGTATTTGTGTACCGGCTTTTTTGTGTACATAATCTGCAGCTTAAGTTCTCAATGCCCTTATCTATATCCAACAGGTTGCTTGTCGGGTTGGATGCATTAGGGCGAATGTTTAAAGCCAGTGATGTTTTTCTTGGTATTATTCTTGCTAACTGGTAATGCTTCGATTATAGCTCGCGTGTAAGATTTAAGACGTAGGCTAGAGCGCTTATGGCACCATTCTTGTTTGAAATCTTGATCAAGCAGCCAATGGTAGTGGATGTGTCTAGGGCGATTAATGCGATCGATACGTGTTTGGGTAATTGGCAAATGAAGAGGTATGTTGTACTCGTGATCCAAGCAAAAACCACGCATATCCAGGCTACTTGCAGCGAGCGTGAAACTTACTTGGCCACTGCCCCAGAAATTATTTGGTTTTGGGAGAATCATCTCCCTCCACATTTCTTCGATTAGAATTCGCCACCTTTCGCCGATCTCTTTATTTCCATGAAACATAAGCAACCCCCCGTTC
>JBAXGG010000040.1:0-1506 GCA_037139495.1 Candidatus Saccharimonadota bacterium | reverse complement strand
ACACAAGATTTGAGCGTATCAACGACTTTGCAGTATACCCAGAGCTAAAGTTTATAGATAAACACAATTGGATCGGCCCCTGGTCATTGGGAGTGGTATCGCTACTCTTAGCTGGCTGGCCTGGCCTGTTGATTGGATTCTTTGGCTCTACAGTGCTGCTATGGCACTCTACATTTATGGTTAATTCGCTTGCCCATGTTTGGGGAACCAGGCGCTACCAGACACCAGATACGAGTAAAAATAACCTCTTCATTGCCATTTTTACGATGGGAGAGGGCTGGCATAATAACCATCATCATTTTGCTGCCTCGGCTCGACAAGGTTTTTATTGGTGGGAGTGGGATCTGACCTTTTACATTCTCAAGCTCGCCGAAAAGGTTAGGATAGTTAAAAAAATCCGCAAAGTACCTCTTGCTAAGCGAGACTCCCGCGATTAGTAACACATACTAAAGCCCTAGTTATTTACTAGGGCTTTTTTACTTGATGATTTGTAGCGGGTAATATAAAATAAATCACATCCTTTCTGCAGGCCAACAAGGGGGAAAGAAATTGAGTATATCATCAAACGATGTGTTCTCTATCGGATGGGTTAGTTCCTACGAAACCGCATTCGACTACGAGTGCCAAATATACATTGAGTGCTACGGCAGTGTCATACATCAGCAGAGCTACCCAATAGTAGCATTAATGAGCAACCTTAAATCTCGTATTCACATGTTTATATCCAAGGGCAATACTTTTTTAAGCGAAGGCAAGTGGCAGCAGGTCGTGATTGCCGGCGAAGTCGAAATGCATGATTTTGTATTAAGCATAATGACTGGGTTGGTGCGAATGAATCACCAGCAGGCCGAGCAAGTAGTACTTGCTGTGGCAGAATCGCTCGAGGAGGGTTGTTACAACTTTTCATCTGATCCGCGGATGAATTAATTTTCTTTAAAGCTTTATTTAATGGCTCAGCTGTAAATGCTGGGCTATTTTTTTATGTTAAAATAACAGCTATGGATCAAAAAATAGATCGCCCGCTTGAGCTTGTTTTGGTGCGCCATGCCGAATCGACACGCAATAAAGTAAAAAAAGATGAAAGTTTTTTTGCTGACGAGTTTGCGCGTAATAAGGTCCGAGGTATAGCCGACGAAGAAGTTCCACTGACTGAGGCCGGCAAAGCCCAGGCCAGGATCACCGGGCATATTCTTAAGCAGAGCTTTGGCAGCTTCGACTACATTTACCATTCGGGTTACGAGAGAACCATCCAGACTGTCGATGAAATACTCAAAAACTACACTAGCCTAGAAATCGAACGAATGAAAATTAGAACTAGCACTTTTGTACGTGAGCGAGATGCCGGCTATGCCTATGATATGACCGAAGCAGAGGCCAAACTAAACTTTCCTTGGATGGAGGAATACTGGAAAACATTTGGAGGCTATTTTGCTGTTCCACCTGGTGGCGAAAGTCTAGCGCAAGTAACTCAAAGAGTTTATTTGTTTTTAGACACTATATTTAGGG
>JBAXGG010000039.1:0-1524 GCA_037139495.1 Candidatus Saccharimonadota bacterium | reverse complement strand
GGTTTTGCTGGGTAGGAGCTCTGCGCATGAACATCAGGCCACAATGTTGTTAGCGCGCCAATTGCAATACTGCAGGCAACGAATACTCGTTTGTTCATTAGTTACTCCAATTTGCTTAAATAGCCAGCCGAAACAGCCAATGATCAAGCTCAAAACACACTACTACCCTCAAGGTCTACTGGTGCCCTGAAGTTAGGAAGGCGCTTAAGCTGGCCCTCCTCATCAATCGCTAGTCCGGTGTCGCGCGCGGCTCGATCTAGTACTTCAGGATGCCAAGTAACGGAACCACCACCCGTGTGTCCACCAACCATTGCAAGTATTGTCAAATCCTTACCTGTTCTATTTCTAAATCCACGCATCACACCGACAGGCACCGATATAACGTCCATTGGCTGCAGCACTAGTTCTTCTTTATCATCACCGATCAGCACATTTAATTCACCATTCATTGGTATGAAGATCTCTGCCGTCTTGTGCGAATGGAGACCAGCGCCTCCATTAGGGGGAACGACGATGTAAGACACAGTGAAGCCGTGATCCTCGCTAATCGGAGGCATCATGTCTTTGTTCTCAACCACGCCCTTACCAATGACTTTTAGGTTTTTCTTACGACCTTCAGGCAAAAGTGAGTCAACAAAAGCCAAACCGAAAGGCTTTAGGTTTTTAAAACGTGCAACGCGAGTGGCTTCAATATCGTTAAAAAGCTGGCTGGGCATAAGATCTCCATGGGTACAAAGAACCTCAATCTTGCGATTTGAATGACGTTGAGTAAATTATCAAATTCGCATACACGCCATACCAATAATGCATAACGAAGTAATTCCGACCTAGTTTCAATCTTTCTTAGACTTTTACGCTGCGACTCTTTCCATGGATCCTTTTAACTCCCGGCCATTGCCCGTTTTTAACAATCAAGGCCAAAGTCTCGCGAACAACAATAAGTACTTGGCTAGAAATGCGGGATAGCGGGCGATTTAGCGGCCAAGCCAGACTTCGCTGCAACCACAAATCCTCAATTGGCACGGCCGCCAAGCCTTTCATAGCTTGCATGCCCGTAAGACCTGCGGCTGAGTAAACCGTGTAGCCCATACCCTCAAGAATCATTTGCGCTGATAAACGAAAGGAATTAACTTCCGCCACAACTTCAATGCTTATGCGCTGTTTTCGTGCCTGCGACTCAAGCTGATTAATAATTCCCGCCTTCGATGTGCCACTGAGAACCAAAGGTAGCCCCCCAAGCCTCCGAATGGGTAGTAGCGCAAGTTTCATAATAGGGTCATCTTCGCAACCTACCAAGCATAATCGGTCTTGAAAAAGATTTTGAACAGCAATAGACGATTTGGGACTTGGATCACTCCCACTTAACAAGGCCATATCCAAATGGCCATCTCTCAGGCTATCTCGAAGTTCTGGGCTGTAGGCCTCGACGATTTTCAAATCCGCATTAGGGAAACGCCTAAGTACCTCTTTAGCAATCGAAACCCCAGCGACCATCGAAAAATTTGGCGTCATACCAATCACAAC
>JBAXGG010000038.1:0-1588 GCA_037139495.1 Candidatus Saccharimonadota bacterium | reverse complement strand
CTCCTGACTTGAAAATGATAACGCGACTAAAAGGCCATAGAAAGCAGTTGGCTGGATTCTTCTCAGATAACAGCCAGATTTGTCAGTATTTTAGACCAATTTAAGAGACGACCGGAATCGGCTCAAGATTAACTTGATAACCAAGCTTCTCTAAACGTTTAACCAGACGTTTTTTCACACTTTCGGGTCGTTTTTGGTCAAAATAATCATCACCTAAATCGCGGTAAGGTTCATGACGAGAGATAAGATGATAAGCAATAACCAGGATAGAATGAGCCACGGCAACAGCAGCACGTTTTTTGCCCCGACGCGCACTAAGACGGCGATATTGGGCAGCTAAGTAAGTCTTAGTGCGAGCCAAAGCATGGGCTGATTGCACTAAAATCGTCCTCAAAAAACGATTCCCCTTACGAGTACTAGCAGAAAGGGTCTTACCGCCGCTCTCATAATTGCCTGGAGCTAACCCTGCCCAAGCCGCTAAATGTTCGGCACTAGGAAAACGGCTCATGTCAGTGCCAATTTCTGAGACAATTATCTCCGCAGTCCTTCTCGCCACACCAGGAATGGTATCCACCAACTCAACCGCTTCAGCGAAAGGGCGACAATAATCCTCAATTTCTCGGTCAAACTGGGAGATCGTCTCGTCGATACCGTCAATGATACCTAGTAACTGGGCAAGAATAAATTTATGATGGGGGCGTACCCGACCTTCGAGAGCTTCTACCAACAAATCCTGTTTTTGCCGTAGTGTTCCCTGGGCCAACTCGGCCATCACTTCTGGGCTTCTATTTCCGTCCACGATGGCACCGAGCATGGCTCGTCCTGATACTCCCAACACATCACTAGCGACACAGCCGAGTTTAATGTTGGCTCCCTCGAGGACTTTCTGGACACGATTGACCAAATTGACCCGTTCTCGCACGAAGTTACTGCGATGGCGGGTTAAGTCTCGTAAGTCCCTTTGTTCGACTGGGGGAATAAAACTAGCTCGTAATAACCCATGCTGTAAGAGTTCGGCTATCCATTGGGCATCTTTGATGTCGGTTTTCCGCCCTGGTACGGCTTTGATGTGACGGGCGTTGACTAATATAACTTCTAGATTGCCCTCCAAGATGTTAAATACTGGTCGCCAATATTCTCCTGTGCTTTCCATCGCTACATGAGTGCAACCTTTACTTGTTAACCAATCTGACAAATTTAACAGGTCTTTGGTCATGGTACTAAATGTCCGTATTTCCTTTTCCCATCCCCCCTTGTCCTTTGGGGTGATGACACAAGCTACTACGGTTTTTTTATGTACATCTAGACCGGCACAATTCTCATGAACTACTTGCATAGCTTTTCCTTCCTACTATGAGTGAGTGGGGCTAAGATATGGATACCTCTCTGGTAGATTCTGACTTGCGTGCTTACCTTGACCTTGGTTAGGGGTTGGTAGCGACAATTGGCGATGCCTCTGGGTATCCTGGTTCGACTGCCTCTCAGGCTATAATGCTCTACTGAAGGAACAACCTTTTTTGTCTTAGCCTTAATTGGAGGCTATCATATTTTCATGCCTGATGGTGCGACTTGTTGCATCGGGACTGCC
>JBAXGG010000037.1:0-1630 GCA_037139495.1 Candidatus Saccharimonadota bacterium | reverse complement strand
CCAATGATAATCGTGCCGTTAGCCGACTCGCAAGTTCTTGAGGCTGTCGTGCCACTACCCGAATCTGAGCTAATCCCGTCGGAATTTGTAGTAACACCTTTGGATGGAGTAATGGTACTTGGTGGAGCAGGTGCCCCGAAAGGCAGTGACACTTCATCTCCTCCGCTGGCAAGAACAATGGGTAGGCAGGCAGGTGCATCAGTAGATAAAGTACAGATTTTTCCAGTGGAGTCGGTGCTCAGCCTGATGTATGCAGCCTGGATATTTTTAGCAGTCCCGTTTGAATTTAAGCGGTTAAACTGAGCCTTTAAAACATCAGATAAGCTGTTGTAATTCGGGTCTTGATTGCTATTGGGTCTTTGAAAAAACACGGGGCCACCCGCACAGTTATCTACGCTAGCAGCATTACATATGTAGTAGTCCTGTTTAACGTAAATAGCGTCACTGGCAATCTTCCACCCACTTACAACCTGTAGATTACTGTTTGCCAGGGGTAAGTTTTCATTACCGGCACCCTTATCGACAACGCAATCACCGTTCATTGTCTGGCTGGTGTTCCTTACGATGTACCTAGCCTTATCGATTGCCCTGCCGCTTGGATCGGACGTATCGATTTCATTCGTGCAACCGTTGTGCAGCTGGCCAGTGTAAACGTATGTTGTGTCCCAAATATTGGTGTCGGTAAATTCATCATTACCAATCTTGATACTTGTTCGATCAATCCATTCTCCTCCGTCCGCGGCTAGAACTATGACTGGGCTGAACAGTGACGCAGAAATAGAAAAAAGAAGCACCATTATCAAGAATACTGGTGCCAGCTTTTTGGTATATTTTTTGCGTAGAATTTTTAACATTACCATTATATACTTCGGTATACATTGTAATACCAAAGTTAGCTGGCGCAAAATATTATGACCCCAATAAGTTGCATATGTGTTAGTTGATGATTAGCAATCCAGACATGGATGGTCTAAGCTCAATGAACTCATCTGTTGTCTCTCGGTTAGTTTTAGGGTAAAATCAAGGAAAATGGATAATCAAACACAAAAACAATCCGAAAAGCCTGATTACAGTTTTATCTTGAATCAGCCTGGGTTTGAGCCAAAAAAGAGGAAAAAACCAACGGTTTTACTGATATTGGCAGTGGCTGGTGTGGTGGTTTTGGTCGGCACTGCATTGGTTCTTTCTGTATTTGCGCACGTAAGCAGCCAGAACGGCGCTAAAACTCAGCAAGATGCTGCTAATAAACCAGTACAGGATTATTTTGCATTGATTGTTAATGGTAAATCAGACGAAGCCTACAATCTTTTTACTCCCGCCGTACAAAACCGGGTAACCAAAACAGACTTCGTTCAATTTAGCTCGGGGGCATTAAATACAAGCTTTGATCTAAGTAAATGTATATCAAAATCAAACCCCCAGGTTACTAACCAAACTGCTCAAATAACCTATACCTGTCCAACCAGGGACAACAAGCGCAAAGCCGACTTTATCATGGGGCTAGTAATTGACGGGAATATTTACAAGATAAATACATACGATATGAAAGCGTTGCCGGTATGATATCTATACTAAAAAGATTGATCCTCTGTCTGGCGTTTGTTTTGGTGCTTACTACCTCTAGAGTACA
>JBAXGG010000036.1:0-1657 GCA_037139495.1 Candidatus Saccharimonadota bacterium | reverse complement strand
GTAACTACACAGCAATACTTGACGAGCTAGGCTTTAAGCACTTACGGGTCGCTGCCTACTGGGACAGAATAGAGCCCAAGCCTGGAAAATATGACTTCACCCAAACTGACTACATGGTAGCAGAAGCAAAAAAACGTGGCGCAAAACTCACAATGGTCATTGGGCAAAAAAGTATTCGAGTACCAGAGTGCTTCTACCCCGCTTGGCTAGATAAAAATGATGCTGAACTGGTAGCAAGTAGTTCCAATGAAATGTTAAATGCTGTCGTTGCGCATTATAAAAATGAATCTACTATCGAAGCTTGGCAGGTTGAAAATGAATTCTTGCTAAAAGACTTTGGCTCATGCCCGGCACAAAACCTAAATAACCAAGCACTGACCAGAGAAATTAATACAGTAAAATCTGCCGACAGCTCCAGGCCCATAATCATTACCCAAAGTAACCAAATGGGCTTCCCGGTATTTGGTCCGAATGGTAATATTTTCGGCTTTTCGATGTATCGCTGGGTATGGTCACCGCTGGGCTATTTCATGTATCCACAAAGCGGTATATTTAACTGGTGGAAGGCTGCACTAATTAATGCCTACACCGGACAAAACATTAAAGTGCATGAACTTCAAGCTGAGGCCTGGGACAGAGTTGGCAACGAGAACCTAGACTTCGTGCGCTCTCAAGCTACGATGAATCCAGCTCAGCTAATTAATAATTTAGAGTATGCTCGTCAAACCCAAATTAAAAGAATAGATTTGTGGGGCTCAGAGTGGTGGTACGCCTTAAAGCAACAAGGTCACCCGGAGATGTGGCAAACTGTTGCCCAATTACCCAATAAGCAATAACTAGCGCTGTTGCGCGATGCGCTCGTAGACACCGAGTGTGGTGTTAGCGGTTTTCTTCCAGTTATACTTTTTGAGCTGAGTGTAACCCTTTTTAGTCATTTTCTCTAGCAGTGATTTATCTGCCAACACTTGAGATATAACTTTGGCAATATTGTGACTACTACGAGGGTTAAAGTATTTAGCGGCGTCACCATAAATTTCTGGAAGGCAGGTGGCATTACTGCTAATGACTGGCAAACCATAGCTCATAGCCTCAAGGCCTGGCAGGCCAAAGCCCTCAGAGAGTGATGGAAACACATAGGCTGATGCAGACTTATACAGCCCAGCAAGCTCGACATCTTTAACATACCCAGTAAATACCACCCTATCTTGAAGCCCAGCCTTTTCTACCTCTTCTTCCAACAAAACATGAAAGTCATCTTTTTTACCCGCAATGACAAGTTGGAAATCTAATAGATATTTAGTTACGAGTTCCCCAAAAGCAATTATTAGACGCTCGAGGTTTTTGTGAGGATAGGCGTTACCTACGTATAAGAGGAAGGGCTTATTAATACCTTTTTCTTCAAGATCGATTCTAGATCTTTGGTAGGCAAGGTCTGCCGCCTCGTGAGTCACTATGATTTTATTTCGCCTAATCCGGTAGGTACTGGCTACATCTTCTTTAACGTACTCAGTCGGAGTAAATATGGCTCGGGCCCGATTTATACCACGGTGTAATACTGCCCGCATGACTTGGTCTTTAGCGAAGTACAGTGGTCTAGAAAACATCCCTTTTCGAACATTTTTAAAATGCAGTAGCGTTAGGTCATGGATAGTTATAA
>JBAXGG010000035.1:0-1893 GCA_037139495.1 Candidatus Saccharimonadota bacterium | reverse complement strand
CCCCAATCGACACTACAAACTACAAAATCACCGACATCTCCTAAAGTAAAACCACAACCCCAACGATCAGCAGGCGCTACTGCAGGGAGTCTCCCTGCTAGATATGGCGCCCGATAAACAGGTCCGAGCATGGTCTAATTGACAATCAAGAAAAGATCTCAGCCTAACTTCGATTACTTCTACATTTAAGCCTATGGGACTAATACTGAAAATTCAGTTATTCAGGAAGTTGATGATGAAGTATACTAGCTAATAGAAACTAAATACGAGATTAAATATTTATGGCGACACTAAAAGATTTCCGCGATGAACGACTTCGTAAACTAGAAGAGTTAAAAAAGCTCGGCCTAAATTCGTATCCGGCTAAAGCCGACCGTAGCCATATGCTAAAGGCTTTGACCGATGAATTTTCTGAACTTGAAGACAAGCCAGTTAGTGTCGTGGGCCGCATTAAATCAATCCGTAAATTCGGTAAACTAGCTTTTGTCGTAATCCGTGACTTTAGCGGTGAGGTTCAACTGTTTATTCGTGCCGATGACTCCAAGGCTACGCCCGATCGTAATAATAGTGAGCTAAGCGTACCTGAAGAATTAAACCTTCTTGATAGTGGTGATTTTGTCCAGGCAACAGGCAATGTCATCAAAACTCAAACTGGTGAAATTTCAGTTGAAGTTAAGCAGCTAAGGCTACTTTCGAAGTCGCTTCGACCGATGCCTAATGATAAAGAAGGTTTCACTGACAAAGAACAGCGTCTGCGTCGTCGATATGTCGATATGAATGTTAATCTTGATGTGCGCGAACGCTTTGTTAGGCGGTCAAAATTCTGGCAGGCGACACGTGATTTTTTGAACGAAAAAGGCTTTCTAGAGATTAACACACCCGTACTCGAGCATACGACCGGTGGCGCCGATGCTTCGCCGTTTGTCACCCATATGGATGCCCTTGATCAAGACTTTTATCTACGAATTTCACACGAATTACCCTTAAAAAGACTAATTGGTGCCGGTTTTGAAAAAGTATATGACATTGGTCCACGATTCAGGAACGAGAATTATAGCGACGAACATCTACCAGAACACGTCGCCATGGAGTGGTACTGGGCATACGCCGACTGGCAAGACGGTATGAAACTTATGGAAGAGATGTTCAAAGACGTTCTGCAAAAAACTTTTGGAACGCTACAGTTTAAGATTGACGGTAAAGATGTTGACATGGCCAAGTCTTGGGAGCAGTGGGACTACGCCGGTGTTATTCGCGATCACTACGGCCTAGAAGTTTTTGACTGTACTATCGACCAGGTCAAGGAGCAACTCAAGAAACACGGCCTAGAAGTTGAAAAAACTGAAAATATCGCTCGTGGCGTTGATAAATTATGGAAAAAAGTTAGGGCTGAAGTTGTTGGTCCGGTCTGGTTAATTAATACTCCGGCCTTTATTTCGCCACTAAGCAAAGCTAGCGACCATGATGATCGATTTGTTCAAAGGGCGCAGGCTGTGATCGCCGGGTCAGAATTGTGCAACTTATTTTCTGAACTTAATGATCCAGTCGACCAATTAAATCGCTTTAAAGAACAACAAGCCATGCGAGAAGCAGGTGATGATGAAGCGATGATGCTCGATATCGACTACGTCGAAATGTTGGAATACGGCATGCCGCCAGCCTGTGGCCTAGGTTACTCTGAGCGAGTATTTTGGGTGTTTGAAGGAGTTTCGGCCCGCGAAGGCGTCCCATTCCCACAGCTAAGGGAAGAAATTGACTCCGTGACCAAGTCTATTTACCCCGATATAAATTAGCGAAATTATTAGCCAAAAGCAGTTAACGCAAGGTATAATTAAAGTATATGATTGAGGTTAACAAGCTTACAAAGGTCTACGGCAAAAAACAAAACAAGTT
>JBAXGG010000034.1:0-2028 GCA_037139495.1 Candidatus Saccharimonadota bacterium | reverse complement strand
TTAGTGAAGTTTTTCCAGCATGCGCCGTTTTTGATACGTGTTTGTGTCGAAGCCATGTAAGCCTCCCGGATTGTAAACCGGTGAACCTGTTGCGAGGCATGACAAATAAGCACCTAAAAATAGGATTTGTCGCCCAACGCAATGCGCGGAACACCAGTGCAAATGCACCTTTACAACCAGGCCGACTTGACCATCGGTAGATAACTTATGGACCTACTTTAGATCGCTCGGCTACCCATTTCAAACAATGATTCCAGTGTGTCGGGCGTTTTCACTTAGAGCGAAAATATTTCCTTACGACCCCAGCAAACCCTTAAAACCTGTGAAAGGCTTGTATTTAAAGGCGCAACATGAAAGTCAACCAAAACCTATGCAACATGAAAGTCAACGAGCAAAACCTGGAGGTGCTTATGGCTTGGGATAAGTTCACTGCCGAGTGGCGAATCCAGCAAGGCATTGAGATGCGCAAAATGGGTGTCGATTACGAGTTCATTGCTAAAGAGCTGGGATATGCAGATAGGTCTGGTGCATGGCGTGCAGTGAATAGAGGTATGAAACGTGTTACTTATGAGCATGCCAAGGCTTATCAAGAAAGTGCGCTAGTGGATTTGGACATCATGTATGACAAGTTGTGGCCAAGGCTAGGCACAGGTGGATACCGGGTTGCGGATCAACTACTGCGAATTATCGACCAGCGTTCCAAACTCATTGGCCTTTACGACAAATGCAAATGCTCAGACAAGTGACTATGGATACGGAGTGATAGTTGTAGGCGAAAGATTGACTTTAACGCCCATGAAATAGAACGCCAGCAGTAACGTGAATCCGATTACTCCAAAACCCCAGCGAATATAAAACCGAGTCTTTTGTTGTTCTTCAATCAACTTACCAAGCAATATTCACAATCAAAATTATCCAAAGAACTATTCCACCAATGCCAAGGTAGCCGAGGATTAAGCCAGCTGTAGCCATGCCATCACCTGTCTTAATACCTCTTGATCTGCGGATTTCACCTTTTGCTAAGTGCCCAAAGATGACAGCAAGAATTGGCATAAAGAACGCTGTGATAAGTGAAACGATTGCAAAAGTTGATGGCGTTGGCATAACTCCTTGCACATAGGGTTGCTGATAAGCGGTTGGCGCAGTGGCAGTCGGAGATGTGGCTGCATCTTGCCAAGCATCTCCATCCCAATAGCGATTCTTTGATGCATCATTAGGATCCGGATACCAGCCTGGTGCAGCCACACTCGTTCGCTTAAATCGTGTCGACTTTGCCGTTGGGTAAAAGTAAACATAAGCGCTCAAGCCAAATCCAACAAAAAACGCAGCCCTACAGAAGAATATTAAAATGGATTCCATGATGGTGTAGCCAGCGGAGCTATTGAAAAAGAACCCGAAGTACCAATTAGGTGCGTATGAAATTCCCATTTTGGAAATCTCGAAAATTGCACCACAGTCTAGGGCTGCAAACAGTAATAATGAGAACGCCAACAGCCTACCGGAGTATTGCTTCGATATCCTGGCAAATACCGACAACAGGATTGCCAGAGCAGTTAGCGCTATTGCTACCTCTCCTACGTAGTGATGAACCCAGAAAATTGCATTAAAGTCTGCCATTGCGGTGACATCAAATACCAGCCCCGTCAGCCCCAGTACAAAGTTTCCCACCAAGAGAGCCAATGCCAGGTTTGCCACCCAGGGCTTAGATGAACGTTTTAGTTGCACTTGAACAAGATCATCGTTTGATTCAACTATCTCGCTTTCATGTTTCAATCTCTTTCGTTGACTGGTATTCCCAGTCTATTAAACGCGAGGAGTAACGTTGCGTATTTGGCTAAAACCTTTCATCCCAACCATCGAAGAATGTCCCTGAAACTGCCCGGACTACTTGCAGTGGGATAAAGATTTTGACTAGGGCTATGAGGATTGTGATTAGGTGGTTGATGTATTCAGGGTTGGTCATTTTCTTTAACTGGTGCCACGCTCTTACTTTGGCTTTCTTGACTTCGTAGTTGGTTTTAAACATGT
>JBAXGG010000033.1:0-2029 GCA_037139495.1 Candidatus Saccharimonadota bacterium | reverse complement strand
ATCAAGCGTACGATAGAGAATATCGAACGCGATATGCTAAAAAAAGAAGTCGCACTGGCTAGGGCCGACATTCTGGAGGCCAGTCTCGAGCTCAAAAATAGCTCGAGCCAGCACCATCAGTTTTTGAAATCAGCCCGCCACAAGCTAGATATTGGGGCAATTGAGCCCCGTCACATCAATAAATTGATGATCTTGGCCAAGCAAGGACAAGAAGCGGGCGAGCTGACGCAGGCTCTATTTCAGCTCAGCAGTGCTGGGAACCGTTCGGCCTAACACCAGACCAGACCCCATACCCCCTTCTGCGTATATCGCAGGAGGGGTTTTTTATGTACAATGGTTTTTAGAGTATATGGAAGTAATTAAGCGACATACCAAACGGGCTCTGGTGACTCTACTGGGATTAGTGATTATTCTGGGCGGGATGATTATGCTAGTTACGCCTGGCCCGGGGCTCCTCACGATTATTATCGGACTGACTGTTTTAGCAACAGAATATGTATGGGCCCACCATTTGCTACAAAAAGCCAAAGACCATTACGAGGCTGGTAAGCAAAAAGTTCTAGATAAGCTGAAGGCGAAATCTGATAAAAAATAGTTTCTGGAAGCAAAAATTCCTAATAATAAGTAGTGTTGTAAGCCTTGAGTTTTAAGTGGTGCTGGTGCTTGTCGTATTCATAAATTGTAACGCCGCAATTAAGCGGCTTTTGTTGAGTTGTAAATTTTAGGGCCTGCTCGTAATTCCATTGTTCTAAAATAAACCTAAAGCTGCGGATTGCACCGGCATGAGTAACCACCAGCACCTTTTGGCCAGCTCGATCCCTGAATATCGTGTCCAAAAACAAATAAACTCGCTGGGTTACCTGGGCCAAGCTCTCGCCACCAGGTGGAACGGCAAAATAGCCACCAAATGTTTTCCAGTATTCCTCCATCCAGGGGAAATTCAGTTTGGCCTCTGCTTCGGTCATATCATAGGCATAGCCAGCGTCTCGCTCGCGAACAAAGGTGCTGGTTCTGATTTTCATTCGCTCAATTTCTAGGCTAGTGTAGTTTTTGAGTATCTCATCGACTGTCTGGATTGTTCTCTGGTAACCCGAATGGTAAATGTAGTCGAAGCTGCCAAAGCTCTGCTTAAGAATATGCCCGGTAATCCTGGCCTGGGCTTTGCCGGCTTCAGTCAGCGGAACTTCTTCGTCGGCTATCCCGCGAACCTTATTGCGCGCAAACTCATCAGCAAAAAAGCTTTCATCTTTTTTTACTTTATTACGAGTCGATTCGGCATGGCGCACCAAAACAAGCTCTAGCGGGCGATCTATTTTTTGATCCATAGCTGTTATTTTAACATAAAAAAAATAGCCCAGCATTTACAGCTGAGCCATTAAATAAAGCTTAAAAGAAAAAATTAATTCATCCGCGGATCAGATGAATAGTTATAGCAACCTTCCTCGAGCGATTCGGCGACGGCAAATACTACCTGCTCGGCTTGCTGGTGGTTCATACGCACCAAGCCTGTCATGATGCTTAATACAAAATCATGCATTTCGACTTCGCCGGCGATTACTACCTGCTGCCAGCCACCTTCGTGCAAAAAAGCGCTACCCTTGGATACAACCATGTGAATACGCGATTTGAGATTGCTCATAAGGGCTACTATTGGGTAGCTCTCTTGATGAACAACACTGCCGTAGCATTCTATGTATATTTGACACTCGTAGTCGAGTGCTGTTTCGTAGGAACTAACCCATCCGATAGAGAACACATCGCTTGACGATATACTCACTTCTTACCCCCTTGTTGGTCACCATATAGGATGTGATATATTCTATACCATCAAAAAAAAATCATCAAGTAAAAAGGCCCCAGTTGTTACTGGGGCCTTTAAAAGGTGTTAATAATCGCGCGAGTCTCGCTTAGCAAGAGGTACCTGGCGAATTTTTTTAACAATCCTGAGCTTCTCGGCAAGCTTTAGGATGTAATAGGTTGGGTCCCACTCCCACCAGAAAAAACCTTGTCGAGCCGAGGCCGCAAAATG
>JBAXGG010000032.1:0-2286 GCA_037139495.1 Candidatus Saccharimonadota bacterium | reverse complement strand
CTTTAATAATTGGCGTGACATTAATGTTTTGATCTTTTACCGGTAACTTAAAGTATTTTTTGAACGAAACCCCGCGTTGAGCTAACTGAATCGCACCATGATGTCCGATAACAATAATGTCATTTTTTTCTTTATCATAACTCTTTAGCATGGTCTGGATGAGTCTTTGGTCGATGTCACCACTAAATCCACCTTCAGCTGTAATAATAATAAATAGCTCCTTGTCGATAATTTCTGTGGCAGACTGACTACGTCCAAATCTAAACTGACTATCTACTCGTAATTGAGAATAAATTGCCCAAAGATCATCAAAAAACTTAGTCGCCTGCATTACTTGATTCTTGATTTGGGCGATTCTCATACTGGCTATGCCTTCAAAAACTCCTGTTAATTCTACCATTGTGGTCATGGCTTCTTCTTCTAATAGAATTTCGTTGGGTCTTTTCATGCCTTGTTTCCAATAGTCACCTGGTTCTTTAAATCGAGCATAGTTTGATTGTAGAGCTCTTCGCTAGTAACTTTAGCGCCTGACTGACGAGATAGCAGCTTAAGTTTACTAATATCAAGCACAGCTCCAAGTTCCGCGTTTAGCACTATATCTAACATAAGTTGTTGCGACATAATCGAATATGTGTCACCAGGACCTTGTGTTAGTACCTCAAAGATATGCTTGCCTACCTCTAGTGCTCGCCTCGCTTCCGGTCCAAGCTCTGATCCGAAATGTGAAAACTCTTCAGCCTGACGAAAATCTGCAAGCAACTTCAGGGTTTGTGCGGCTATTGTTTTCTGGCGTTTATTATGGCCAACACCACCGACACGCGTCACCGACAATCCCATATTTACCGCTGGACGAACACCCTTTCGGAATATCGACATATCTAATATCCACTGACCATCAGTTATAGAAATTATATTAGTCGGTAAATAGGCCGTGATGTCGCCACCAGCTGCCAAAACTATAGGAATACTCGTCAAATGCTTTCCTGTACTCTCAAGTCTACCAGCACGTTCAAGAAGACTAGAGTGAGCGTAGAACATATCTCCAGGGTAAGAATCTCGTCCAGGACTTACACCAGACATTAGAGCAATTTCTCTTGTTACGTGAGCATGGGTGGTTAAATCGTCATAAATAATGACAGTGTCTTGGTCGCATTCTTGCCACAAAAATTCAGCCATAGCACAAGCCACATATGGAGCTAAATAACTTACAATTAGAGATTCAAACATAGTAGAAACGATAACGATAGCCTTCTCCATTCCGCCGTTTTCCTCAAGATGCTTTAAAAGATTGTCTATGTCACTTCGTCGTTTGGCTATAAGCGAATAAACCACTATTTGATCCGTGTTTTTTTGGTTAATGATTAGCTGAGTAGCGAGAGTGCTCTTGCCTGACTTGCTATCACCTAGTAACGCCATACGCTGACCCCTAACAATAGGAAACAGTGAGTCGATAGCTGTTATGCCACTTTCTAGTTGCACATCAAGTAATTTACGGGTGTGAAGCGGAGGAGCTGGCCGAAAAACTGACCTAACCGCACTAGCTGCTATAGGGCCTTTGCCATCAAGAGGCTCACCCATAACCGACACGACGCGACCAATAAAATCTTTGCCAACCTTACACACTAGCTCTTGATATTGAACGACAGCCAATAGGCCAGCCGTAAGCTTAAGTACCCCAAGATGCAATACTACAACGTGAGACTCTAGTACTTGATGCACAAAACCCTTGCTACCATCTTCAAATAAAATCAGAGCGTGCGCATTAACTGGGTGCAGGCCTAGGACTTTAATAAGAAAACCATCGACACCAATAACTTCACCAACGGGGTTACCGTTCTCAACTAATCGATTAAAATGCTGGTTGTCAGCCATTGGTCTGAACTCCAGAAAGCATTGGCTCGGCCTCTAATACAGGCACAGATCTAGCCCCTTCGTTTATCCTGACACCTCTTACAGCATCAACAAGAAACTGACGTTTATTCTGAAAATCCTTACGAATACTGAAGTCAAAATATTTATTAGTTGTACGAACAACACATCCTGCGGCAATAGTTGGCTGTAGACCAATCTGCAATATAGTTAATGGATGAGCGTTGGTGCGGAACCAAGCGGCAATTTTCTGCATAAAAGCAGCTGAAGGGTCGGATGCAAAACTAATATGCACTCTCGGGGCATCTAGACGAACAGACTTTATGAATTCACTAAGCTTGACCCTGTCTTCTTTCACTAATAAATTAAGTTTATTTAAGAGAACTATATTATCAAGGTTACTAGTAGTTCTAGGTA
>JBAXGG010000031.1:0-2700 GCA_037139495.1 Candidatus Saccharimonadota bacterium | reverse complement strand
CTCAGGAGATGCAGGATGTAGTCTATGGTTTCGTGCCGCAGTTACTTGCTGGTAAACCTGTTTTGCTCGTTGGAGAAACTGGTGGAGCTAAGACGGCTGCAGCTGAAGAGATGGCGAGGCAAGTTAATAAACAATTAGGTCGAAAAGACCCGAACGAGTACGAGTTCGTGTCTGGTTATGGCCAAATGAATAGTTACCAGCTGATGGGAAAAGACACCATCAAAGATGGTTCTGTTGAGTTTACCTACGGCGCTATTACAAGAGCTCTAAGGGACGGTAAGCCTTTAATTATTGACGAAGGTAATGCCATGGATCCAGATATTCTTAAACGATTGAACAAGGTTCTACAGCTCAAGCCAGGTGATACTTTTCAGATCCAAGAAGATGGTGGTGAAAAGATACTAGTTCAAAAAGGTTTTTGTGTGATTATGACTGCCAACGAAAAGTCCACACGCTATAAGGGTGTTAATGAGATGTCTTCTGACTTCAAAAACCGTTTTGGTGCAAATGTCGCACGTGTTAGCTACCCAGACATAGACATCTTGCCAGGACAAGTACCGAAAACTCTGATGAGACTTGCGGTCGCTGTTCTAGTAGATCAATACGGCAATATCCCGACAGATAACAAAAATATAGATGCGGGTCAGATAAGCAAATTCGTTGGTGCTTGCCATAGGCTACAAAGACTATTTGCTGTACCTATAACTGATTTACCGCAGGGCGAAGTTGTTGACCCGGCGATTACCCGCAACGCTGCGAGTGGGCAAACAGCACTAAAAATGGAAACAATTTCGCCACGCCTCATGACCAGTATTCTTGAAGACTTAAGGGTTGGCGGTCGAAACGGTGTGACACTTAAATCTATACTTAACAGATACGTCGAAGGCGTTACTGATATATCAGACCGAAACTTGATTGAATCAACGTTAAGCAGTTCTGGGCTGCTGTAACACCCCATGCCCAACCCCAACACCCTCTTTGACCCCGCAACGCTTGAGCAGGCTTTTCCTGATGCGGCCTCGTCTGGTCACTTGGATGGTCTTGACCCTCATCGTGCACCGTATGTGGAACTCGCTGAGCGGTTCCGTAATAATCAAGCCATGCTAGGTATTGCTGCTCAAGCAGGGGTATCTGTAGATACAGCTGTTCAAGTTGCCGATCTAATGAACACCCTATCTCATCATTCACTCGACACTTTGTCGCTAGCGTCCCCTGAAGGCAAAGCCTTCACTGAACTAGTCAAAGGCGCCCACCGCACCATGGACCACATGTTACACACAACTGGCGATGTCTTTACACTGCCAGACCTGAACAGTCCGGAGTTTGCTAGCACCAACTGGCAACGCCTCCATGAAGCCACCAAAGCCTATGAACAACTCGGTATACCCGCAGAGGTTGTGTTTAGCCCTATCAACCGCCCACTCGATGGCAATCATGGCTGGAAGACATTCTTCTCTGGTCTAAGAGCCTGGCAAGATACCAATCATCCCGACTCTACAAACAAGCTTCAAAAACAAACCGACGGCGATGGACTATGGATTAACGATGAGATTACTGCACAGTGGGACGACGTCACAGACACTAGCGTAGACGCCAAACAGTGGCAAGTCAGCGTCGTACCAGTCAGCGACAAAGCACCAGTTGTGAATGTTGCTCATGACGGTACTAACGCCCAAGGTGATGTGCCGACTGATCTGAGCAATATAATTGCATTCCTTCCGCCAACACCTTCAATAGATCCAAACCAACCGCCTAAACTTGCTGGACACCCTAAAGCCGAAACTCTCTTAACTATCCACGCTACCAGACACTTCGAAGGAAAAGACCCAATTGACGGTAAGATTGGCGGCTCCTACTACTGGTCATGGGCTGAGGGCGTAATCAATAACGGTGCGCTCGGGCTCGCCGTCTACTGGGACCCTGACGACGGTCAGGTGGGCTCGGACCACTTCGCTGTCGGTTTTCGTGATGTCAGCTTTGGTTCCCGTCCCGAGGTGAGAGGCTAGGACTTCGGACCCTTGTTCTTCTTTTTGTTCCTTGGGTCTTTCTAAAGAGCAATTAGGCATGTACCGCAAGGTGTGAAGGTGAGAAATGCCATAAGGTATTTTGCAAGAGAACCTTACCGATTTTGAACTTGTTCAAAGTATGTAAGTTCTGGGTCCGCGGAACGTGGGCAAGTCCATTCTCGCACGCCAATTCGACCTAGGGTAAATTAGTTTGTAATTTGGGCAAAAATTAGAACCATTGTTACTACAAAGCCCGTAAACATGTTTAGCCAAATAAAACGCCTCCAGGCACGGTTTGTTTTAAACGACTCTTTTTCAGAAACAAATAAGTATTTTTGTATGTTTATTGCATACAGTAAACCACATAGTGCTATAACTAAGCCGCCAGTGTTTTGCGCCGCAATAATTACTGCTGCTAAAACATACAACACAAATGCAAATCGCACTGTAGTGGCTGCGCCAAGAACAGTTGCTATAGATGCTATGTCGGCCTTTTTGTCAGGAATAATATCTTGTACGGCGCCAAATGCATGACTGGCCATTCCCCAAAGAAAAAACGCAGCCACAAAAGGCCATGCCGACGTTGGCCAATGCAGTAGCGAAAGCGCATAAACAAGCGGACCTACAAAATGTATGCTACTTGTTATAGAATCGAGCACGGGACGTTCTTTAAAACGCAAATATGCAACAGAAT
>JBAXGG010000030.1:0-2957 GCA_037139495.1 Candidatus Saccharimonadota bacterium | reverse complement strand
TCACACCAAGCATAAGCAGCAACAAAGACTTCTTCGGACGTCTTTGTTTGTTTGGTATAGTGGGGTAATGCGAACAGAAATCGAGGCTAAGTGGTTAAACATTGATCCAGTTGCATTCCGCAAGCTGCTCAAAAATGCTGGTGCAACGCTGGTAAACCCTGAGAGACTAATGGTACGCCGGGTCTATGATTACCCCGATATGCGACTTGAGAAAATCGGTGGATGGGTCCGGGTCCGGGATGAAGGTGACAAAGTTACCATGAGCTATAAACAGCTAAACGACCGAACTCTGCACGGGACAAAAGAGGTAACTGTAACAGTAAACGATTTCGATATGGCCTGCAGCTTCTTGGAATCTGTTGGCTTAACATCTAACTCCTTTCAGGAAACTAAAAGGGAAAGCTGGCAACTTAAGGGTGCCGAGATAGAGATCGACACCTGGCCGTGGATACCTAGTTTTGTCGAAATAGAAGCTCAAAGTGAGAACCAACTAAAACAAGCCGCCAAAACCCTAAACCTGGACTACTCCCAGGCACTACACGGAAGTGTAGAAACCGCCTACCAGGCAGTTTATGACGTCACTGATCAAGAAATTGGTAACTGTGCAGAAATCCGGTTTACTAAGGTCCCCAAATGGCTCACTGCTAAGAAAAAATGACTCTGGGCTAACTATTATTCTGGACGTACCAGTTATGGACAATGCTGGTAATCTCTGGACTACCGGACACCTCAATAACTTCTACGTCGATGGGGTACAGCTTGCCGCTTTCATCCCATCCCCAGTTGTCAGAATGTAGGGCTTCGAAAGGATTGAGAAGATTCAATACTGAACCCGGTTCGGGGCCAACCACCGGATCAAAATTTAAATCGAGCCGCCTATACAGAGCCAACACCTGGGAGCCTTCATCAAAAAGACCTGCACCAGAGTCGGCGGGGATATGCTTGAGAGACTCGCGGTCAGGGTCAGGTGCATTCTTGTTATCGGTATAGTTAGCCAGCTGTGGTGTAACAGCATAAAGCTGCACAGTCCCATCCGGGTTCAAATAAGTCCCCCATTCAGTCTCAGGGAATAGTACGCCCTTAGCAGTTGCATATCGCAATAATGCCAATGATTCACGAGCTTGTTCGAGGTTATCAACTCGGTGGCAAGGCTTTTTATACATAAATTTACTTTTTTCAGGGGTCCAAAAAGTCCCATGATGACCTCTGTTAAAGCCCTCTTCAAGACGTTTTTGCTCAAAATCGGCGTAGGAAAGAATTATGTCTTCGCTAGGGTTAGACGCTATTTCGGGAGTAGACCTCGCATTGCTATCATTACAACGGCTTATCATCACGTTATGATAGCATATTTGTTGACTTTCGTCAATATTACGAGCTGGCAGTTTTTTTAACGATCCACCTGGATATTATATCGATTAAAAACCGCGGCCCTTTGCTGAGAATACGTGATACTTCGACTGCGCCGCCAGGGGTTAGTATAGTTTTGTCTTTCCGGATAGCTTTGGCAACTTTGGTCGCCCAAACGTCAGCTGGAATAGTCTTAAGGTTTACGGGGCGGCCGTTATTGGCATAGGCTGCGTTCACATCGTCCATCATTTCGGTTGCCACACCAGGAGTCACGAGATGGAGCACGCTGACATCAGTTTGTTCTCGGCGCAACGACTCGCTAAAGGCCACAACCCCAGCTTTAGTAGCCGAATAGGTACCATTAAAAGGGAAGTAGGCGTAGCCAGCGATACTGGCGTTATTAACAACCTTGCCACGTTTTCGACGCAGGGTAGGCATTAACTCGGCGGTCAACTGCATTAGGCCGGTAAGATTGACTTGTACCATGCTGGCCAGCTTCACCGGATCTTGTTTTTCGAGTGGCCCGGCTAAGTATTGGCCGGCGTTATTTATTAGGATATCAAGCTCTTTTAGATCTACGGCAGCGGCTTTAATATCTTTCTGGATGCTTTCTAGTGATCCCATATCCAATTTCAGCGGCTTAATAATTAGAGCTTTGCCGCCTATGATTGGCTGATACTTACTAACGTCGCGCATACCCAGTAATAAGTTCACTGGGTACTTGGCTAGCTCCTCGGCTAAGGCTCGGCCAATACCACGATTGGCCCCAGTAATAAGAATTGTCTTGTTGTTTAGTAGCATTTAAAAGCGGATCCGGTGCATAAAACGATCAACAACATCTTTTTTACCCTCTTCAAAAGGCAGATAGTCACTTAGAACCGTAACAATACGATCTTCGTCCTTAGGGTCATAATAGACGGTAATGCCCGCCATAAAACGTTTAAGGGGCGTCAGGTTAATCGAGCTAATAGCGCCTTCATCGATAACTGAGAATGACTTGAAGTCCTCATACGGATAACTTTTGGGGCCGATGTGAATCCCGCTACTATCTACCTGGTAATCTAGGGTGCGAGGTCTACGAGCTGCAAAGACACCTAATATGAGTGTTGCAAACATAATCATAATCGAAGAAATCTTGTCTTTGGTCAGCAAATATACGGCTGCGGCGATAAAAATTCCCGCTAAGGCCAGCAATCCGTACCAGCCGGTCTTTTTTTCGTGAACGATAAACTCCGAAGCCGACCAACTAACTGAGCCAGCTTCGGCGATGCGAGGCTTAGGAGCTATTTCAGGGCTGGTAGGTCCGGCCATAGCTGGGGTAGGCTGGTTTTCTGGCGCTTTTGCCGCTCCATCGGGAGTGAACTGCCAGCCCGGCGTAGGGGTCGATTGGTTTGTAGGCGGTTCGTCGGTCTGAGGTTGCATAAGCGTATTGTATTCGTCTGCCACTGTAAAAGCAACGCTCTCTCTGATATAATCTCCCTGTTCAGCCCATACAAAGTCATTACGATTTTGTCGCGGAGGGGTACCCAAGTGGCTTAAGGGGACGGTTTGCTAAATCGTTAGTGGGGCGCAAGTTCCAGCGAGGGTTCGAATCCCTCCTCCTCCGCCAA
>JBAXGG010000029.1:0-3193 GCA_037139495.1 Candidatus Saccharimonadota bacterium | reverse complement strand
TTTTAACTGTTGTCGGAGCTGGATCAGTCGCTAAGTAAGTTGTTCTGGGGCTATTTGTTGATATATCAGAGGTGGTTTTCGATGTTACTGCTGGAGAAGATGGTTTGGATGTTGGACTACTAGCTGCTGGTGGGGCTGCTGGAGGTGGAGCACTAATCACTTCGAACTCTTGGTACGGCAGCGCATTGTAAAACTCTACAAAAGCAACAACACGGTATTTTCCAGGCTTAGTAAACAAATTATGCCAAGGCGCAAATGTACCATTTACAACTCCATTAGCTGGAACACTAACTTGACGTTTTTCGAGCGGGCAATCAGATACTGAGGCTTGATCATGGACGCGCACCCACTTCCCGCCTTCCTGGCGATAAACGGCTAAAGGCTCCCCTGGACAGTTGTTAAGTACGTAAACTGGACTGTTGTACTTGTTTGTTATCGTAAAGCTGACTGCCTCGTTAACCAAATATTTTGAATACGGTATCGCTAGCTGGACTTGACCTACCGGCAAAGTATGAGTTTTCACCCGGTCGGCCGCCGCGTAAACTCCGCTAAATACTAAACCGGCGATTGTCAAATAAACCAACACCCATAATATTCTTAAGCGCATTGGGTGCTGCATATTGCGTAGGTCGCTAATCATACTGTATTTGCCCTCCAAACACGATTAATAATAGCTATCACGATAGCAACAGCGAAGCCTATCCATAACCAACGCAAAAAACCGTGAGCCAGGTCTGTCCCGAGATACAAAGCATGAACAAAAACAAAACCAATAATCAAATAAGATAGTAGATGGATTAACTTCCATAATGCTGGCTTTTTTTCTACCCAAACTAGAGAGGTAACAACCACTAATAAGGCGCCGTAAAATGCTAGAACACCAAACGCTACATACAATGAACCAAGATGAACACCAAGAAGTGTAAGTGGTTTGTAGTGCGATAACCAAGGCACTAATAATTGCATGATGCTAAAGGGTACAAAATGGTCAAATAACAAACCAACGATGTGCATAAGTGCAGATACCCCGAAAACTATGCCTAATGCTCGATGTGACGCCCAGGCTGTTAACGGCTCCAGAAATCTAAAAGTATATCCAGTGATCAACCCCATGCCGGAGATCATTAAGATAACTAACGAAATCGCCGCGATCATACCGGAACCCCGGACTACGTACCATGACCAAGATGATTTAGTCCGTGCCGTAAGCTTTTGAGCGACTGACGGGCCAGGGATTGTCTGGACAACTATGTCACCAGAACTATCTGCGGCATGAGCCAATTTAGGTTTGGCAATAATGCCGAAAACTAAAAATAGAACGGTTATGAAGCTCAGGGTAAACAATGGCTTAAACATGCTGCAGCTCAACTATCCTATTACCAAACTGCACTTCAAAACTTTCACCGTCTTCATTCGAACATTGCAGTAAAGCTGACTGTGCGCCGTGTTGTTTAAGAAAAGCTGGGGCTTGCTTGGATCCGAGTATAACGGCGCAAGAAGCCAGTACATCAGCCTTAATTGCCGTATCGGCGCAAACAGTTGCCAGTAGCACATCAGTCAGAGCCGGCTTAAGGGAGATTGGATCGATTATATGATGCCAGTCTGCTTTACCAACTTGATTCTTGCGCTTAAAAGTCCCCGAAGTGGCAATAGCCGAAACTTTTTTCGGGCATTTAACTAGCCAGTCAGAGACCTCGTCAAGCTTTTGGGCGTTTTGAATATTTATAATTAAATTAGCGCCGTCTTTGTCACTCCCCATTGTCGCTACGTCCCCACCTAGCGACAACCAATACCCAGTAACTGGCTCTTCTTTCAATGAAATCGCCAACCGATCAGCCAAGTAACCCTTACCACAGCCACCAATGTCTATCGCCGTACCATGCGGAATTGAGGCCCAGTCATCACCGATTTGTAGTTTTTCGGCAGTAACAACCTGCCTACCAGAGTAATCATCCTGAGGGTCATCACCGTATCCTGTAACTGCTGATTTTAGGTACCCCGCATGCTGTAAGGCAGGCAAAATAAATGGATTGTACAGCCCTCTGGTACGAAAGGACATATCTTGAGCTGCCAATAATAGATCTTTGAATTCCGGTGAAATAGGTATTCTTAGACCGTCTGAATGATTAAAAGCCGTAAGTTCGCTAGCCGGTAAAAACCGGCTAAATTGACGCTCAAAAGCATAAACCTGACGCCAGAGTCTATTAAACAAATCGTTTAAGCCAGCCGCTGATAAGCTACTAACTAATCCAAATGTAACATCGCCGCCTAAGGCAAATTTAGTTTGGGATGCTTCGCCTAAACGCAAGTCGTTACTCCGCTTTGTGTAGTAGTACATTTTGGTGCTGGAGCTGGAGTCGGTGCCGGCGCGGTTGATGTAGTGCTGGCCGATTTAGTGGAGGTTGTAGTGCCACCGGACGTGGTTGATGTGCGAGTAACAGTTGTTCCGGAAGTCGTGCTAGTCGCTGAAGCTGCAACAGTTGTCGGCATTGCAGTCTGGATGGCCCGATTAACAGCATCGGTTGCTGGAGCACCGCTTGATGTCGACGGCAGACCATTGACCAATTGATCAAGATCAGTCTGACGTTTATTTGTAAGATTAGTTGCATTGATGACACTAGAAGAGCCTATAAAAGCTGATGGCGGCAGAGTTTTCAAGAGATCACTAACCATCACAATAAAACTACTAAGCACTACTCCGATAATGCCTAAAACGTAAATATTGTAAGGCCAGCTGCGTATCTTACCAGTTTGACGATTTGGACCCTGACTAAATGCTTCGGTAATAATCCGGCTACTGGCTGCCCCCTTATCTTTGGCTAAGTTTGTCATTGCTTTCATGAATGACGGTGGTCCACATACAAAAAAAGTTTTGTTCGCATAAGTGCCAATGGCTACCTCATCTAGAATTTCTGGTGATATGCGCCCGGTCTTTACTATATGATTTGCGAATTTGTCTGTTGGCCCCTGGCTAATTACAAAAACTACCCTAAAGTGTGGGTTTCTTTTTTCTAAATCTTTCAATTCATCTGCAAAAGCAACTTCATCTTGATTTTGACAGCTATAAAGCAACGTAATACTGTTAGATATTCCGCTGGCGGTAGCATAGCGAATCATACTCAAAAAAGGTGTTATGCCAATACCGCCGGCTATTAAAACCGCGTCTTTGTCGCGAGCAGGGTCAAAAACGAAG
>JBAXGG010000028.1:0-3378 GCA_037139495.1 Candidatus Saccharimonadota bacterium | reverse complement strand
TTCTAGTACTTTGTCGAGTTCGGCCTCATCATATATGAATACTGAGCTTTTGCGGCCTGGCTTAACTAGCTCAAACAGTGGTGGCTTGGCCAGATACAAGTGTCCGCCGTCAACTACAGGCTTCATGTAGCGGAAGAAGAAGGTCATAAGCAAGGTAGAAATGTGGCTACCGTCAACATCGGCATCGGTCATGATGATGATGCGTGAATACCTGAGGCCGTTAATATCGAAGGAGTCTTCTATGCCTACACCTAGTGCTTTGATTAAACTGACGATTTCATTGTTGCCAAGCATACGGTCTAATCTGGCGCGTTCGACGTTTAGGACTTTTCCGCGGAGCGGTAGAATTGCCTGAGTTTTTGAATCTCGACCAGACTTAGCTGATCCACCCGCTGAATCTCCCTCTACGAGATAGATTTCTGAGTTATTTGGATCCTTAGATGAGCAGTCTGCCAATTTACCGGGCATACTAGCACCTTCGAGCACACCTTTGCGCAAGATGTTGTCGCGAGCGGCACGAGCAGCTTTGCGAGCACGAGCAGCAAGCAAGGCCTTGCCGACAATTTTCTTAGCTACACCAGGATGTTCTTCTAGATAATAATTAAAGTATTCATTCATCACCTGCTCGACGTAGCCACGAACTTCCGGGTTGCCGAGTTTGTTCTTGGTCTGGCCTTCGAACTGAGGATCCGGTAATTTAACGAGGATGATGCAAGTAATTCCTTCGCGGGTGTCTTCGCCGCTTAGGTTTTCTTCTTTTTCTTTAATTAGGCCGTTTTTGCGGGCGTAATCATTAATAACTCTTGTTAATGCTGCCCTGAAACCAGTTAAGTGGGTGCCGCCGTCGGGGTTAAGGACGTTGTTGGCGAATGATTTGATGGTTTCGCTATAAGCATCGGTATATTGCAGAGATACTTCGACTTGAACTTCTTTGATGGTTTTGTCTACATAGAAAATGTCATCATCGACGACTTCTTTACCGATGTTGAGGTGTTTGACGTAGCTCTGGATGCCGCCCTCGAAGTAAAATCCATAACGCCTGCCGGTTGCTTCGTCTTCTATAGAGGTGTGAATACCTTTGGTAAGATAGGCAGCGTGGCGCAATCGATCTAATACGATGTCGTAGCTATAGTTAATGCCCTCTTTGAAGATAGTTTCGTCGGCATAAAAGGTAATTTCTGTACCAGTGCGGTCAGTTTTGCCGATTACTTTTAGGTCGCCCTGAGGGATGCCCTTTTGATATTCCTGCTGGTGAATCTTGCCTTCACGGTAAACAGTAACAATTAATTTATTTGATAATGCGTTTACAACGCTTGAACCTACACCGTGAAGTCCACCAGATACTTTATAGCCACCATCGCCGAACTTACCACCGGCGTGTAGCACGGTAAGCACTGTTTCGACGGTGCTCTTTTTGGTCTTGGGGTGAATGTCGGTTGGAATACCACGACCGTCATCTATAACTGTTACGCCACCATCGGCTAGCATCTTTACAGATACGGCTGTAGCATGACCGGCTAAAGCTTCGTCTATGCCGTTGTCTACTAACTCCCATATAAGGTGGTGTAGACCCTCGCTACCTGTTCCACCAATATACATACCCGGTCGTTTACGAACCGGCTCTAAACCCTCCAAGACAGTAATTTGATCCGAAGAATACCCTGTTTTTTTTGTCTTCGCGTCAGCCACTGATTATTACACCTCTGTTTTATTTATACGTTTTTTCCCACTGGCTTCTATTATAACCAAACAACCAATCTCAGACAAACTATTGATTAATTTTTGATGTGACAAATGTCACGATAAAGCTCTTGCTTAAACAAATACCGTTATGCTTAAATGCTTGTGGAATCAATAAAAATAAAAAATATGTTTGAAAAATTATTATCTGTACTGCCCTACAACCCCGGCTTAGCCTCTCAGATGAGATTCTATAGTCGTCGGATGCGTGAAGAAGCGGGAATCCGTCGAATTGGCATGGTATTCATAGTATTAACCTTTATGGTGCAGTTCTTTGCGGTACTTAGCCCACCTCAGCCAACGACAGCTAGCTCTAATAACGATATTATCAACGGCGGCATCAGTTCAGCTGGTGATGCCAAGGCAAACTGCCTCAGAAACACCGAGAATTTCAAAGAAATCTTGGCTTATTACGGTATAGGCTGCGACGACTTCAATGGCGCCGACACCGTTACTCTTAACTCAGGCAGTCAAAACTACGTATCAATGGGTCGCTTGCCTTTTGGCTCTCAAAACCAAAATACTGGTCGCGCTACCAATGAGCAGCCAGTAAACATTCCTGGTGCAGGCCGTTTGTATGTCCGAAACCTCGACAGTTTCGGCACAACATCATATCGTGCGCTCAAACTTCGTAACGCTGATGGTAAAGTCTTCTACATTTTGTACAACTGCGGCAATATCGTTTCTATAAACGTGCCTCAGCCTTACACTCCCTGCGAATTTGACCGCAACCTGCCCAAGAACAGTCCACAATGTTTCGAACACTGTCCAGTAGCCGGCAAGACTGGCTTGCCCAAGAACAGTCCACAATGTTTCGATCCTTGCCCTTATAACAAAGCAATCCCAGCAAAGAGTGCAGCCTGTTTTGACCCTTGCGTCTACAACAAGTCGATACCTAAATCGAGCCCTAAATGCTACCCTCCTTGCCAATACAACCCGCTTCTGAATGCCAACGATCCTAAATGTAAGCCATGCGACAAGAGTACTTCAAGTGTCGATGCCATAGCTTGTGTATTCGTCAGTAAAGCCGCCAGTAATTCTACAACAGGCACTCCTGATGCAAACAACACAACAGTCAAAGCCAGCGATGTTATCGTGTACACTTTGAGTGCAAAAAACAACGGAAAAGCAGTGGTTAAAGGCTATGTATTCGAAGAAGACTTAAGTGATGTACTAGATTATGCAACAGTCGTTGATCTGCACGGTGGCACTATCAGTAATCGCAATGTAGTCAGCTGGGCCAAGCAAGACATCAAAGCTGGTGCAACCGCTTCTCATCAGATAACAGTCAAAGTTAAGTCACCGATCCCAGCTACCCCTACCGGCAGCTCTGATCCAGGTCACTTTGATCTAGTAATGACCAACGTTTATGGCAACGCTATAAATATCAACCTACCAGCTACCCCAGCAAAGACCATCGAAACAACTGCGGCTACCCTGCCCAACACTGGCCCTGGCACCAATCTATTAATCGCAACCTTCATAGTCGTAGTGGCCGGTTACTTCTACGGCCGAGCTCGACTACTGGCTCAAGAGAGTGACCTCGCAATAAAGGAATTAGCCTAAGTTTTTAGGCAAGGAGTAAATCATGGCAGAAAAATTCAAAATCAAAGCTGAACAACACGAGGCTTTAGAAGC
>JBAXGG010000027.1:0-3667 GCA_037139495.1 Candidatus Saccharimonadota bacterium | reverse complement strand
CGTTTGCGGGTGCGTGATTTGGCTCATCCAGAAAAGAAGATGAGTAAATCTGACGACAGTGGTAAAGGTGTAATATTCTTGGGAGATACCCCAGAAGTAGCGTCTAAGAAGGTGATGAGTGCCACCACCGATAGCGTAGGCGTCATTAACTATGATATGGAAAAGCAGCCGGGAATTACTAACTTGCTAGAAATGCTTTCGGCGTTATCAGGTAAGTCTCTCGACGAAGTTATCAAGGAATACCAGGGTCAAACTCAGTATGGACCGTTAAAACAAGCCGTTGCCGATGCCGTTAGTAGCTTCTTAACGTCTTTCCAGGCTCGGTTAACTGCTGTCGATGAAGCTCAGTTATTACAGAAACTAGAATCTAGCGAACGCGCCATGAATGAAGTTGCCAATGCTACCCTACTCAAAGTGCAAAAAGCTGTAGGGTTGCGCGCTTAATGAAGCTAACGCCGACAGCCGACGAAACTCACCAACGGCTAGACCACTTTCTTACCGAGAAACTGCCGCAGGTTAGTCGCAGCTTTCTGCAGAAACTGAGCGACGACAAGAAGATAACGGTTAACGGTCTTCTCCAAAAGAATGGCTATAAACTGAAATCTGATGACAAAATTGAGATTGAATATGATTTTACAGACATGAAACCGGCCGACATTGAGCTGCCTATTATTTACGAAGATGAATACTGCTTGGTAATCAACAAGCCGGCCGGCGTTTTGACGCACAGTAAGGGTGCGTTTAATCCTGAAGGCACTGTGGCGAGTTTCGCTGAACCTAAAACCAAAGATATGACCGGTGATAGAGCCGGAATCGTACATCGCCTTGATCGTGCTACATCTGGTATTATCATTGTCGCTAAAGACCCTACAACTATGAGTTTTTTACAGAAACAGTTCAGCCAACGGAAAGTTAAAAAAACTTATTACGCCGCCGTTAATGGTATCCCGGAGATTGTGAAAGCCTTAATTGAGGTACCAATAGAGCGTAATCCTAAAGATCCTAAAACTTTCCGCCCAGGCACTACGGGCAAACAAGCTTCAACAGAGTACGAAGTTATTGAAAAAAAACTTCAACGTAGTTTGTTAATGTTGAAACCTTTCACCGGCCGCACGCATCAGATAAGGGTTCATTTAAAATATATTGGACATCCAATCATTGGTGATATGATTTACAGCGGTGAACCAGCCGACCGGATGTTTCTGCACGCTGGGCGTTTAGAAGTAACTCTACCGGGCGGTGAACGAAAAGTTTTCGAAGCACCCTTAAGCGATGATTTTCACGCTATTCTAAACGTATGAACGAACAGTTGGTTATACATCCGCGCACTAAATTGGCTATAGACCAATACATCTTGGCTCCTTCTCATAGTTTAATGTTAGTCGGTTCTAAAGGTGCCGGAAAACTTACGACGGCTAGGTTTTTAATTAAAAAAATAATCGGCTCACTAGACAATAATCCATACTATTTAGAGTTATCACCTGACAAAAATATAATTTCAATTGAATCAATCCGTCAATTACAGAGTTTTGTTCGACTCAAGACTACAGGTCTAGCACAATGGAGACGAGCAATTCTAATCCAGGATGCTCACTTTCTAACTATTGAGGCTCAGAACGCATTCTTGAAACTTCTAGAAGAACCGCCGAATGATACGATTATAATTTTGACTGTTGTTAATCAAACGAATCTTCTGCCAACAATTTTATCACGAGCGCCGGTTATTGATATTAAAGCTGCAAGTAAAGCACAAGCGATTGAGCATTTCTCCAAATATAATGAAGCGACCGTTATCAGGGCCTTTCTTATAAGTTGTGGCCAGATCGGCCTAATGACTAAGCTGCTGGACAAAAATCAAAACCAAGATATGCTCCGATGTATCGACTTAGCTAAACAGTTTTTGCAAATGCCTGCGTTTGACAGGTTGGTATTTATTGATCATTACCTAAAGCAGAAAGACAGCATAGAAGATCTTTTATGGGCTTTACTGCTAGTCAGCAAGGCAGCGTTAAACCAGGCCGGTCAACACGCTAAGCAAACCTTAGTCAAACGTTGGAAAACGAGAATAACTGCTGTTTTAAATGCTCAAGACGCTTTACCATCGCACCCGTTACCTAAACTGCTATTAACTGATCTAAGCTTGCAAATATAGCATGGTATACTAAAGAACACATGTACGAACTTGTATTTTTATCTCTATTTGGCCTTTTGGTCTTTCGCAATACTAGGGTAAGGGAAGAGGAACTCTCACCAATACCTCGTAAACTTTCAGACAAACTCGGTAAACTTTGGGATATTGCTCACCAGGGCATGCGTGAAAACCGCTTCTTGCGGGCTGAAAAGGCTTTATTGACGATTCTTAAAATTGATGAAAAAAATGCTGCAGCATATAATCGTCTAGGAATCTTATACGCTAAACAAAAAGAATATAAAGATGCTATAGACTGTTTCGAAATTGCATCCAGCATAGAAGCTACGGCTTCAAGTCTCCACAACCTTGGCTTAATCTACTACGAAACCGAAAATTATCCTAAGGCTGCGGTTGCTTTTGAACAGGCTTTAAAGCAAGAGGACGGTTTAGCTGCTCGTCATATTGCTTACGCCAAAGTGTTAGAAAAAATGGGCAGTACTAAACTAATGTTTGATGAGTTAAACAAAGCTGTTGAGTTAGAACCTAACCGTGAAAGCTATTTACTGTTAAAACGAGCTCACGAACATGAAGGCCAGCAAGCCGAGGCCGACATTATCGATAGTAAACTAAAGAAAATGATTATACCATCGGGTCGCCCAAAACGCGTTCTGCGCCCCCGCAAGGTTGTTATTTAACCTCTGTTCTGATACACTCTTCTCTGTTCTTTCTTTTTTAGACAGTACATTTGCCGCCTTAGCTCAGTTGGTTAGAGCGACTGTTTTGTAAACAGTAGGTCCCCGGTTCGAATCCGGGAGGCGGCTCCAAAATTTTAGACAAAATGCGAGTTTGTCTAAACTCCCAGACTAAAACCGAGAGGTTAGTCAGGGAGGTGTTACAACCCTAATGGGTTGCTTGCAGGGTTAGTGAAGCGGTCAAACACGGCAGACTGTAAATCTGCTGGCTTATGCCTTCGTAGGTTCGAATCCTACACCCTGCACCAAGCAAAAGCGCTTTAAAATACGATTTAATCATTGTAATGCTATTAATTTTTGCCACAGTGCCACTAAAAGCCTATTTATTTGATGTTTTAGTTTGGGCAATTATCGGTGCAATATTACTTATTATTGGACTTGCCATTTTTAAAAGAACACGGTTATTTGTAGTCATTTTTGGAATACTTATTCTCTTGAGTGCAATACCAATAGCTTTTATGTCAGAATTGTCAATTAACGGCTGCTGCGGTGCACCAAGTACAGGCCGTGAGGGACTTGGCTATGTGATAGGAGGGGCTGTTGCAATTTTAGGTATAGGAATATTAGTTTACGGTAAACGTATTACTAAGCGGCAGTCATCAAAATAGTTCTAACCTCACCAACAACCCTGCACCGAAAAAGACAAACAAAATTCTTTATGCTATTGTTATTACAATGCAGTTGTATTTTTCGTTAGCATCGTTGAAATCTTATGTTTTTGATTTGCTTGTTTGGGCAATTATCGGTGCAATATTACTTATTATTGGACTTGCCATTTTTAAAA
>JBAXGG010000026.1:0-3974 GCA_037139495.1 Candidatus Saccharimonadota bacterium | reverse complement strand
AGCTAATAAATTCTTAACCATGTTATCTAACATATTCACGGGACTAAATCTAACTACGCCAATGCTGGACTATACTTCTGCGACAACGAAGTAGTAGAAATTGCAAAAAACGTAAAAGCAAGCCCCCGTGGAGAGCTAGAAATAACTTCTGTGTTAGACGCCTACCTCAAAAAAGGCAAGCTAAAAGTGAGCCTTTTCGAACGCGGTACCGCCTGGTTAGATACTGGTACTTTCAGTTCCATGAATGACGCTACGGAATACATCCGCGTCATTGAAAAGCGTACAGGTATTAAAGTTGGGTGTATTGAAGAAGCTGCGTATCGGCAAGGGTTCATCAATAATGAACAGTTAGAAAAAATTGCTGAACCTCTATTAAAGAGTGGCTACGGTAAATATCTGAATAGCCTTCAGACCTAAATAACTTTTTTGGCCACAGTTGTTTAATCTTAAACTCGTTTGGATTTCCGGTATTCACGGAGCGATGAAGGATTCTTTCTATTCATCATTCCTACTATTGCCTCAACAAAGTCATCTAGATATTGGAACCTACAAGTTTGCGGTGGAATCGATTGGACAATCTTGAAACAGTAGCCCTATTATGCTATGGTTTAAAGAGACAGTTGTTAAAATAAAGATATGATATTAACGAAAAAAAATGCTAGGCACCTAACGCCGCTTTTAAGAAATCTATTGGGAGTTTTTGTTATAGTAGCTGTTTTCACTGTCCTAGAACTGACCAACACTACTCATTTTTTTCATCATCAACAAATCGGTTCCGGGATAATTCCTAGTAGAAATTCTAAATCTCAGACGCTCGCAGAAAATCAGTCTGGACCAGCCCCGCAGTCAACCAAAAACAATAAAAACCCAGCCGACAATCAGGCGCCAACCAGTGAATCGCTCATTGCTCCGTACGGTACTTTCATCAGTAACCATTGGCCAAATCTAGACGGCTCACCGGCTCCAAGCCAAGAGCAGTCTAGGTGCCAGACCAGTCCGGGTGCGAGCTGCTACATTACCTTCAAAAATAATGGCGTTGTGAAGACTTTGGCTCCACAAAATGCAGATAACGAAGGTACAGTAATCTGGAACTGGGATATAAGCAAAGCTGGTTTCACTGAAGGTACCTGGAAAATAAATGTCATAGCCAGCTTGAACGGCACTACAAAAACTGCTAATGATTCAATGAATCTGGAGGTTGGACCATGAGTATAAAAAAATTAATACCAGCAATGGGAATAGCAATCATCTTATCTAATATAGCCTTCCCAGCCATTAGTGGTGCGGCAACCAATAATAATCTTATTGATAACGGAATATTCGACAACACAAACACAATGAGTGCAGCCCAAATTGACAGTTTTCTCAACGGCTTCCCTAACAGCTGCATAAGTATAAACAGTGGTTTTAGCGCGCCTGATCCTACCGGCTACAGTCCAAGCACCGGCTATAAGTACGGTAATGCTGTTTCTGCAGGAAAAGCAATTTATGACGCCTCGCAGGCATTCGAACTCAATCCTCAAGTTCTGTTGACGAAACTACAAAATGAAGAAGGGCTAGTGAGGGGTGATGGGATTTACGGTTGCGGAGCAGGATCAATGTCTGCAGCGGTAGGCTATGCTTGTACGGACTCCGATACTGCTAGCCATACTTACAGCTACACTAACGGTAGCGACCCTGGTACTCTATCCACTCCTCTGTTCTATCGGTGGGGTAATCCGGTTAATAGCGTAACAAATACTTGTGTTAACAGTGTTTCCAAAGCTGGTTTTACGCAACAGCTTATACGAGCTGCATGGCTCCTTAAGTTCGGAAGAATGCGTTCCGAAGGGAACACAGGCTGGGCGATAATAAAGACAAATTGGGATAATTCGGACGATTTAAGCACTTGTTATGGTGGTCCGATGACACAAGGCTGGTTCAAGCGATGTCCGGGTGAACCATCACCAACCTACTACGATGGGTACACTACTATAGACGGCCAAAGTATTCATTTGGATACTGGCGCTACCGCTTCTTTGTATCGGTATACGCCTCACCTCCAAAGCTTTAGCTTAATTTTCGAACCCTGGTTTGGCAGCACATACTCTTTCACAAGAAATGGAATAAATTATTCTGCGGTCTTTGATGCTTCATTCTATTTTACAAACAATACAGACATTGCTAAAGCCTGTAATAATGACCAAGCTTGTGGTTTTAATCATTTCATTGTAAACGGAATGAATGAAGGTCGACAGGCAATCGCTAACTTCAACGTACAAACGTATCGTCAGAACTATCAGGATTTACGATGGATATACGGTGTGAACTTGGCACCCTACTATTTACATTACATAAACTATGGGCAGCGTGAAGGGCGTATAGCCACTGGTACACCCACCTATAACCCCGTAAAGTCATACAACGGTATTGATTACACGAGCATCTATAGTTACACGACATTTATGTCGACGTATTCTGATCTTCAGAAAGTTTTTGGTAGTAAGAATGATGATACGGGCGCACTTCTGTATTTCATTAATACCGGAATGAATGAAGGTCGCGTAGCCAACCCTAACTTCAATGTAAGCTATTACCGCAACAGATACCCTGATTTGCGTGCCGTTTTTGGTAGCAACCTCAAAGCTTACTATATGCACTATTTAGTAAATGGGCAGCGTGAAGGCCGCGTCGCTAACACAGATGCTTTTGTGGGCATTAGCGTACGGGACGGAATTGATTACACAGCTGTGTACAATTTTAATACTTATACATCAACATACACCGATATGAAGAATGCATTTGGCTCCGACGACAATGCTGCTTTGCAACATTTTGTCACATTTGGCATGAAAGAAGGCAGGCAGGCCAGCACAACCTTCAATGTGTTCACATACAAAAATAGATATCCAGATCTACAGAAAGCATTTGGCAATAACCTACCCGCTTACTATATGCACTATTTAGTAAATGGGCAGCGTGAAGGCCGCGTAGCAGTATAGTATAATGAAACTATGAAGATTTGCATTGTTGTTCCGGCTTACAATGAAGAGAGCGTTATAGGCGATGTCGTGGATGACATTAAGGAAACATTTCGCGATAAAAAATATTCTAGCGAGGTAGTTATCGTCAATGACCGATCCACAGACGACACGGCTGAGAATGCAAAAAAAGCAACAGTTATCGACCACCTTATAAATCAAGGGGCTGGCGGGGCTACAAGTACTGGTTTACGATATGCAAAATTACATAAAGCAGATTGGGTAATAACTCTGGATGGTGACGGCCAACATAAGGCCAGCGACGCCCTTTCTTGCTTAGAACAAGCTATGAAACTAGAAGCTGATTTACTAATTGGATCGCGCTTGATTAACAAAAAAGGCATGAGCAAGGTGAAGATTCTAGGCAACAAAGGTTTGACAATTATAACGTTCCTACTTTTTGGAATAAATGTAACTGATTCCCAGAGCGGCCTTCGTATCTTTAGTCAGCAAGCGATAGATGTATTAGAATGGAAATCGACCGGTTACGATTTCTGCAGTGAAATGCTCTGGCGAGCAAAAAAAGCCAATCTCAAAATAGCCGAGTACCCGATCCAGGCTATATATACTGACTATTCTAAGTCTAAAGGTCAAAACAACTGGAATGCGATTAATATTGTGAAGTCGTTAGTGCGGCGTCGTATAGTGGAGATGTTTGAATGAGATACGCTCTGCTCCTTCTGCTCACCGCACCAATCGTCCTGATGGCACTACTGAACATCTTGACTCAATACAAGATGAAGCGAATCAGCAAGTCACGTTTAGTGCATCAATTTATACTATGGACCCTAATAAGTACATTGCTAGTTGCTTCATTTCCTGTTTACAATCTTGTCAACGGCAAACCCCTGCTCGACTCAAGCGACTTAAGTTTATTGGACATCCTGCAGACCACGGCTATCGTATATCTTGTTTACATCATCAACAACTTCCGACGCAAGATCGAGCAGAATG
>JBAXGG010000025.1:0-4973 GCA_037139495.1 Candidatus Saccharimonadota bacterium | reverse complement strand
AAAGATTGATCCTCTGTCTGGCGTTTGTTTTGGTGCTTACTACCTCTAGAGTACATGCAGCCGCCTTATCCCCTGGTTGTTACACAGATATGGGCGATAAGGGCTTACAATCAATTAGCTGCGATATGCTTAAAATGGTATATCCGAATGCCCAGATTGATGCCGCCAAATGCTATAAAAGTAATGCAGCACCAGCCTATAGTAGCCCTGCGGAATTTGATTGCAGCACCATGACCGCAGGAGCTCCAGTAGACACTACTCCGGTTGCTAGTACCCCCGCGTCAACAATTTCACGGGATGAAGCTATTAATTGCCCTAACGGCAATACCCCAGCCGGTCTCCAGGATTGTTTGAAGAATCATAACCCGCTTATCGCGCAGTTCGAAGCGTTTATTAACTTCTTAGGTATTGGTGTAGGTGTTATTATTGTCATTATGATCATTATTGGCGGTATACAATACACCTCGGCTGGTAGTAACCCTCAGGCGGTGTCGGCAGCAAAGAAAAAGATTATGAACGCCGTTATATCATTTGTAGCCTTCCTGTTGCTGTATTCATTCATGCAATGGTTAATCCCGGGAGGTCCATTCTAATGCTCGGGCTAATAGCAGTTTTTATCCCTCGTACTTATCAGTTCTTTGCCACTGCTTGCCCAGGGGGTGCATTCTTTGGGCTACCACACTGGTATGAGTACCTAGACGGCGAGACTGACAGCCTGACTGGCAAATGTATCCCAAAAATCACCAACATAAATGATTTTTGGGCAATCGCCTTGGCGGCAGTTGATATATTGCTCCGAATTGGGGGAATGTTGGCGGTGGCCTATGTTATCTATGGTGGCTTCCGTTATATAACCAGTCAGGGCGAGTCCGACCGAACAAGCGAAGCTAAAAACACCATCTTAAACGCCATAATTGGTTTAGTAATCATACTAATAGCTATCGTGGCCGTAAACTTCATCGGGGCTACCATTAAGTAAAAATATGATTAATTTATTACTACATGTCGCAGATATATTCCCTCAACCAAGCTCCATCCCACATGTCGAAGCTGGCCCCCCGCTAATAGCCACCATTTTAAAACTGGTATTTGGGCTGGCTGGTGCTATATCGGTATTTGTAATTACATTGGCAGGTTTCCAATATGTGCTCTCTCAAGGTGACCCGCAAAAGGTTGCAAAAGCCAAGGATACTATTATCTACGCTGTTATTGGCCTGGTGGTGTGTATCGTTGGTTATGCGCTAGTAGCATTTATAATTGGGAGGATTTAACATGAGACGTTATTTGTTAGCCTTCAGTGCTATGTTGATGCTATCTGCCGGCATGATACTAGCGATACCTAGGCTTTCGGCAGCCCAGTCCCCCTTCGATGCGGTTTGTAGCACTGGTGATGGTAGCGCTAGCACTAGCTCAACTATCTGTAAGGGTAAGAATGAATCGACTAACCCGATAACTGGTAAAGATGGCATTTTGGTTAAAGCTGTTGAGCTTCTTAATCTCGTAATTGCAGTTGTAGCCGTATTTGTGATCGTTATTTCGGGTATTCGTTTTGTTACTTCTAGTGGTGATACACAGAATGTTAGCAATGCTAAAAACGCTATACTTTATGCGGTGATTGGTTTAGTTGTGGCATTTTCAGCCCAAGCAATTATTACATTTGTGATAAATAAGTTATAAAAAGGAAAAGTATGATTAGAAGAACAATAATTGGAATCAGCAGTACATTAATGGCACTAGTCTTTATGTCTTTACCAGGGATTGCGCATGCTCAGGGTAATGTTTATGCAGCTGTTGCTGCAAATGACGCTAAGCAAGCAGTATGTGAGGGGGCAGGAATAACAGCTGGCGGCGGTAACGGTTGTTCGACAACAGGCCAAATCGATATCAGCGCCTTACTCCGGACGGCGTTGACAATTTTAAGCTTTATAGCCGGTTTAGCTGCTGTAGTAATGATCATTATATCTGGCATCAAGTTTATTACTTCTCAGGGTGATCCGGCGAATATTGCTAGTGCCCGTAACACCATTTTGTACGCTATTGTTGGGCTGGTAGTTGTGGCAATATCTCAAATAATTGTTCGGTTTGTTATTACTAAAAGTAGTGCAGCGTTGAATTAGAGGACAAGTATATTTTTGAAAGCAAATCCGCTTGCCCTTAACAACGGTGATGTGGTATAACCAGAACAAGTATAAAGAAAGGTAAAAAAGATCCTATGATTAAAAAACTAAAAATTTCAATATTAGCCGTTATCGCGACAGCCTTGTTCGTGGCTCCTGTAATGGTTCCGGCACTCGCTTTTGCCGCTTCAGCTACACAGGACGGCCTATGCCAGGGAGCCAACCTGCAAATTGGTAGCAGCTGTGATAATATTAACGCTGTAGACACCCAAACCAAGGTAAATGATACGATTACTTGGGTTATTAACATATTCTCGATTGTCGTTGGTGTTGCAGCTGTCATTATGATTATCGTTGGCGGTCTTCGCTACATAATCTCTGGTGGTGACTCCGGTAACGTCACTTCTGCCAAGAACACTATTCTCTACGCTATCATTGGTCTGGTTGTGGTAGCTCTGGCTCAATTCGTCGTCAAGTTCGTACTGACCAAGGTTAACCCCTCTCAGTAACAGCTTTCTTAGTACTAAAAAACCGCCTCTGTTGGGGCGGTTTTTTTGATTGGTCTATAAACCTAGCGGTTTAGAGAACTTGGATCTTTTTAACAGTGTCTTGCTTGAGTTTTCGGAAACTAATGGTTAGAACACCATCTTTGAGTAGGGCTTCAACCTCATCTTCTTTAACAGAAACTGGTAGAGCAATGCTACGAGAGAATTCACCCCAATAGCATTCTTGGACGAAGTAGTTTTCGACTTCTTCTTCGTTTCCAGCTGAAAGGGTGCCACGAATACTAAGGGTATTGTCGGCGATGCTGACATCCAGTTCATTCTTATTCACACCGGCGGTGCGAGCCTTAACTACTAGCTTGTCGGTTGTTTCGTAGACGTCAACGGCTAGTTGGCCGGGCACGGCTTCGTCTTCGTCCCACTCGTCATTAGCAGGTGACTGATCGGCAGCTCGATTATCGTCAGGAGCGTCGGAGCTAGTCGGCAGGTCGTCATCACCTAAAAAGGCGGCAGTCAGTTCATCTTCCATCAATAAATCGTCATCGCGGTTACGTCGCGCCATAAAGTGTTACCCTCCACGTACATTAGTAATTTTTTAGAGAATTTTTATATTTAAATGCAGTATAACTTAGACAATACTTACGGTGCAACGTCTAGGGTATATATTTACAACACATTAAACACAACACCCGAAAATTACCCTGTTAAGAAGTTTTAAATTTTGGTCCGTTAATACGTGTAGTACGCGGAAAGTTGATCAGAAATTCGCTCTTTTTTTCCATTTTATTGTTGAAGCCGTCAAACCAAGGGCTCTTAGTTCTAAGCGTGCTCCACAGTTGCTAGCAGTTCTGTTTACATATAATTTCTAGCGCTCGGCTGCTTTCAACGAAGCGATTCTTGGCTCTATTCAAATAATTCGGGAGTCGTAAGCCCAGTGGAGCAATGCTTGGCGTTGTCTAGGCCTACAGTTAACATCACCAACCCTGCATTTATTTCTGAGCTGAGCAATATGCCGACGCATGTTCTTCCAACGTTTTATCTGCCTTAGATCTTCGTCGGCTATTCTTCTGCCCTGGTAATATCTGCAGTACCACAAAAACCAACCTTTAGGATCTTCAAAATATATCCAACCCTTCTTCTGCCATACTTCCAGTGGCTGGCTGGCATTTACGCGGAAAAAGTTAAGTTGCTTATCACTGGCGCCGTTACCGGAAAATGCTACTCCTTCGAACCAATCTTTTGGGAACTCATCCGGCCGCTGTTTAAAATAGTTTCCTCCAAAAACACCCAACTTCAGCATTTGTTTGGGTGTAAGCTGCGGGCTAAAATCGTCACTAAAATTTTTTCCAATTGGTTCGGTTAGTGTATAAGTGTAGCCTGTTTGGTACTCCTCGTTAACAATAATGCTTTTCATATTAAATTACGCTTAATATATGGTGCTTTTTGGGTATAGCTTCGGTCGGTCATTTGTTCGATCAGGCACTCAGCAACGCTGACACGATTAATCGTAGACCAAGGCATTATTTTATTATTAGTTAATACGTAGTTTTTCGGTTTGCCTCTATTATTCATAACTGGCGAACGCACTACCGTCCAATCAAGTCCACTGTCTTTCAAAAGTTTTAAGTGTCTTTCACCATCCTGTAGTATCTTTTTTGCGAGTAGGCCTATTAACAAATGAGTTAATCTATGCAATAGGTTGTACTTTTCGCCTTCTACATAAGCATCGGATCCGGTCAAAGAAATTATCCTGGATATTTTTTGCTGATTCATTGAGGGGATAATATTCTTCATTCCCTCTGTTAGAACATCTTTATTTGGGGTTCCCCAGCTACCCAGGGCGCTTATGACAATCTCCGAGCCCATTATAGCCTTATTGACGTCCTGGGAGTTGTATATATCACCCTGGACTATCTGGAGGTTAGGGTCGGCCTTAAGAATAGTTTCGCTATGCGAAAAAGCGACGACTCGCAGACCTTTTTTTAAAGCTTTTTCGACAACTAGCCTGCCAACTTTTCCGTTGGCTCCAAAAATAGTAACTTGCATGCTCTTATTTAAGCACATGAGGGTTAATAATTTTGGCGGAGAGGGTGGGATTCGAACCCACGGTACCATTGCTGGCACGATGGTTTTCAAGACCATTCCCTTCGACCACTCGGGCACCTCTCCGTAGGCAGGATTATACCTTATTAACAGATAGAAATGAAGAGGAGGCGGGAAGAGCGCTTCGCGAAAGTGTTCAAACCGCGCCCCTGTGAATAGTAAAAAGCCCAGCCGTTAAGGCTGAGCTATTTACTATTGGCGGAGGAGGAGGGATTCGAACCCTCGCTGGAACTTGCGCCCCACTAACGAT
>JBAXGG010000024.1:0-5786 GCA_037139495.1 Candidatus Saccharimonadota bacterium | reverse complement strand
CCCCCGTTAAATTGGGCAGGCGGTCTAGGAACCCGATCAGAGTTTTTCACTGCTTAGGCTGGCTCGTAAGCAAGAAAAGACGAGCCCGGATGGACTCGTCTTTTCTTGGCTCTCCATAGTTAAGGAAGTTAGAACTATGGTTATTTTCAATGAAATCAGCAGCTTCATTATCAAGATTTTTATCTTTACAAAAGAATATGCTCAAGTTCCATCCCATTTTTTGTAGATAATTCTGTACACGACCTTTATAGAAACTCCAAAGGTTTGCGTACAACCCTTCGTATATAGTGCGCTTTTGGCTGATATTTCTACTATCAAAGTCGTCGGCAATTATTAGCTGATAATACATAAGTGCGGACTCGAGCTTATCTAATAGTCTGTCTGCTAGAAATTCTATTTCGTCTCTAGCAGAATCATCACAATCAAGGTGCTCCACTATTCCTTTAGCGAGTAAGTATGGTTTGGAGATTTTCGGATCGTCAGCTCCCCAACTAGAAGCTTCCTGCAAAATGGGGATCAGTATCTGTTGTGGCTTGTCGCGATTATTTGTCATTCTACGTTTATTATAGTGAACCAATCTTTATTGGTATAGCAACAATAGCATCCTAGCTTGGTCACGGAACCTGGTCTGCTTTCACTCTGCTTGGTTGCCATATAGGCAACAGGTCACTAACGAAACACTAGTATAGGGGTCAGAAATTGAAAACCGCCCTTTCAGGCGGTTCCAACGTAACAGTGTGTAATTCAAATTAGTTTTCTATCCTTGTGAGTAAGGAGTCAATCAGGGACTGGTCTTAGGAACCTGGTCACCTGATTTGACTGCTTGCTCTGGCTCACAACAGTAGAGGAAGTTATAGCTATAATTAAACAGGGTTTGGTTGGGCCGCAGTGTAGTTAGGCCTTGTGTTATCGCTTGGCGCGGCACAAGAGTAAAACTCGGCTCCACTATTGTACGCATTGCTAGAAGATGAAGCCATATTTATGGCGTTACCTGGGATAGGTCGCGTACTGTTGCAAGGGTGCCTCTAACTTAGAGAGTGATCTAAACCATTTTGCACAAGTCCAGGTGTCGAGGAGACAATTAATTGTAATGAAGCTTTCCTAGTGGGCAGCCTATATGTTTTGCGCAGACTGTGCTATAAGTTGACCTAATGGATTATTTCATCCACCTCGCGATCTTGATAAGTATTTATGCGATACTCGCACTTTCTTTGAATTTGCTGGCGGGCTACACCGGGCTTATCTCAATGGCGACCTCTGCGTTTATGGGTATCGGCGCCTACTTTGTGGCTGTAACGCTGACAAGATTTGAGTTGAATTTCTTTGTGGCTCTGGTCTTGGCGGCCATTGTTGTAGGTGTCATCGCTTATCTGGTCGACTTCGCATTGTCGCGGTTCAGGGGCGACTATTTTGCGATGGGATCACTGAGCATTGTGATTGTGGCTTCAGGGATTTTTGTCAACTGGCAGTCTATCACGGGCGGACCGCTAGGGATCGCCAACATACCGCGTCCCAACGTATTCGGTTTTGAACTATCAGAAAACTGGCACATCTTGGGCTTGTCACTGCTCTTTTTGCTATTTACTTATCTGATCTGCCAATGGATCGCTATGAGTTCATTCGGGCGAGTGCTCCGGGCAATACGCGAGGACGAGAAAGCGATTGGAGTTTTCGGATATGATACTTCGAAGTACAAGCTGGCGGCTTTCATTATAAGCAGCGCGCTCGCTGCGCTGGCAGGCGGACTCTTTGCAACTTATTTCTCCTATATCAGCCCCGTGTCATTTACTGTGACCGAGTCCATTATCGTACTCACAATGATCATCTTAGGAGGCCTTGCGAACAACAAAGGGGCAATCCTCGGAGCCGCCGTTATCGTGCTATTGCCAGAGTTGATCCGCTTTGTCGGCCTGCCGACCGCAATTGAAGCTGATATGCGCCACATCATCTACGGCCTCATCCTGATACTCTTCATGCTCTATCGGCCGCAAGGATTTTTGGGAGAATATAAGCTATAGGCAAAACAATGCGCATAAAGAATCTAGCTAAATATTTCGATGGGGTGAGAGCAGTTGATGACGTATCAGTTCAGTTCAGGGCCGGAAAGATCACCGGGCTGATCGGCCCGAACGGAAGCGGTAAATCGACGTTAGTAGACCTGCTCACGGGGTTTCTGCCCGCCGACAAGGGCCTGATATACATTCAAAAGCAAGATGGGATTAAGAGCGTTAATCCGAGTAAAAATTACTCCTCTGGCATCAGCCGCACTTTTCAGGACGCACGGCTGTTCGAGCAGATGACTGTCCTGGATAATATACTAGTAGTTTTGACAAAACGAAACGTTTTATTGTCGTTGTTCGAGCAGCATACTGAATCGCATCTTAAACAATCCGAAAAAGTGCTAAAAAAAGTCGGACTATGGAAAAAACGCGGTGAGTTGGCCAAGAATCTGTCTTATGGCCAGCGGAAGTTGCTGGGGATTGCCCGTACCCTGGCTATGAACGGGGATACATATTATTTCGATGAGCCGCTATCTGGCCTCTTTCCGGAGATGGTCGCCACGGTAAAAAATGTCTTGCAAGATCTGAAGAAGGACGGCAAAACGGTCATCTTAATTGACCACAACATGGATTTTATTCGCAGCTTGTGCGACACGGTTATCGTGCTCGACTCGGGCAAGATCCTGGCTGAGGGTAATCCCAGTAAAGTCCTTGCCAAAAAAGAAGTGATTGACGTGTATTTAGGGGCATGAATACTCAAAAGATGATTTTTATCTCCATAAATTACACTGTTGCACAAGATTTATATCATTATTTTGCATTTTGTTCCGGACAATTATATTATAAGATACACAATGACAGCTAAAAAAAATCTACTTAAACTCCCAGTTCTGGTGGCAACAGTGGTAGTCGCTATCTTGGCAGTTATTCTCATTTATCTTTATCAAAATAATATACAAACAAGCGCAGGCAAACCTGTGGTAAAACTCGGCGTAATTTTGCCGCTGAGTGGCGACTTAGCATTTATTGGCGAGTCCATTCAGCACGGCGCCGAACTGGCTAACGGCGAGGTAAAGGACACTAAGTACACCTACCAGCTCGTTTTTGAGGACGACGAGCTAAACCCAACAAAATCCGTAACAGCCCTGAACAAACTTGTCGACTTCGACAAAGTATCTGGTGTGATGTCCTTTTCTGGCACCGTTGGCCAAGCCTTGGCCCCCATTGCTGAAAAGACGAAAGTGCCGCACTTCGCCATTTCGTCTGACCCAAAAGCAGCGGTCGGCGCCTACAACTACATCAACTTCGTTAGCCCTGAGAGCGAAGCCGAGACAATGGTAAAAGCGCTCACGCGTAAGGGCATCAAGACGGTCGCGACGCTTTCTCAATCAGGTAACGCCGGTGGCGAGAGTCTCGTTGCTGCAGTCGAAAAGGGCCTGAAGGCTAAGTCTATCGCCAACACGAAGCAGGAATTTACTGCCGGCGACACCGATTTCCGCACAGTCATCCAAAAACTGCGTAACACCAACCCGGACATCTACTTCATAATGGCTGTCTCGCCAGAGATCGAACTGATCACCAAGCAGCTCCGTGAGGCTGGAATCGATACTCCTATCACTAGCATTGAAGGCTTTAGTCAGAGTACCCAGCTCGAACTATACGAAGGCCAGTGGTTTGTCGACCCAGCCGACCCAACCGGCGACTATCTAAAGAAGATGAAAGCGAAGTACAACGAAGACAATCCATCGCCTTACGGTGCCAACATTTACGACTCAATCAAGTTGCTGGTCCAAGCCACCGAAGCAGCCGGTAACGGACGTAAAGTTCCAACTAACACCGAGATCAACAGCAAGTTAATTAACATCACCAAAGTGAAATACGACGGTGCTGCAGGACTTGGCGTATACTTCAACAATGATGGTGTACTCGTCGATAAAGCCGGTATTAAAGAAATCCGGAAAGGCAAGATCGTTTACGTTGGTAGAGAATAACACAAAACTCCTTAGTCTCAGAAAAATAAGAGTACATTACGGTGGAGTCCTAGCGCTTGATTTCAAAGAATCAGGCGCTTCAGTCTATGTAAACGAGGGTGAGGTTATCGTTTTACTTGGACCCAATGGCGCGGGGAAATCGACACTTCTGAAAACGATGTTTGGCTTGACGCCCATTTCTTCCGGTGATGTGCTGTGGCGCGGCAAGAAAGTCGAATGCAGCTCAAACGCCATGAAGGACCTTGGAATATCGTTTGTCAGCCAGGATAAGCGTGTTTTCCCTTCACTATCGGTTTTAGAAAATATAGAGCTCGGAGGGTTGAACCTCAAGGACCAGGCTGTCCTGAAAGAAAGGCTGGCCGAAATGCTGCACATTTTCCCCAACCTCAAGCCCAAGCTCAACCGCCGTGCCGGTATGTTATCTGGCGGGCAACAGCAGATGATCGCCATTGCCAGGGGCTTGATGGCGCGGCCAAAGGTGTTGTTGCTTGATGAGCCAAGTGTTGGCCTTTCGCCGAAAATCGTGAAAGACGTGCTGGCTGTTGTGCGGAAGATAAGTCAAGAGCGTAATATGGCGGTCGTGATTGTTGAGCACAACATTAAATCCGCGCTTGAGATCGCCGACCGCGCTTACATTTTAGACAAAGGCAGTATTGTTTTTGAGGGTCCGGCACAAAAAGTTCTGTCGACCAAGATCTTTGAAAGAGTATTGATGAACAAATACGGGCCGAAGAAGTGATCGTACAAATCCTTATTAACACGCTGATTATCGGGTCGATCTACGCGCTGGTTGCCATTGGATTTAATTTAATATACTGCACGACACGGTTTTTCAATTTGGCGCATGGTGTACTGCTGGTGATTGGCGGCTATACATTCTTCTGGCTGACGCAGAACTTGGAAATGTACCCAATACTGTCGGTCGTGTTGGCCGTGCTTTTTACGAGCCTGGTTGGCTGGCTTTACGATAAAATAGTTTTTAAGAAGCTGCGTGACAAAGGGTCAACAGCTTTGGCAATGATGGTAGCCTCTATCGGCTTGCTGGTAGTCATCCAATCCACGATTGCAATCATGTTTGGCAACCGTTTTAGAATTCTTAGCTTTGAATATGATTTTGCCGTCCACAACGTCTTGGGTGTGACTATTACGACCCCGCAACTGCTCATCATGGCAACACTGATTGTCGTAACCGCCTCCTTGGCCTTGCTGCTCAAGTGGACACGTTTTGGTAAACAAGTCAGGGCGGTCGGCGACGACACAGTCCTAGCACAATCCATTGGCATAGACTCTAACAAAATTATTAGCCAAGTTTTTTTCCTTGGCGCAGCTATCACTGGCTTGACGGGAATACTGATTGGTCTGGATTCCGGCATCGAACCGACCATGGGGTTTAGCTGGCTCATTAAGGGGGTAATCGCTGCGATCATCGGCACAATCGGCTACTGGTACGGTGGCATTATTGGTGCGTTTTTGTTAGCATTTATCGAACAGATTATTGCCTGGCAGTTTTCGGGTGAATGGAAAGATGCCATCGCATTCCTAGTGCTCATCGTCTTCCTACTTTTCCGTCCGAACGGGATTTTTAAGGAGAGAGATGTACGTCGTTAAAACTTCGGCATCACTAACCGAACTATCATAATAATTCTTGAATAATAAAATAATGTTGCCTTATATCTAGCAACTTATCCCTGGTGTTAAGTAGTAATACTATTAAGTAACATTGACATTACGAAAAATTAATTTGGCTCCCGGGGTCGGATTCGAACCGACAACCTCGAAGTTAACAGCTTCTTGC
>JBAXGG010000023.1:0-5976 GCA_037139495.1 Candidatus Saccharimonadota bacterium | reverse complement strand
TAATTCTCAACGGCGACGTCTTGCCAAAAAGCGACGTAGTTACTGAAGTCTTTTTTAACTGCGTCAATAGCGCTAGGTTTAGGCTTAGGGTAACTAAAGGCGTTGTCTTTAGCCGTTCTGTCGCCAATAATAACATCGTAGTACTGACATTCTCCTTTCCAGGGACAGGTGTATGGTGTATCACTTTTCTTCAAAAACTCATTTTTAACAGAGCTAGGTGGGAAATACCAATTCCCTTCTATGTAGATAAGATCATCCTTGGGTGCTTCGGCGATAATTTGATTGTCTAGGGTTGCTTTCATGAATTAAGTATATCAGCTATTAGGTCGAGGTGTCTGAATAGACTATCCCCGCAGACTGACTGCCCAAAGGCAGGAATATGACCTGGCGGGGGCTAAGGTTGAGATTAACCTGAGTATCATCTTCGGGTGAGATTACAAGACAGAGTCCGGCGTTTTTATCAATGAGATCCGAGTCGCGACGAATCGCTCTGCCTTCACGTAAACGTAAGTTTTCTAGTGATTCAAGACCAAGAATCATACCTTTTATAGGGGTATCATCTAAATTGTAGGGTATAAGGTAGGAGCATGTTTCGCCGTGTTGAACAATTAGGGCATACCCGCTATTAGCTGTCACGAATAGTTGATTTATTCTGGTCTCACGTTCGGCTTCGGACACCAGTGAAACTAGTGCACTAGCCTGTCTTCCCTGCGGTTGGCGCCTGAAGCCCGTTGAACAGACTAATTCGCGAGCCTTGTCAGTATATACACGCACCTTTCTTAATCGATCGTTCATGCTTTCGCTAGATTCCTGTCCAATGAAGTAAGGTGAGAAAATACTCTCAATATCGGCTAAATCAGTAATAGAGGTTCCGGGTTCGGTTAAGAATGAGGCTATAAAATATTCTTCACGGTATCGACTAAGCGATACATTCTCTTCGGCTTGGCCGATCAAAACCCGGTGCATTATCCTGACTCTTAGGTCTAAATCTTCCTGCTCCTGATACGGGACAACCATTACACCCATGTATTGGCCTGTGACTCCCTCACTATAGAATACTTCGTTAGTCATTTCGCCCGTTAAGTCATCCATAATCGGGATTACACCACGACCACTAACGTGGACAATCTCGTCCATGTAAGGGCAGATTTGTTCTAATTCCACAGCAATTTCTTCAGCGAGTACTTCTAGTTCGGGGTCGTTAACATCAATCCCAGCAAGCTGCAGTTCCCATTCCGTAACACATTCATAAAACTGCTGGTGTGCATTTTTAACTTCGACAAATTCGGTGTTGGGCATCTCAGACATTTGCTCACATAATAGTCAATTAATTCGGATTTGCAAAATTGTTTATTCAAGTTCGCGGATACGCTTATGGTCTAGGCCAAAATAGTGAGCCATCTCGTGCCAAAGTGTGTGTCGAACATTTTCTTGCAACTCAGTATGGTTCTTACTTTTATAAACCAGAGGGATTTTGAACAGTGTTATTTTATCCGGTAATAATTTAATCATGCCACCCCGGGCTGTTAATGGTACGCCTTGATAAAGTCCTAGCAGTGTCTGGTTGCCTCGAAGGTTGAGTTCCTGACGTTGCTGTTGGGTCGGTTCGTCAGCATAGACAATAGCCACATTATCCATCCGGCCCGTGTACTTTTTAGGAAGAGAGTCGAGAGCATCACTGACTAGTTGATCGAATTCGTCGTCGGTGGGGACTGACATCATTATAGATTGATGTCGGGATAGATGCTTTTAGTTACATTGTCTACTTCACTACGTAGCTGTGGGAATGGTACCCCTTCGCGGGCCGTAACACCTTCTAGCATCCAAAAAAGACGTTCGCTGTAACCAAAGCCGCAGGTCGGTGGCATGCCATACTCTAGCATTTCGACAAAATCGATATCAAGCATTTGAGCCTCGCCATCGCCGGCGTCACGCATGGCCTGCTGTTCTTTAAACCGATCCAGCTGGTCAACCGGGTCATTAAGCTCAGAGTAGGCTTTACAGGCCTCTGTACCACCTAGCACCAGATTAAACTGTTCTGTTAGTCTTGGGTCTTTAGTCTGAGCTTTGGCAAGCGGTTGCAAGAAAATTGGGGTATCTATTAAGAAGGCTGGGCCATCTAGGCCAGCACGAATTTTCTTCCAGAGCTTATCGATGCCACGGGCTCGGTTTTCAGTCTTCTCCACTTCTATCCCATGTTTTTTGAGCTGTTCCTTAACTTGGTCTAACGTGCATTCAAAAACGTCCAGACCGTATTTTTCTTTGATGATGCCGACAAAGCTAATGTGAGGGTAATGTTCCCCGTCTTGACCAAGATCAACCTTATGACCGCTAAGAGTCTTAAATGTACGCTTTCCCCAGGTGTTGTCGGCCACAAAGCGAACTAACTCTTCGGTTAGCGCCATACCTTGCTCCCAGTCGGCGTAAGCCCAGTACCATTCCATAGCGACGTGCTCGGGCAGGTGCTCGTCACTGTAGTTTTCGTTACGAAAACGTGGACCGATATCAAAAACTCGCTCGTAGCCAGCTCCAACCAGGCGCTTAAGTGGCAGTTCGTGTGAGATACGCAAATAGAAGTCCTGGTTCAGGGCATCCATGTGAGTAACGAATGGGTTGGCATCGGCACCTCCGGCGGTGTGCTCTAGTACCGGGACATTAATTTCGATAAAGTCGTGTTGGTTTAAGAAGTTCCGGGTGGCTTGCCAAAACTTGCTGCGGCGCATAAAGCGATCATAAACATCTTTATTAGTATTGATATCGACGTAGCGTCGGCGTAAGCGCTCTTCTTTATTAGTAAAACCGTCTTGTTCGGTCGGCATAGGACGGAGAGATTTAGTCAACAGGCGTAGTTTTTGCACCTCAACCGAAATTTCGCCAGTTTGAGTCTTAATAACTGGGCCAGTAGCTTCAACAAAGTCGCCGGCATCAAGTAGATTTAATTCCCCCTGAGCAATTTCGCTGTTGGCATGATCGACTTCAACTGTATCATTGTAACGCCAGAACAGCTGGACTTCCCCGCTGGCGTCGCGGATTACAACAAAGGCCAGTTTGCCGAATTTTCGGATCGATTTAATCCGGCCGGAGACGCTGACAGCCTTGTTTTCTAAAGCTTTGAATTCATGTATAACCTGCCCAACACTGTGAGTACGTCTAGTTTTAGACGGGTATGAATTAACTCCAAGTTTTACTAAATCTTCGAGCTTACGGAGACGCTCATCGCGGAGTTCTTTTAATGTAGCCATCTGGTATTAGTATAACCCAGTTTAGCTGATGCTTATGACTTTGTAGGCGGTAGTCTCGGCTGGAGTTTTAATTTCGACTTCGTCACCGACTTTTTTGCCCAGTAAAGCTTTGCCAATTGGCGATTCATCGGAGATTTTACCAGCTAAAGGGTCAGCTTCCACGGTTCCAACTACTTGAAAGTCTTTAGTCTTTCCGGAACCCTTAAGGCTAATCTTGGAACCAAGCTGAACTTTGCTATCGCCAGTCGGCTTCTTGATTACTTTGGAGTTAGCTAGAATGTTCTCAACTTCGGCAATTCGACTTTCGACTCGCTCCTGTTCGTTTAAAGCTGAGGTGTACTCGGCATTCTCGGAGAGGTCACCAAATTCTCGGGCTAATTTAATGCGTTCGGCAATTGGACCACGTTGGGAAATTTGTTCGGCTAGCTCAGCTTTTAGCTCAGCAATACCCTCTACGGTTAAATGAAATGCTTTATTCATGGGTGTCCTCTCTATTAGGGCTTATTTATACTAGATTCCACTTTGTCTATAGCCAATAATGTCACCTCTTGGCCGGTACGTTGTTTCAATTCAACTTGATCATTTTCCAAGGTTTTGGCACTTACAACCAGTCGATACGGTATGCCCAGAAGGTCGGCGTCAGCAAACTTCGCACCAGATCTCGTATCACGGTCATCATATAATACCTCAATATTAGCTTTTTTTAGATCATCATAAAGTTTATCAGCGGCTTTAGTAACTTTGTCATCGTCGCCCAATCGGATCAGATAGACTTGAGCCGGGGCGATACTGGCCGGCCAAACTAAACCATTTTCGTCGGCAAAGTGCTCAGCAATGATACCCATCAACCGGCTGACACCAATCCCATAACAACCCATGATAATTGATTGCTGCTGGCCCTTCTCATCGGTGTAGTACAGGTCTAAAGCGTCAGTATACTTGCTTTCTAGAGGAAAGATATTGGCCACTTCAACCCCACGCTTTTTTAACAAATCTTCTTTTTTAAGACCGAGTTTAGTGAGGTTTTCTGGCGTGTAGATTTCGTCATTAATGGCCAGCATCTTTTTTTCGTCAACATAGACAGTGTCTTCGCCAACATTGCTGATAGTCTGATATTCATCGCTGAATTTATCGGTAAAGTAGCCCCCGTCGGCGTAGGTCCGGTAAGTCAGTTTGCCGAGGCCAAGGCGATCAAAAACTTTATTGTAAGCTTGGGCAGCGTTTTCGTACAGTTCGGTATGCTCCTTTTGTGTGCGGGCAAAAGAGTACATATCTTTCATTATGAATTCTCGGCCACGTAACAGCCCGCTTTTAGCCCGCAGTTCATTACGAAACTTGCTTTGAATTTGATAAACATAAATTGGTAAATCTTTATAAGAGTTAACGTAATCTTTGAGAGCCTGAACAATTGGTTCTTCATGCGTTAAACCCATGCCGAGATCGGAGCCGTTAGCTAGTTTGGTCTTAAACCAGTTGTCGACTTTTTTGTCGTCCCAACGATCAGTTCTTTCGAATAACTCTTTGGGTTGTAGGGTGGTCATCTGTAATTCTTGGGCGCCAATAGCGTCCATCTCTTGACGAACAACTTTGGCGATATTATCGAGTACGCGTTTACCAAGCGGCAGATAAGCGTAAACACCGGCCATTTCTTTATGAATAAAACCAGCCTGAATTAACAGCTGAGCATTGCGGGCTTCTTCATCGGCCGGTATTTGCTTGCGAGTCTTTGTGAATAATTGTGTTAAACGCATTGGTTACTCTCGATCCTTGCTTTAATAAAAAACCCTCGTGATTCGAGGGGAGATGTTCAGATTTTTGGATTAAAAAACTAAACGTCTGCCCCTAGGCCGAGCGGTAGCTTAATGGTTGTACTGATAGTTCTAGGTTTGCTCACATGACTATGCTACTTCATTATGTAACAAAAATAAAGAGGGCCATGAAGGCAAGGCTGTTTTTTATCATGTGTAAACCAATTGACGACCAGAGATGACCAGTCTTTTCGCGCAGGAATACTAATACCATAGATAATATAAAAGTATCGATGGCGGCCGCCCATAGGAGAGGCGCGTTACTGCCAAACTGCAGATGTGCGCTGGCGAATATTAAGCTGGTAAAAATCGCTGCCCAGATTACGGGTAGCTTACTTTTTAAACCCAGATACAAAAAACCACGAGCCACAATTTCTTCAGCCACCGGCGGTAAAACAACCAGGCTAACAAATACTACGATCAATGAGTAGCCATGTGCCGCTTGAAAACCGATTTGCTGTTGCTGTTCTAGATTAACCCCGGGGAACCAAACTTTGACTGCCGCCATGGCAGCAATTAAAAGCGGTAGATAAATCGCAAAGCCAATAAGTGTATAGGTCAGGTCTTTCCACCCGATCTGTTTTACTAAACCGAGAGTTTTAAAACTAGCTTTCCGGTGCTTTAGATAGAACCAAAGAATCCCAAGCATGGCAGCCTCAACTATCAGTATATATACGAACTGGGGCCAAACCTTATCTGTCCAAGCGACAATTTGTTCGTGACTCCAGCCCTGAGTTTTGGCGAAGCCCAAAATAATCACACTGCCAAAAAGTTGCGAGGCAAAGTAGGCTATCAACGTTACCAACACGGCTGCTATCGGCCCCCAAGTTATTGGTGACGACTTGATGCTAGAATGGGTTGGGCCTGCAGTAACGTCTGACATCTTAAAAGTTTCGCTTTATATCGACAATTGTTATTAATACGAA
>JBAXGG010000022.1:0-6338 GCA_037139495.1 Candidatus Saccharimonadota bacterium | reverse complement strand
CAAGGTATCCGTACCGGAAGGTGCGGATGGATTACCTCCTTTCTAGGGAGAAAACAAGCCATGGACCTCTATAGAGTCCATGAGCTATGGTTGATCCTGGTAACTGTCATTAAAACGCAACAGTTACTTTAGCAAGCTTGCTTGCCAGGAATGCGATATCACCTTACGATCTTGCCGTTTGATTTGCACTATCCAGTTTTTAACTTCAATAAAGAAGCACCCCTGAAGAGGTGCTTCTTTTAATGCCGTTTAAAAGTTTAAGATTATCTTAGTAATAATTCCAAGGTTTTCTTGAGAAGATAGTCATTGTTTAAATCTACTGTAAGCATTAGAATGATAACTATACATATAACGGGGGCGTTGTTATTGGATGGTCAGGTTATATAAAGTCACAATTGTGACCACGAAAAGCATTTGGCTAAGGGGGTTAATCTTTGGCCAGTTTTTGCTGATTAGCTTATTGCTTATTTCGCCTAGTTTAGTTTCGGCTGCCCCTCTGTCAGTAGGTTACACAACGACGCAAAAACTCCCCAATGGCAGCCTGGTAGCGCCGGACAGTCAGCAAAATGGCGCAGTTGTTGCCGCCAACTCGACCAATAACAGTAACCTATTAGGGGTGGTGGTGGCCACTAGCACGGTCAGTGTCTCGCAGTCTAACAGCCAGGTTCAGGTTAGTACCGATGGCACCAACTACGTTTTGGTTAGCGATATTAATGGTTCGGTCAAAAAAGGAGACAAGATTATGGCCTCGCCTCTTGATGGTATCGGTATGAAGGCGACTGAAATTGGTAAAGTTATCGGCACGGCTCAAGGCGATCTGAATAATCAGTCGCAAGCCGCCCAGACTAAAAAAATTACTGATATACACGGTGTTCAGAAGCCAGTTCTAATCGCCATGCTGCCAATAACCGTTAATGTTGCATTTTATCAGCCGGCCGAACACGCTACCGCTGTTCCTAAGCTACTTAGAGATGTCAGTAGCTCTATCAGTGGCAAGGAAGTTCCTACCGGTCGATTATGGGCATCTTTGGTTGTTATTATCGTCGGCCTACTGATCGTAATTGTGCTACTCTACGGGGCAGTTCGTAGCTCGATAGGTGCGATTGGGCGTAACCCGTTAGCAAAAAATGCTATACAGCGGAGTATGACCAAAGTGATCGGTTTAGCAATTTTTATTCTGGCTGTCTGTAGTAGCGCCGTATATCTGATTTTAAGGGGGTAATATGATAGATCAAAACCAATTCGGCATCGTCATCCTGGCAATCTTTATTTTAAATGGCCTATTGCTAATTTGGGTGATCGATCAGATGAGTCGATTACGCCAGGGACACAAACAACCTGAGCAACCAGCAGCCCCAGACCCCGCGATAATCGACAAACAGCAGCTCGCAGAAACTATGCAGCAAAAGGCCGAAGCCGAAGTAGCGGCAATCACCGCGAAAATGGCCGAAAACCTCGGCAGTTTCAATAGCCAACTTGAGGCGGTGCTTCTTAACCAGGCTACCACGACTCTAAAAGCCCAGCTGACTCAAACTGGGCAGACGGTAGTTGATTTTAACAATGCATTGAAAGTAACTGTGGCAAGTATGACGGCCACGCTCATGGAGGCTAGCAAAGCTGCACAGAGCCAGTTAGAGGCAGGCGTCGTCGAGCAGGAACGGTTATTGATTGGCCAGTTTGAAAAAAACCTAGCCAGTGTGATTAATAATTATCTGATAACTGCTTTGGGTCATGACAGTGTAACGACCGAGCAAACTGCTCAAGTTATACGTCAGCTAGAGGCCAACAAGGACGAACTGAGGAAGGATTTGCTGCATGAAAAATAAATTACCCCTTAGCATTGTGACGCCAGCTGATGTCACTGACTGCTTAAGCGACCTAAGCCAGTACCAAAAATCAGTTCAAAATAATCATTTAGTGCATAAGGTCGGCGGGGCCACCAAGCCAGCCGTCACGGAGTTGAGCCAACCAGCCATCGACCTTCTGGGGGTGGGCGAAAAACTGCCAACAAACGAAGATATAATTCAGGCTATGGACTATCTAGCAGCTCTTCACAAGCAACCCCTGGTGCTACATCTAACAGTTGTGGCTGAGCTGCCGCTGAAGGGCCAGGTCGCGATTGCAGAATGGTTCCGAGATAGCTGCCATCCCGAAGCGCTACTAAGTTTTAGCGTTAATTCTCAGATTGGCGGAGGAATTAAGGTACGTACCCCTTATCATTTGCATGATTATTCTTACGCCAGCCAACTAGAGGCCAATAAAAAGGATTTAATTAAGGAGTTGGCTCGTGTCTAGCTTTAAAGAACTTGTCGACAAGGGTAACCCTATTGGAGAGGTTGTTGCTACCGACCGATTTTTTGTAACGGTTAGGGGTTTGTATGAGGCCGGTATTAATAACCAGGTTTTATTTGAGAATGGGGACAAAGGCCTAGTTTGGGAAGTCTCTGGTAACGAAACGACTATCCTAAATCTGAGTGGTGAGTTGATGACGATAGGTATGGTGGTTGTACTCGAGAGCGACGTCCTGAAAGTATTAGTTGGGTCTGAGATGGTGGGTCGCGTGATTACAGTCGACGGTAGCCCTTTGGATGGCAAGGGTGCATTACTGCTTGATTCTAGTGAAAATGTTTTTAAAACGGCAGCACCAATTATTGAGCGCACTGCCTCAGACGAACAACTAATAACCGGTGTCACGGTTGTGGACACCATCTTCCCAGTAGTTTTAGGTCAGCGCGTAGCTGTAATTGGCGACGCTCGCACCGGTAAGAGCACCTTCCTGACTCAGTTGGCCGCTGTTAAAAGCGGTAACCGCAAGTACGTGTATGTTTTGATTAATAAGCGCCAGGCTGATGTCCAGAGTCTTTTGCGTCGCCTCCAAAAGTCTGGGGCTATTGATCAGACAGTCGTATTGGTGGCTAACGTTTTTGAATCTTTGGGTCAGGCCTACATCGCGCCCTACGTTGGTTGCGCCATTGCTGAATACCTGCGAGCTCAAGGAAGCGACGTTGTAATTATCTATGATGACCTGACAAATCATGCCAAAATATACCGAGAAATCGCTCTGTTGGCCCATGCCAGTGCTGGCCGTGATTCATACCCAGGTGATATCTTCTTTACGCATTCCTCCTTATTAGAGCGAGCTGGTTGTTTTACTGATTCGGCCAAAAGCATTACAGCACTGCCAGTAATCGTAACACCGGATGATGACATTACTGGTTATCTAGCCACCAACATGATGTCAATCACCGACGGACAGCTAATTTTTACCAGAGAGAATTTCCAAGAAGGTATTCGGCCAGCCGTAAATACGGGCTTGTCAGTTTCTAGGATCGGTGGTCGAGCCCGCAGTAAAAAATCCCAGGAACTGGTTAAAATCCTACTCAAAAAAATTAATGATTATAATCAGGCAGTTGAATTTTCTTCTTTTGACGCTGGCGAGACATCGGCTTCGTGGGTGGATATCAAGATCGGTGAGCGAATCATCGATATTTTTAAGCAGAGTCCCGACGAGACATTTGGCATTCTCCAGCAACAAATACTATTGGAAGCGGCCTTGCGAGCTCCTGCTACCGGTAACCTGAATACATCCCTACTCAAAGAAACTGTTACGGCTCTGGGTTCTAAGTTATCCACTGCTCAGTACAACTCCCAGCTAAAGGCTCTGCTAAAAATTGAAGGTCTGGTCAGGTAAGTCATGAAGAACTCAATTATGTTCAAAAACCGGCTCCAAGAAATTACTACCATTCAGAACCTCACAGCCGCCCTGGAAGGCGTAGCTAGTATTAAGATCGCTCGGATTAAACAGCGGGTTTTACCAGGACGAGAATGTTTTGAAGAGTTGTGGCGAACTTACTCACAACTGCGTATAGACTCCGACCGCCACAAGCGATTTATCTCCACCAGTCAAGAACGATTCAGTAACCATAAAACCCTATATATTATTATTACTTCAGACGGTAACCTAAGCGGCCTGATTGACCAGAAGATCATTAACTACTTCTTAAGTGCTCGCGAAGAAAAAGACGCTGAGATTGCTATGATGGGTAGCCACGGCGCCTCTATATTGGAGAAATTCGGCATGACACCAAACAAAGTATTCTCATTCCCGGAGATAGGTGATGAACAGAAGATCCAAGAGATGAGCCATTTCATTGATGACTACGCTAAAATAACCGTTTTCTATCAATCCTACGTGTCGCTGAGTAATCAAACTGTTCGCACGATTGACTTGCTTAACGCCGTTGCGACACTTGGTGACGAAACTGCCGCTGCTAACCCTGCTGGCGCCACTACTAAACAAGAGGTTATTAGCAGCCATGACTATTTCTTTGAACCTTCTCTCAAAGAAATTATTAAAACTATGGAAGCGACCATGTTACAGATTGCGCTCCGTGAGGTCATATTAGACTCGCACCTTGCTCAGTTAGCCAGTCGTTTTAACGCTATGTTGGTGGCCGAAGACAGGGCCCGCAAGCAGCGCGGTGTTATGTTCAACTCATGGCACAAAGCTAAACGCGATGAGAACGATAAGCAGCTGCGTGAGAGCGTTACTACAGGGGAGGCAATATGAAAGAACAATTTGGGCGTATCAGTGCCATAAGAGGATCTGTAGTCAAGGTTACGGTCGAACCGGACAGCCCCGAGATAGCAACTAAAACTATCTTGTCGGTGGTCGGTGCGCCACACGTCTTTCTGGAGGTTCAATATTACTCCGACCAAACTGACATCGTTTGCCTTAACCTGAAAGGCGACCCCGGTATCAAAAGGGGTGACAGTGTCACTAACACCGGCCAAACTGTCACTGTTCCGGTTGGCAGGGAGGCGCTGGGAAGAATTTTTAACGCTGTCGGCGAGACGGTTGACGGTGGTGAGCCGATTAAGCTCAAAGACCGACGCAGTATCTATCAGGTCGCGCCGCATCCACTGTCTATGATTGGTGCCCAAACGCCACAGATTTTGGAAACAGGCATCAAGGCTATCGACTTCTTTACGCCATTCCTCAAGGGCTCTAAGATCGGCATTATCGGTGGAGCCGGCGTTGGTAAGACGGTTCTAACTATGGAGCTAATGCACAATATCACCCGCCCTGGTAGGTTGGCCTTTTTCTTGGGTATTGGCGAACGTATAAGGGAAGGTTACGAGCTTTACCAGACTTTAAAAAAGCAAAATCTGCTAGATAGTTTAGTGATGTTCTTTGCGCAGATGAATGAACCGGCGGCCATGCGTGTTATGATTGGCGCCACGGCGGCAGCTATGGCCGAAGATTTCCGTGACAATCAGAAAGCTGACGTGCTGTGTTTTATAGATAATATCTATCGCCAGGTACAGGCCGGCAACGAACTGTCGACAACCATGGGCCGGGTATCATCGGAAGGTGGCTATCAGACCAGTCTGTTCTCTGACTTACTGCGCTTTCAGGATCGATTAACTTCTAATGAAAATGGTTCGATCACGTCAATTCAAACCATCTATGTCCCGGCCGACGATCTAAGTGATCCAGCTGTTCAGGAAATATCCCAGCAGCTCGATGCGGTGCTGGTTTTAAGCCGCTCTGTAGCCGAAAAAGGCATCCATCCATCAATAGATATTGTAAGAACTACATCAGCAGTAGTGGCTCCGGAGTTTGTTGGCGAACGTCATTTTAACCTCGTAACTATCGTCAAAACACTTATGGATAAGTACCAAAGATTGCACAACGTTGTAGAAATTGTCGGTGAAAATGAGCTAGCTGCCAAGGATCATCAGGACTACAAAATTGCTCAAAGTCTAATCAGCTTTTTCTCCCAGAATATGTTTGTAACCGAGGATATTACTGGTCAACCTGGCGAGTACGTCACCCGCGAGGACACACTGAAAGGGGTAGAGGAGATTATAATTGGTGCCAGATCCTAGACCACAATTCTCACTAATCATTCTATCGCCTAGTCAGAAATATTATGATGGCCCAGCCGTTTCGGTATCAGCAACCAACAAGGCCGGTGCTTTTGATATTTTAGAGGGCCATACTAACTTCTTTTCTTTATTGCTACCAGGGGTGATTAAGGTTGATACTGGTGATAAGCCAATCGAGATTTCGGTATCTAGCGGAATCATCAAAGTTACCCAAGACAAAGTTACGCTTTTCGTAAACGTTTAAGTTTATAATTTATTAACAGGGACGATAACTCCTTTCCATAACTAAAACCTAAAACAGGGGTAGACATAAGCATAATATACCCATACAATTAACACATAAAGTGAACGGATAAACGAACACATAAACGGAGCTCTGTTGTGGAAACAGATCCAACCAATAACAATAACCCCATAACCCCTCTAGCAGGGGAAGGGGACAACCT
>JBAXGG010000021.1:0-7008 GCA_037139495.1 Candidatus Saccharimonadota bacterium | reverse complement strand
GAACTTTATCCCGCCCAATTATTCCTTTTACTTAAGCTCCATATTCCACCTGATGTTTTCACTAGCAATTTCCTTATAAATCGAACCCTTCAGGTTCACCAAAAGATAACTACCACTTAGGAAGCACCTCTTTCAAGTAGTCAACTAGAAGGTGCTTTTATTGTTAAGAGAAGTCTAATAGATTTACTTTGTTCGTGAGATCACCTTTAGACCTGAACCCGCTAGTTCGCTTAGCCTCGCTTGAGTAGTAGCTCGAAGTACTTAGTGCCGCCAAAGGGGATCTTTTGTTTGACATTCTTTTTGCCATCCAGGGCGCTGGCGGCGCTGACAATAAAGTGGCCGTAACGTTCGTTGAGGTCGTCGACGGCCTCAGTTAGCCACTCTTGCTTGTTAACATCATCCAGTAGGCTTATTTGGCTGCGGTTGGATGGTGCTAGCATGTAACAGGTTATGCCCATCGAGCTTACTACCAGATGGCGGGGGCGTTGGTTGAACAGGTAGAGGGCTCGCTGGTAGATGTCGCGGTCGGTGTAGAACGGTACTTTGAACATTTTGCGTTGGTACCAGCTGTCACCGGTTTGGAACTGGGCCCAGACCATGATGCCACGGGAATCAACGTTGTTGTAGCGTAGCTTTTTGCCGGTAGTTTCGCAGAGGTAATGAAAGCGCGGGATGATTATGTCTTCGTCGGCGGTACGGACATCTAGGACGTATTGGCGGCCAACGTTGCCGAGTTTAGTGACGATGTTGTCGACCTCGTAGCCACGTAGTCGTTGGTACCAGTCCTCGCCAGCCACGCTGTGGAACACCAGGCGACGCAGGTCGTCGGCCGAGGCATCTAGGAACTGTAAGGGCGTAAAGATGCCGGCGGCGTTTAGGCGAGCCTCAAAGTGGCTGGCGATACCGGTTAGATCAGTTAATTGTTGGCTAGCGTAAATTTGGCGCAGGTTACGGTAATCAATCTTATCTAGCCCATCCGGCTTGTGCAACCCAGCCGCCTGTTTAGCTAGGAAAAGATTGGGGCCGATGCCAACATTCACTCGCATCCAGCTGCCGATTTCTTGCCGAACCCGCTGTTTAATCTCGTGGCCAATCTCCTCTAGAGGGCGCTTATTGACGAACTGGCGGGTGCCGTGGAAGTCGATAATTCCCTCGTCGATACTCTTCATTTTTATATTTGGCGAGTAGTCCTTCATGATGGCAGCCAATTTTTGGTAAACGTAGTGGTACTTGGGAGGGTCGGATTCTAGCATGATGAAATTGGGCGCCAGTGCTCGGGCTTCGTCTAGGCGCATGCCCACTTTGACACCCAGGGCCTTAGCCTCGTATGAGGCGGCAATTACGCAGCAGTGCCGCGAGATGCGGTTTGTTACCCCCACTGGCTTGCCGCGTAAGCTGGGGTGAGCCTGCTGCTCGGTTGTGGCAAAGGCGCTGTTGAGGTCGATATGCATGATCTGAGCTTCTTCGCGGTTGATTGTCAGCCGGAAGTCGTTAAGTCGATGATGCGGCATTGTAGCCCCCTCCCTGCCCTTCAAGGATGGCGACTAGCGTCCAGGTTAGGGCCTCGGCATCAAACTCCAGCCGGTAATCGCTGTTGCCGTCGGACATGTCAAAAACATGAACCATCCGTTTACCTTTGGCGGTGGGGTGTCGTAGCCCTAGTTCGGTAAACAGTACTTCATGACCTTGATATTTCATTTTAGCCGGGTAACACAATAAACCGACTTCACCCTGTTGGCGAAAGACTGTGATTACTTCGACTCTTTGATTGACCACATGCATATCAAATCAACTTTCGGCTGATCTGTGAACGGAGTTGTATAGGGTGATGAGCTGTTACCGTACGTGGCAGCTAATCTTTGGTGATGTGAGGTTAGCAGGGACCGAAGTTTGCTACCAGGATTTTAAAGCTTGGATGTAGGAAGGATAACCTTTCAGTCAGCCAGCACACCCACTGCTATCAATTAGTATACACCCTAAGCTATGCTATCGAGGATGCCAACTAGTTGTTTTTTTGGGGTAATCCTGGCCTTTATTAGGTAGCCGTCGGCTTGTTGCTCGATGGTGGTGCGTGTTTCCTCTTTACTGGCAGCTAGCTGATAAACCTGCAAGGCTAAGGTGGTGACCAGTTCTTGGTCGATTTTATTTTCTTATAGATTAGGCGGAGCTGTGTTGGTGTGGCCTGGTGTAATGCGCAAGATAGCTTGCCAAATAACGTCAAGAGGCCTGAGTTACGAAAGCTGTCCACATTACCTAGGGAATATAAACTACGGATCCGGTAGTGTTAACGATGCTTAGCCAGGTTTGCCCGGGGTTTAATAGTAGAGGCTGACCGGCACTATCGGTAAAAATGAATTGAGACGAACGACTATCTTTCTTCCAGGTCCCGGGTGTAACTGTGCCGTCCTGAAATACGTACATCGAACCAGTGCCGGTGGTAGCGTAACTGTTATGTGAGCCGTCAGCTTCGATAGCACTTGGTATAACTAAGGCAATTACAACCTTAGGTGACAGTTGAGTACCTGACTTTTCGTCGGTATGAGGCTTGCCACCTTCGCTGCGCTTATAGCTATTAGTAGTGGTATCGTAATCGTAGTGCGGATTATATAAGGGTCCAGAGATAGTTAAGTCGATGGTTTTAGCGGTTGGAGTGGCGGCTGGTGATTCTTTAGGTTTGCGGGCGAAGCCAGTGTAGGTACTGGTGGTATAGCCTTTTGATTCGGCTAGCTTAACTAGCCTGGCGATGCTGGTGTAGACGTTATGGGGAGCATAGCGGCTGGTAATACGGTCGTAGGCCGAGCTATTAGCGAACTGATCCATATCCCTAACTCCCAGGGCTTTAATTTGTTGCAAAGCTTCGGGGCTGCCGCCAACGTGGGCGTAGCTAGCATTAAATGGCAATAACCAGTCTAAGTAATAAGGACGTGAGCTACGTATGGGACCGACATAAGCTGGTTGAGTATCTTGGAAGAGTGCCAAAAAGCGAGTAATACCACCTTCGGCAACGGCTTCGTAAACGACACCGGCTTCAAATAAGCCGGATTGCGGACGAGCATCGGGGCTGTTTTCTATCATCACCCCAGTCACAACTCGTTGATTTACTTCTGGTGCAACCGGTAAGCCAGTTAAGCTAGAAGGAACGGTAGTTGGTTTCGGTGCGACCGCGACAGTAGTTTTGGTGACTACCGCGGCTTTGGTTTGATGCTTTGCTCGGTACCAGTAGGCTCCCCCTCCAATCAAACCTAGGGCTAGTAATACCAATAGGCCCGTAAACAGACGTTTCTTTTTACGGGACCAGGCATCTGGCCATATGTGCGGACGACGTTTGGTCTTGGCTGGTAGCATTTTGGGTGTCTCGGCCATTTTTGGCGTTTTGGTTTCGGGAACAATCTCAATGACTGGATCGTCGTTTGGAGCTTCGACCGGTGTTACTGGCCCAGCTGGAGGTGGAATTTTGGCAGCGTTACGCTTGGCCGCCCTGGCCTTTTCTTTAGGGCGAAAGTCATCAATCATAAGCAGTATTGTATCATATTGAACAGCTCACATTATCCGCAAGCGTCGGTAATATTTTTGTACTAAATATTAGGATTTAGAGTTAAGCGAAGCCAAACTGTTTGCTAGGCGTTCGAGAGATTTTTCTTTGCCTAGGACATGCAGTGTATCGGCCAGTCCGGGGCTGGCTGGTGCCCAGGTTGTGGTAACCCGAATTAGGCTGAATAGGGTGCCTGGTTTCTGGCCGGTTGTTTCCAATAGTTGGTTGAGTCGCTCGGTTAGGTCGTCGACCGAGAAGTTGCTGTCCTGGAGGCTAGCTCGAGTCTGCTCCAATAGCTTATTTATTTCTTGGTGATCAAGCTTTTTGAGCTGTTTATTATTGTCGATTAAAGTCATATTGACCGGTAGATTGGTAAAGAAGAAATTGGTTAGCGCTGGCAGTTCGTCAAAGTATTTGAGGCGTTCTTGGGTTAGGCCTAAGACGGCCAACTTATATTCGGCGCTGGCCGTGGTGGCCTCGGGTGGCCAAAAAGCATCAACTTTTTTCGCTAGTTCGTCTAACGGCAGTTCACGAATGAAGGACCCATTTACCCATAAGAGGCGACGCTCGTCAAAATGGGCACCGGACTTGCTGACCCGCTCTAAGCTAAACTTTTTAATTAATTCTTCTTCCGTAAATATCTCTTGTTCGCTGCCATCGTTCCAGCCCAATGTTGCGATAAAACTCACCAAAGCTTCTGAGAGATAGCCATCGCGTAGGTAGTCAAGGACGTCTTTGGCGCCATCGCGTTTGCTAAGCTTTTTATTGCCGTCGGCACCGAGTATGTGTGGCATGGTGGCCAGGATAGGACGTTTTAGGCCTAAAGCTTGGTACAGGTTTAAATAGTTCGGCGTGCTGGCAATGAATTCTTGACCACGGATAACGTGGGTTATCTTCATTTCGGCATCATCAACAATGTGGGCAAAGTTGTAGGTTGGAAAGCCGTCGGATTTGATGAGGATAAAATCGTCTTGGGTTTCGGGACCAACTTTTAGGTGCCCCATAACGGCATCGTCCCATTCCCAGTCTCGAGGTTCGGTTTTGAAACGAAGTGGCTGGGAGCCGTCCCAAACCGGTGGGTTAATTGGGCGGTTATTGCGATACAAAAATGGCAGTTTAGCTTTTTGAGCTTGTTCACGGAAGGCTTGGACTTCGGCTGGGGTGTACGGGTCGGCGTAAGCCATTCCCTTATCTATCAATTGCTGGGCGTAGTCTTTGTATAGATCTAGGTGTTCGCTCTGGCGGATTGGACCCTCATCAAAATCGAGCCCTAAGGCCCCAAGACTTTCGATAATATGTCCGGCCGCACCCTCAACTTCCCTGGCCTGGTCAGTATCCTCTAGGCGCAATATGAACTGTCCGTCATTTTGACGTGCCAACAACCAGGCAAAAAGCGCGGTACGTAGATTGCCAACATGAATATAGCCAGTTGGGCTGGGTGCAAAACGGGTGCGAACAGTTTGACTCATGAGGTCTATTGTAACAGATTGTGGACGAGGCTAGAGGCTGTCGGCAAGGCGCAAGATCTGATCACTGCTTAAGTTAGCGTTGCCAACTAGTTGGTACCAGGTGCCACCGTTCACCCAAGTGGCATTGCTGCCGTTGTAAATGTAGATGGTTTTTCCTTTGTCTTGCAAGATCTGATAATTCTTGTTGGCAGCGACGAAATTATTGAATAAAGAATCGCTAGTCCAGTTTGACTGTTTTTGGGTCAGGTTATAACTACGTTCATCGGAGTTTGAGCGGAAGCTGATAGTTACGACTCCAGGTGACGTATTGATTGGCCCGGTCATTCCAAAGCCGCTTGGTGTATAGTCAGGCAATGCGGCGTGGAAACCGGCTTTTGAAGAGGCTAAGCGAACAGATAAGCTCGGGACGTTTTGGTAGGCAATAAAACCAGTCAGCAACACCAGCACTAAACTGATTGTGGCGATATTTAGCGCCCGGCTACTGACACCTAGCTTTCTGGCAGCTCGATGTCGGGCTTTGATTTTGTGGGGTGATTTTTGGTTATGACTTTGAGCTGATTGAAGGGCTTTTTGGAAGGATCGTTCGCCGGCGCTGGCTGTTATAGCTATTTGTCCAATTTGTGGCGGACTGGGTGGAGCGGTTTTTTTGGCGCGTTCACTGGGGTGAGGCCGGACGGCTAAGGGGGCAATTGTTTTATTAACGCTATTACTTATACTAAAGCGACTAATCGATGAACTTTTAGAAATCGCCATCGCCCGTCGTTTACGATCTTGCCAGAAACTATCGGGTGCTGGTAGGCCTATTTCCTTGACCTGGCTGGCCTTCAACAGTGGTACAGAAATCTTGGGTTTGCTAACGACGTGTCGCATCAGAGTCTGTGAATGTTCGGTTTTGTGAGCCGTTTTTGGTGTTGTAGTTGTTTTACGAGTTGTCGATTTGGCTGGTTTTGGTTTAGGGCTGTGAGCGGCTGGCGCTGCTCCGCGGAAAAAACCATCAACTACTCGACCGCCCGTTGCTTTTTTAAGCATAGCGCCCGTGTTGGCGTCGTAGAGGTTTCCATTTAGTTCTATCGTTGTTTTAGTCTGACCCACGTTTTTACCCTTATAGAAACTATCTTAACGCTTGTGAGAGATTGCCGCAAGCGGATTAGGGGTGACCAAACTGTTCAGACGTGATATAAAATTAAAGCAACTATGGATTTTCTTGACCCATCTAAAAAACGCAAACACCAAATAAAGCTAATAATTGGATATGCCCTAATAGCTATCGCCATTGCTTTAGTTACGATGATTTTAGTTTTCCAGTCCTACGGCTACGATTTAGATCGTAAGACCGGCTTGATTATTCAGAATGGATTGTTAGTAGTAACTGCTCAACCAGTACCAGCCGATATTTATTTGAATGGTAAACAGTACAAGTCACAAAGTGATGCTAGGCTGGTATTACCTTCTGATATATATAAGTTAGAGCTAAAGAATTCTGGTTACCGCACCTGGAGCCGAACGATTAGTTTAGCCGGTGGCACTATCGAAAGGTTTATATATCCTTTCCTCTTCCCGACGGCAATGACCGCAAAAACACAAAAGACTTATGCTGCGGCACCACCCCTCACTACTCAAAGCCCTGATCGCCATTGGTTGCTAGTCGAACACCCAGACCAGATAGGGACTTTTGATCAATTCGATGCCAATGACAATAAGAAGGCGGCCACAACTGTAACTATCCCGGCTGGCGTACTAACAGCCTCACCCCAGAATAATCTGGTCGTTACAGAGTGGTCAAACGACAACCGTCATTTCCTCCTGCAGCATGATTATGGCGGCGGTCGTGAGTTTGTGATGGTCGATCGTGAAACGCCGGCTAGCTCGTACAACGTCAACAAGACGTTTTCTAATAATCCAGACGAAGTTTTTATGCACGACAAAAAATACGACCAACTATATTTGTTTAATAAAACGGCCCGAACTTTAGCCACAGCCGACGTTAAGACGGCCGACGTTAAGACG
>JBAXGG010000020.1:0-7156 GCA_037139495.1 Candidatus Saccharimonadota bacterium | reverse complement strand
CTGAACATCTTAAAAGTGTTATTATAAGGAAATGAGTAGTGGCCAGCAGCTCGGTAGTGAAGCTCAGTATAACGGAGAGTATTTTGATTCTCGCACGGAAGCGGCTTGGGCTACCTACTTCCAACAAGCTGGTATGGATTATACCCGAGAGCCAGAAACTTTTGAATTTGACTATTTATACGGATCAAAACAGATCCCGGTAAAAGATATATATACACCCGATTTCTTGCTCCCCGACCAGGATTTATATGTCGAAGTAAAAAATGGTCTTTCAGTAATGCCGAGTGTGAAAAAACTAATACTTTTGGCGCAATGCACTGGAAAAGCTTGCTTGCTAGTTGAAGGAAAGCCCCAAAACGCTAGTCTGTATTTTTATAGCCCTAAACCTTGGCGTTCGATAGAGGAACGCAAAAATGACAATCCGATGTTCCCTGACGTTTGGGCGCCTCGGTTTAAATGGCTCCCAGTCAGCGATGCTTCAGCACTGGCAGATTCAATCCGCCAGCAATTTACCGATTCTGAAAACATTTTTAGTACTGATGTTGACCCAGAAGTCCGGGAAGCGTCTAAATTGCGGAAAGAACAACTATTTAGAGACAAGCGACGTTTTAGTAACTACTTGCCCCATTGACTAGACTCGCCTTAGCTGCGAGAATGTTAGGTATTAAAATATGGGAGATAAGAAAATGTTCGGAACTACACTATTGGGTTTTACGATTAACACTGTTTGGTCAGTCTTTATCTTAGTTCTTTGGATAGCTATCGCCTTTTGGCCAGCTTCAATAGCTAAGCGCAAAGGCTACAGTTTTTTGGTTTTTTTCGTTTTTAGCTTGTTCTTCTGGTGGATTACTCTTTTCGTCACAATGTTCATGAAGGACAAAACAACCCCAACTCCGGCCTCTTAACTAATCTTTAGTTAAAGCTTCTCTTCGCGCCTAAGCTTGGCATCGACGGCTTTGTCATCGGCGCGTGATTGAGCAGTTTGCGTTTTGTCTTTGATAAAAAAGGTGATTATTAACGCAATAGGCCAGGATATAAAAATCGCCAGTATGAAAAACAGTACGAAACTGTAACCTTTGCGTCTAGCTATCATTGCCGGCCATAAAGCCAAAAATACCCACAGAAACAGACCCATAATCCCGATAAATACATTTCCAAACATAACTTCTCCCTATACTTACTTAAATATATAATTTTAGAATACCACGTGAGCGGTTACTTATCTTATACTCATAAGTAATACTGTTTGATAAATAGGGTCGCCGAGACTAAGATGCCAACAATGACGATGGCTCGCCAAATAGTTTTGGTTGGTAGCTTAGTGCTGTAGGTCGCACCAAACCAGCCACCTAGAACGCTGCCCAGCAGTAAGGGTGGCAGTACAGACCAAGCAATTAATCCAACGAATATAAAGTAGACCACGATAGTGACGTTGATACTGACACTAGCCAGGTTCTTTAGACCATTCATCTGGTGGATGTTAGTCAGTTTGCTCAGACCTAAGAATGCAAGCAACACAATTCCATAGCCAGCTCCAAAATAACCACCATATATCGATAATAAAAACATGATTAAAAAGATAAATCCAAAAAAAATACTGCGGTAGCGCTTTTGTAACTTTTTAGCTGTCCGTGAATATAGCCACTTATGAATTTTAGGCTGCACGGCCAGAAGGATGGTAGCAAAAAGCATGAACCAGGGCACGATGTACTGGAAGGTGTGATTAGTTGTATGGGCGAGTATAAAGGCTCCAAGCATGCCACCCAATACGGCCGGAACGAGCAGTAAATAGTAGCTTGGTGGCAACTTGGCGATATATTTTCGATAGCCGAACGCTGAGCCGGCCTGTCCTGGTATGACAAAGTAATTCTGCTGGCCTGAGTAGATAGAGTTATCAGCTAAAAAAAAGGTCAAGAAGCAGCGTAATGTATAACTGCCGAAATTTTATGGAGCGCTAAAGAACCTAACGCGGCATGATTGAAAAATTGGCTATTTCTAAAATTTGTTAAGCTAGCAGCGCCAGAATCGAATTTATGCTCATAGGTCCCCAATTCTTCTTGTTCGGCCCGATCGAATGCATTGCTACTACTGGTGATTTGCTGGGCGTATTCAGCCTTCACTAGTTTTAAAAGCATTATTTTAGCGTTATGATCGGAGTTATCTAAGCCGAGGTTATATAACAGTTCTTTGCTTAATCTTACAAGTTCATCTAATGTTTCATCTTGCTGCTCAAAGGCCGATACAATATCTTCTGGAGATAAATCGATATACAGAAAGATTTCCTCAATTTTGGCTACTGCCGCATCGAGGATTTCTTTGGTACGGATTGCCTGCTCTGGCTCAAAAGTATCAATCAGATCATTTAGATTAGTTACAAATTCACGGCCGTCTTGGTCAACTGACTCGAAATTTTCCAATGTTAATATAGTCGGTTCAGGGCCAGTTGAATCGAAAATTTCGAGCAAAACTATTCGAAAATCTTGAATCTCAGCAGAATCTTTTTTTGACTCGGTCTCACTTATTAAAGTCTTTTTTTCCCAAGTAGTCGGGTCGTTGATTATCTCACTGATGGCGGCAGTGACCTCGGCGGTTAATTCTGTATATGTTTCCTCTAGTGAATGCGTAGTTGGCAAGTCGGCCGTATTTGGTTTTACAAATTGTTTTTCGATAATTATTTTATTAGTAATTTTGGATGCTTTTTTGGCTGTAAACTCTTTGGGAGCTGGTTTAATAGCGGCTTGAGCTACCCTTTTGACAGTTTTTACTGGCGTGATTGTTTTTTCGGTTTTTGGTTTGGTAACTTCGACAGTCGATAATTTTTTATTAAAGGCTTCGGCAACTGTAAGTTTTTCTTTGTTTGGTGTCTCTGAAGCAGTAATAATATTGACCAATTGCTGCACTCTAGCCTGTCGATCAATGACTACCTTTACCTCGTTATCACGAGTAGTTTCTAACGGCTCAGCCCCTTTAATATCTGCAGCTAATTCAATTTTTTTTTAGCTGTAGCAGGTAAATTAAGTTCAATAGTAGATATGGCAGAAGCCATCGCAACTTTCATAATTATATTTTCTCGATCGGGCACGGCTTCAAGCTCTTGAGATAAGGTTTTGATCACTTGCGCAAAAGGATCGCAAAGGTTAAAAGCTTGTTCGACAGTAAAAGTTTGGCCGTGTGCTACAATCTTCTCATCTTTTATGCTCTCAAGACCGTATTGCATCAGGGATGGTGGTCCAAGCAATACTTCTGGTGAAGTTTCGGCCTCAAGTGGTGGCTGAATAAATGTCGGCATTTCGCCTGTCGGGCTACCCTCGTTCATATAACTAATTATAGCACCAGCGTATTAAATCTGTTGCTTATTCTTTTATCGCTCATAACACAAAGAAGCCATCAATCTTTTTGGGTAAGGTTAACACTTAGCTGCTTCCCATTACCTACTCGACGTGGGAATTCGCATAAGGTTTAGTCATCGAGCCTGTGGTTATTAAGAGTTTTTATGAAGTGGCGTACCTGACTGAATGGCTTCATGATTTCGGCGTATGTTCGTTCGTTTTCAGTCTGGGACATTTCGGCGCGTGTAATCTTGTAGCCTTGGTTTATAAAGAAACGGTCAAACCCGAAGCCGTTATTGCCTTTCGGCTTTTCGGCGATATTTCCAGGTAGTTCACTATCGAAAAATTTCATCTGTTTGCCATCATAATATCCAAACGTACAACGTATGATCGCGCTTCGATCATCAAAACCGTCGAGCATTTTGCAGCAAGCCTCATCACCGGCATTTTCAACGAACCATTTAATATACGGTCCCGGTAAGTCGCCCAGGGCATTAAATACAAGGCTTACGTCCTCAACCAAAACGGGCTGGTGACATACTTCAAACGCTTGCTGGAGTTTATGTGTAACAATTTCATGCAAGTCAGTAGATTGTATTTCTATCAAGTCGATTTTACGATGATCCAAAACAACACCAAGCTGACGGGATAGATAATCAGCCTTACTCTGGTTTCCAGTTATGAATATGGGTAGTTTAGTCATGGGTTTACTATAGCAAGAAAACTGTATTACGAATGAACAGGCGGCTAATTGCTAGGTAAATATGGCTTTTTGCCAGGGCGATGGAGGCAGCCAACCCAGCAACAAGGTCGACGCTTGCCAGCCATCAGTTGTTTGGTGGTGCGTGTGACGTGTTCATCCCTAGTCTTCTGCTGCTTAACGGTTATACACCAACATATCCACTCGTTGCGGGCTAACGGCGTTAGGTCATTCCAGCGCTTCAAAGTCGATTCGTCAGCCAGCAAGGCTTGGCGTAAGTCAGCTGGAACTTTGTGGACGACTCCAGTGGTGATTACTTGAGCGATCATAACTTAATTATATCAAATAATATATTAGCGACGGTGGTCGTAAAGGTAGCCGATCGAGGAAATGTCTATACCAGCAATGTTTCTATAAACAAGTTTGGCTATCTGTCCTTGTCTGTCAAAGCTTCTGTAAATCATGGGTTCTAACAGGCGTAAACGGCGGACATGGTTGTGCTCTTTTACCTTGCCGCGATGGCCTCGCGGTATCCCAATCGGATCCGGGACAATAATCGCTTTTAGACCAGCCTTAACGGCTTCACCGGCGTTTTTTACGCCCTGATCGTCTATTAGAACAGCGTCTTTTGGGTCTGAACCAGAGGTTTTACAGAAATGGGTAGAGGTGTCGCCACTCGGTTTGCTACGCATGATAACGCCGCCAACTTTCATGCCTTTATGCACGAAAGGAATTTCTAATTTGTCAGCAATTTTGGTAACCAGGCCTTCGCCATCAGCGTTCGGTATATTAGTATTGTTGGTCACAATGCCAAAAGCAACATCGGTGTGTTCATGAATTTCGTCATAAGCATGGCCCATGTTTATTTCGCCGTGCCCTTTTAAGAAGTCGTCAAGCTTATGCTCGTATGGTTCGTTACCAACATAGTTCCCAAGAACGCCTTCTAAATCTATGGCGACCGCTCCAGCCCCTAACATATTGGCAACATTCAATGCAGAACGAAAGTTAGGTACTAGATGTATATCTGTTCTAGATTCTCTTTGCATTAACGAACGGTAACACATTTAATTCTATATGTAAAGCGTGGCTCACGATAGTAAAGGAAGTCGTAACTGTTATAATTTTAGATTCCTGATAAAATTATAGTCAAATGTCATTAAGAAAAAGAATTGATAATACACTCAGGAAATTTGAAAAGGCATTCGAAACTCAAAATCTGATCGAAGTATCTAAATCCGCTCTTATCGGCAACTTACATCTTTTTAATGAACTTAGCGGTAAAGCAATTATTCCTGTACTAAAAGGTAACGCCTATGGACATGGTATTGAGCAAGTGGCTATCGCGCTGAAAAATGAAAAGATACCTTATATAGGGGTAGATGGCTACTTTGAGGCTTTGCGAATTCGAGATGTTAGTCGAAAACCAGTATTAATCATGGGCGCAATTATGCCAAAAAATTTTAAGCATATTCACTATGATAATTTTACATTTGTTATTCAAGATGGGGCAACCGTTCACGCTCTTGGTGCTACTGGCAGAAAGCAAAAAGTTCATCTTGAGTGCAACACCGGTATGAACCGTTATGGTGCCAGCTATGAGAATATTGAAGAATTAACACGGCTAATTTTGAGTTACAAGAACCTTGAGCTTGAAGGCGTTATGAGCCATCTTGCCGACAGTGATGGTGATAATATTGAAACTGTAGATGCGGCCGTTGAAAGGTTTGACGAAGCTGTTGATAAAGTACTTGCCTGTGGAGCAACCCCAAATATTTTTCATGTTGCGCAGTCTGCTGGGAGCCTAAAAGCAAAGTCTAAATACGCAAATACTATACGTTTAGGTATCGGACTGTATGGCATAAACCCATTTCCTGCTGAACACAATCTATATGCAGGTCTTGCTAGTAAGTTACGTCCAGCAATGAGGCTCATCAGTACTGTATCTAAGATCACTGACTTGAAGCAAGGTGACCAAGTAAGCTATAACTACACGTTCACTGCACCAAAGGGAATGAGGGTAGGTGTTTTACCTTTAGGCTACTACGAAGGTGTAAATCGAAGCCTAAGTAACAGAGGTGTAGTAAAAATAAATGGAAAATTTCAGCCGATTGTTGGTCGTGTGTGTATGAATCACACAATAATTGAATTAGTAAATGATAAAACCAATGTCGGAGACAAGGTAGTTGTATATAGCAATCAGTCTAATGATCAAAATTCGGTTGATTCAATTGCAAAAATACAAAAACTCTTCAGCTATAACCTGCTTACCAGCCTGAGTAGTGACATAAGAAGGATTCTGGTGGATTAAGGGACTTAATCTCAACTTTATTATTGGGTTATGGAAAGAGTTAGGGCAATTCTCACAATTCTGACTCGATTTATTAGAGCCTTGCTCACAACGATAGAGAACGTTATAACTGCGATTAAACAGGATTCCACTGGTTCTCCTTAATCAAGATGCCTTAAGCGGTAAAATGCCTAGCCTTTATAGTCGTCTGGCTCTTCGTAATAATACGATTGTTCTATACCTTTAATGAATACTTCACGATCATCTATTTTATCAGTTAATGCCGTGCGCAGTAACTCACGTAGCTCTGTAGCCTTAACGTGGCTGCGTATCATGGCTTCTAGGTAATCGTTTTTATTTATAGTTGCCCAATCGATGCATTTGTCCAAACGTTTTTTTAAAATCAAGTCTAGCCAAATTCGTGTACTCCGACCGTTGCCCTCCATAAACGGATGGGCAATATTCATTTCTGCATATTTTTCAATAATTTCTTCAAAGGTGGTTTCTGACATTTTTTCTATGCGTTGCAAAGCATCTTCCAAATACAATGAATTAGCAAAACGAAAACCATCTTTACTGATATTTAGTTTGCGGATTTTTCCAGCAAAGTCATATAGACCACCAAAAAGATACTCGTGAATTTGTTTTAAACCCTTTATTGTGCCAACCTCAAAAGACGACAAGTCTAGGCTACCAAAGAGTTCTATGGCTCGCTGTTTGCTTATTTCGTCAATGTTTTGCATATCTATATTATAGCACAAAACGACAGACTTTTTTAGGATTAACCCCCGTTAAATTGGGCAGGCGGTCTAGGAACCCGATCAGAGTTTTTCACTGCTT
>JBAXGG010000019.1:0-8245 GCA_037139495.1 Candidatus Saccharimonadota bacterium | reverse complement strand
ACCATAAACAAAGCCATTGGCATTAGGAATTTCGGCTACGCCGCTAGTGTTGGAGTTACGTAAGTAGAAACCATAAGGCTGCGAAGCAGTAGCATGCGTAAGCAAAGTGTAAGCTATACCTACAACCACAAAAGCAAAAATAACAATCGCTAGGTGGAGCTTATTGAACTTACGACTAGTAATTAGGGCTGTCTTTTTCCGTGACTTCTTTTTGGAGCCTGTATTTATTCGAGTTTTGACGATCTTTTTCGGAACGATTCTACTCTTTACAGTCTGTTTTTTTGTCATTTTTATTTTATCTCCTAACTTTAATGTATACTTTAGTTTATTTTCTGTCAATAGCACTAGCTCTTTGTATTTAGCTTTGCCAATTACGTAGCTTGTATTACTATGCAAACACTATGAAGATGCACGGGTTCTTGCAATTTATAACTTGGTTACTGCCAACTCGAAAAGAAGTTGTGTGCTATTTTTTGCTCACGGTCGGGCTGTTTCTCTATGTCTCTAACAAAGATATTGGTTGGCTAACGGGTTTGCGGCCCGGCCACACACCCATAATAGATACCTTTAGTAGTCAATTTCCAGTAGTGCTATTTTGGGGTTTTTTCGCAACAATAGTCTATACATCATCATGGTTAGTTGAAAACTTTGTTCTCGAAATTGGTGAAGATATTTCACTAGCTCGTATCAGTAAAAAGACCAAGAGGTATCGTTGGTTGCCTTTAGAGCTCTCATTAGAGCATGCTCTTTTCCGGGTTGCTGTTTTTGTGATCGGCCTCTTCTACACTGGCTTTTTGTTGAGTAGCGTTGTTCCGGTAATTGCCCGGTTAGCATCTGGGGCGCCAGTAAGTTTTTTGTCTGCTTTTGTATTGTGCGGGCTTAGTTTGCATATATATGTGGTTCTAGCTCGACTGCTATTTGTTCGCCGAAAAATCTTTAGTTAACAATCCTTACAAATTTGGGTAAGTGTATGGACATTTTTACTGTTAGACTATATAACCTGTTAAAAGCTCTATGAAAATATCATCTCAGGTAGGCCTGCTTAGCCAAAGTAGTGAGATTACACAAAAGCCCTAGTTTTTATTGTTTGGTTTGAAACAGCATACTTAAGAAAATTCTCATTGGTCCGTGGCATAAACGGCTTATTACTGAATGCTGCTATCTCTGCCGACGCTGGCTTTGTCGCTATTGAATTAATCCCATGAACTGGGTCATTTTTTTAATCACTAAAAATGATCTGCTTGATCTTTGGAGATTACTTTGAGGTCTTCCAAATCTGAAAGATCGATCAAATATCTATAATCGCCCTATATTTCTAGCCATTATAAGTCAACCTGCAAAGGTGTTTATTGTGATCGAAAATAGTGTTGAGAACGCCTTAATTAGCATCGAGGGTGAAAATTACCTGCGGCAGTTTTCAAGGCCATTCAGCCGATAGCGAATTATTGTAAATTAGCTTGTTGGCGAGCCTACGGGTGAAGGTTAAGTTCCTCGTCTAGAGCTAGTAAAGTCTCGAAGGTAAGTTAAGCATTCAGTTTAACGAATTGATTTATTTTATGCTATATAAGCCGTCTATAAACCGCCAAGTAGTTAGGACTTAGTTGTTATGCTATTATTATTTTATGATAAAAAATAATGATCTGGAATATAAAAAACTAAAAAAATGGAATATCCGAGCTGGTAGCTTACATTTTGTGTCTTTGATTGCAGTACTTATTTTGGCTAACAATTTCGCATTACCTGTAACAGCAACGTATATGACCGGGGCACCAGGGACTACCACAACAGGTCCGATCGTATTATTTAGCGTGAGGGTGGCGTTAACGATAGCGCTATTCTTGGGGCTATCATCATTTTTTCATTTCTTAATATCTATCAATATGTTCTTCACTAGGTATGTAAAAGGTCTTAAAAATAAACGCAATATTTTCAGGTGGGTAGAATATTCCTTAAGTTCAACACTGATGATTTTCGTTATAGCACAACTAAATGGAATGAGTAACTATGCATCACTGTTAGCTATTTGTGGCGTTAATGTTTCAATGATTCTTTTTGGGTGGCTTCAAGAGAAGTACAACACACCTGGAGATGGTCACTGGTTACCTTTTATTTTTGGTTGTATAGCTGGCATAATCCCATGGATCATATTTGCAGTGCAGCTCATAACTCCAAAGGGGCCTTCTAGCGCAACGGCACCCGGATTTGTGTATGGTATAGTGGTGTCGCTGTTTGTTTTATTCAATTGTTTTGCTGTAGTTCAACTTCTACAATATCGAGCTAAAGGTAAATGGTCGAACTACATAAGGGGAGAGAAAGCATACATAATTCTTAGCTTTGTAGCTAAATCCTTATTAGCGTGGCAGATTTTTGCTGGTGCACTTGCGTCTAAGTAACGTTAAAAAAAGACTTAGTTTCTTCTTATAATCCTGGCCTCCAGGGAGGATCACATCTTAATACAGTTGGTTAACTAGCAGCCTCCTTTGTTATTAGCTGTTTATGCTTGTTGTAATCTAGTGTCAAGCCTTGGGCTTCGGGACATGTGAACGGAGCAGGTGTCTATTTTCGGCCATTGATTATAGAATGAATAGAATGGACAAGCTAGGTAACAATGATAATAATATAATTAAGTCGATTCGAGACTTTATATTGCCGTCGTTTTCGGAGCTTCTTCTGCTATTTCTTATATCTATTTTGATTATTATCGTCGTAAACGCCAGAGAGGTATGGTTTCTTTTTACTGACTCAACTCATATATCCTCTGTTGCTTTTAGGGAGGCCTTTAGCTCGCAAAGTTACTTCATTGATTCCCATAACGTAACTGGAGGGCTTGGTTCGCTGAGTATATTTTTGTTTTGGGTTTTTGTTGGCAGTATTATCTACATGGCAATTTGGGCTACTCAACATTTTTATCGGAGGGCTAAGGATGATATCCAGGATGTAAACGACACGATGCCGGCCGAAAGTAGATATAGGTACTGGCAAACCAAACTGGCACAACATATATATTTTGTTGGTAATATGATTGTATTCACGATATATACAGTGGCGTTTATAGTGTTAATTGCCTGGCTTAATCATGTTGGTTCGGTAATTGTATCGTATCCTTCTCTAGCGATAGATGCTAGATATTTTATAGTTAGCACATTAATTACAACTTTATACGTTTATGGTTTTAGCCGACTTTGGCACATAACTAGCTATACATTCAGGCTTTATTTCGGGTCTAGCCAAAACTAGGGGTATAATGAGAGGGTTATACTAAAATTGTCCAAGTAGTGGCATGAAAATACAAATTAATAAATTATTTTTGCCTTCTCGAGTGCTTAAGTTTTTAGCGCCCAGTTTAATTGCTGCGGGATTACTTGGTTTAATAGTTCTACCCGGCCTCTTTCCGTATAAGCATCAAGTAGTAAATACCCCTACGGTGACTATTAAAGCTGCGCCTACTCCAGTAAAACCAGTACCAGTCGCACCAACACCCCCAGTAGCTGTTCCCGACCCGAAACCGGTTCCAAAAATAGTTGCAAGTCGGCCACCGGCTCCGGTTGTGGTCCCATCGCCGGCCAGTATTGTAAACAGCTTAACTCCGGAACCTCCTGCCCCATCAGCGCCTAGCGCTGATCCAGTTAGCGCTGTTAGTTACACTTCGACAAACTGGTCGGGTTATTTAACGGCTAACGGTATCTATACCCGCGTTTCTGGATCTTGGGTAGTGCCAACTGTTACCGGTAACGGCAGAACTTCGTCAGCAGACGCGACCTGGGTGGGAATCGGTGGAGTCAGCAGTAGTGACCTAATTCAAGTTGGTACCAGTAATATTGTTGCGGCTAGTGGGAGAGTTACCACGTCTGCCTTTTACGAATTACTACCTAACTTTGCCCAAACAATTATTAGTCTGGTAATTAGCCCTGGTGATAGCATCAGTGCGTCGGTTGTAGAAACATCAGCCGGGCAATGGGTAATTACAATAACAGATAACACTACCAGCCAGACATTTTCACAAAACGTAGCTTATCCTTCATCGCACTCTTCCGCTGAATGGATACAAGAAGACCCAAGTTATGGTAACGGGAAGCTGATTCCATTGGATATATTCGGAACTGTGACCTTTACTAACGGTATGGCTACGTCAAATGGTGTATCAGCCAATATTTTAGGAAATAACTCACAATTGATAACATTGGTTAGTAGTGCGGGCATCCCTTTGGCAACTACCTCGCCGATAAAAGGGGGTGGAGCCAGTTTCAGTGTTACCCAAAACTAGTCTAGTTGGGCACCCGGCTTGTGTTGACTATGCCATATGTATCGGCTATTATTCAATCAAAATAACCTTAAAAAGAAACAACTATGAAAAAACAAAAAAAATTAACCTCTATCTTTAAAAAATATAAGCCATTCTTTTTTATTGGCGCGTTTGCTGTTGTGGGATTAATTTATCTAGGGATTTCATTGGCTGCGACTTCATCAGCAACTTTTACGGCTGTTGCTGACTCATTTACCAACTCAGCAACACCCACGAGCAATAAGTCTGCTTTAAATTATATGAATATAAGCACTAGCCAAAAAGCCTATTTAAAGTTTAACATCAATACCCTGCCAGCCGGGTCAGCCATTAAGACTGCTAAACTTCACGTTTATGTTACTAACTCAACCGTTCAAGCCGGTAACGTCTATATGACTTCCAGTGATTGGACCGAAACTGGCTTGAACTGGTCTAATGCTCCGTCGGCTACAAGTGTTAGTATCGGCTCGAGTGGAGCGCTGACTAGTGGCCATTGGATTGATATTACGATAGACCCGGCCTATTTGACCGTCAACGGATACTCTAGTTTACTTTTGGTGAGTGGCAGTACCGACAAGTACCAGATAGCTTCCCGAGAATCCAAAAACAAACCTCAATTAATCCTAACCTACGATTCTCCAACGCCTGTTGCTGTAGTCTCGCCTACACCAGTATCGACACCAGTATCGACTCCGACTCCAACACCGTCTTCTAGCGTGCCGTGCGGATTAACTGTAAATGATGAGGTCTGCTGGCAACAGAATACAGGGGTTCAGGCTAGCACCGGCTATAGTGAAGCCCAGATTAGAGCTGGACAGAGTGGGTTTACTCACATATCAGGAGATCTAACTATTACAGTTCCCAACACAGTTATTGACCATTACTATATTGAAGGCTGTATTGCAGTCAAAGCCAACGATGTAACCATTAAAAACTCGCTTATCGTAGCGCAGAATTCTTGTGCTGGAGGCCTACAGAATGGGGGCCCAAACAACGCGATTGTTAGTGGGGGTCTGGAAGATAGCACCCGAGGGTGGGTTCCTGCTCGTAACCTGACCTTGTCTTACCTAACAATTAATGGCAGCGGAGCAGATGGCAGGGGAAGCACGCTAGATAACGTTGGCTTTAGCAATCGAAATATTAAAGCCGACCACCTAGATGTCCAGGGTTTTGCCAAAGGCACATACTTACTAGGCGATGATAGCCTAACCGAATCATATTTCCATAACGTATCTGTAAATGCCGGTGCAGCTGGTATTCACCTGGAGCCGATATTCCTTTGGAACTCGAGCAATATCGTAATAGATCATAACTATTTCCATTCCCAAACTCCCGCAGGAGTGGCTAGCGGAGGCAATACGGCTGCGATATTTATGAAATGTGATACGGCTAACTGCGGTAAAAATATCGTTATCAATAATAATTACATCAGAGGCGATGTCGGAGCCGATATCTATGGCGGATCTATCAATGGCGCCCCAAACTACCAGGGACCCGATGGTTACGGATTGCCCTTTAGTATAACAAATAATGCTCTGGATATCGCGCATTCTAGAAACGCTATAAACTACTGGGTAACCATAAGCACCTGGACAAATAATTACAACGCTGACACCAAGGCCCAAATACATCCCTAATATTGACTATAAATAATTTGCAGATATATGTATCTGCCGACACTAAATCAGCTACCCCATAAGATAATAATTTTGGCAGGGGTAGCAGGACTCGAACCTACGACACCTGGTTTTGGAGACCAGTGCTCTACCAACTGAGCTATACCCCTTTATTGCAGCTCCAATTATACCAGAAAAACAGTAAATATAACTCTTCTTAACAGTGTTAAGGACCTGTCATACCTATATTAGTGGGAAAACTAAAAGTATAAACTATTCATCATAATTCCCTGCGGTTATTCCGGTACAGGCAGCGCCTTAACAATTACATCACCGGAAAAAAGTTCGGTGGATTGATCTTCAGTGTTAGTAGAAATTAGCCTAAACGTACACCAGGCTGGTGTTGACCACTGCATGATTAAAAGTTATTATACAATCAAAATAACCATAAAAAGAAACAACTATGAAAAAACAAAAAAAAGTAGCTTTTATTTTTACAAGATATAGGCCTTTCTTTTTTACTAGCTTGTTTGCTGTTAGTGTCCCATTTACCAAGCCCGTAATACCCAAAAGCAATAAGTCTGTTTTAAATCATATGGATCCAAGCACTAGCCAAAAAACTGCCCTTCATTATTCCACAAGTAATCTGGTTACTTATAACTCAATAATTTTTAAAAATTTTGTCGAGGCGATTTTACCTATCTTAGGCGCTAGTCAAGTTGTTAGTTGAAAGGATAATGTTATCGTAGACATACAGAAGCCAACAAATTCTAATCAAAATATCTTAATAGTCACTGGAATATTAGCTTCGGCGTTAATCTTATTGGGAACCTTATTCTATTTTGTTTTTATAAATTCAATTGGTAAAAGTACCAAGGCTGGCCCGCGGACATATATAGCGCTCGGAGATTCGGTGGCTGCCGGAACGGGCTTAAGTACTAGCGATGACTCTAGCGGTTGTAGTCGAACCAGCCAGGCATACCCAAATATCGTTGCTGACAGCAAGGAACTCCTTCTAATGAATTTGGCATGTAGCGGTTCTAGCCTAGTAGCTGGCATTATCGGTTCACAAACTGTTAATGGTGTAGTCATAGAAGCTCAGCTGGATCAATTGTATGCGCAACCAAAACCGTACTTAGTTACTGTTACTATTGGTGCGAATGACATGGGCTGGCGAGAAATAATTATAAAATGCTACACCTCATCATGTGGCTCAGTTAGTGATACGTCAGTTTTTGACTCGAAACTAAAGGATTTTTCGGTTAGTTTAAATAAGATGCTTTATCAAATTGATATTCACTACCAACATTCTGCGCCGAAATTAGTCGTGACTGGCTACCATCAGGTGTTACCAGCTACAAAGCAATCTTGTCTTGAGCTATCAGGTTTTGATCAAAATGAAATCGATTGGAACAGAGAACAGCTTGGTAAGTTAAACTCAACCGTTAGAGATGTAGTTAGTAAATATTCCTATGCTAAGTATGTCGAAGTGGATTTTTCAGGACACGAATTATGTACTGGTACGCCATGGGTGCAAAATATCTCATCGTTAGCACCTCTACATCCTAACCAGGACGGCCAGTTAATCTATGCCAAAGCAGCTAGCGAATAGTTTAAACGTTGCCTAAATTGATTTGTTCCCAGTAAGCCTCAGCCTCTGTTTCCATTTTTTTGAGTCGAGTGTAATAGTCACGAATTTCTTTGAGATGGGCCCATGCGATTTTACCAGCTAATTGCGGGTCGTCGTTAATGACATTAGTTTCGGGGTCGTGGCTGCCGTGCTCAAGCTCAATACTAAGCCCCTGTTTGAATTCTTCACGGTTGATTTTAGTCCAATCAATGCCAATCAAGTCACCAATTTGATTAGCTTCTTCAGCTGAAAAATATTTATTTTTGACCATATTACTATAGTACACCGTAACTAGTTTCAAATGATATAATACACGGGTATGCATAAGTATTTTGTGACCCAAAATAAACACATAACTCCAACTACCCTTTTGTTAAGCTTAAAAAAACGGTCAAATACCAAGCCTTTCTTGTTTCAGCCTGGTCAGTACGCAGCTATTAGCTTCAAACACCACCATCGCCCAACTACTACTCGTTGTTTCTCAATAGTTAGTTCGCCGACCGAAATGGATATTTTGCAGTTTAGTGCCCGGTCTAACGGGCGTTTTACTAAGGCTTTAAACGATTTAACAGTCGGGGACGAGGTGACTGTGCGTGGTTCGTTTGGGGCCTTCGTTTTTGACCCTGCTCGCGACAAAGACGCGGTTTTAATAGCCGGCGGTATTACTAGAGTGGTTGAATCAACAAGTCCCAGCTGATGGGTTGGGAGCGATCGGGC
>JBAXGG010000018.1:0-9646 GCA_037139495.1 Candidatus Saccharimonadota bacterium | reverse complement strand
GCGACACATTCAACAAGTCGGCAATCAGGTAAACCATCCGCTGCGAGCTAATAAATGCCTGATCCAATAGCTTCCGTTGCTGAGCATTAACCTTGCCAGCGTCTTCATCCAAAACCATGCTAACGTAGCCTTTAACAGATGTAAGTGGCGTGCGTAACTGGTGTGAGGCCATGCTAATAAAGTCGTCCTTGGTCTGATCGAGCTGGCGCAGTTTTTCGTTAGTCAGCCGCAACTTGTGAGTGGCGTCATCAACCTTGCCCTGTAGGGTAACGTTAAACTCCTTGATCTCCTCGAACCGTAAGGCGTTTTGAATAGCAATCACCAATTCGTTTGAAATTGTTTCGATAATCCGGATATCCTGTCTACTGTAGGGCCAGCCACTTTTTTTATTACCCATGTACATGTAACCTATCAAGTGCTTCTTGCCTTCTGTAACTGTTAATAGACGTACCGCAGTAGCGATTTGAGCTTGAGACATAATATCTTTAAGCCGCTGGTCTTTAGCCTCTAGATCATCCGTAACAACCATTTTTCCCTTGGATTTACGAAAGTGATCATCTAAATTCCGGCTATCGATCTGTACTCGTGGCATATTACCGCTCCCGTATTGATGGCCTCGCGATGCAATATCAAAGATTACAAAATCAGGCTTGATATTAGACGTAATAACGGTGGCGCTGTTTTCGAGTAAACGTTGAAAATCGACCGTAGACACCAATATGGTATTTAATTCGTCCAGTAATGTCTGGGTATCGTATGCATCCTGATAGAAGAACTTATTGGTTATCCGATCCATTATCTTTTTAACAGGCCTGAAGGTTATAGCGACTAAGAGGGCCGCTAGGAAAGGTATAGCCTCTTTTATGAACTGTTGGTTTGGTGAATAGTTTATCCGCTGAGAGAAAACAACTACAATCAAGACATATGCACCCAAGCTACCACCTATTAAAACAATGTACGCCAAGGAGCGAGCAATCACCAATCGAACATCAAATAGTCGATGCCTAACCACCGTATAAGCCACGAGCCCTACTAAGAATAAAGTGAACGTCGGCCCGTATCTGGAACTTACCCAGTCGTTTATTAGCAGTGGCAGAACAACGTTGGACGATGCGGCCAAGACGGCATACAAAATTACACCCCACGAAACAATTGATACCTGTTGCTTTTGTATGGCTGTTTCGGCGTGCTTGTTCTGCATAAGGATTATTACTATCAACAGAACCAGTGAATACAGAACATAGATCAGAAATAGATAATAGGCTAAGCCTGTGTTAATTGAACCCCCACCACCGGGATTGACAACCACATACGAAATAAAGAACGACGTAAATGTTATCGGTGGTAGTATCAACGACAACAGGGTGTGTAGCCTAATGAATCTATTCTTATTTAGAATATATTCATTAGGGAAGTGGGCCATGAAATTTACAAGTGAGTATATAGCTGCTAAACCACCGAAAAACGTTAGGCGAGTATACAGTAGCGTATGATTCTCGGCGTTGTCCGACAGGTAATTACAAACTGTCCACAGCACTAAAGACAATGATAACAATGCAAACCGGCGGTTGTTTGGCTGGCGGGCATTCCTGGTGAAGATAACTACACCCAATAAAGTAATCGCTGCCGAACAGATGATAAGTATCGCAAAGTCAGGAGACATAAGTTGATTTTGTTTTAAGCATAAACTCCTTACCTAACATAATAACAGACTAAGCCTTAATGCCTTTTGACCAATTATCTAGTATCATGTTGAAAAATGATTAAACAATTTCCCAAATTCTCTAGGTTGGCTATTGAACAGCGCCACGAAGTAAAGCGTATTACCTCGCAATTTGAGCCATACTCGGACTTTGACTTTACAAGTTTACTCTGTTGGGATATTGATGGATCGAGTGAAATTAGCCTGCTAAATGGCAACTTGGTCATAATGCTACCCGACTACATAACTGGTAAAAAAACTTACTCCCTACTAGGGAAAAACAAGATTGATGAGTCACTAAAAAGCTTAATAACAAAAGTTGGGCCGCTAAGTCTTGTACCAGAGATAATGATACGACACATCAAAGACGTTTCGGCCTTTACTGCCAAAGAAGACCGTGACAACTTTGACTATATCTATGAACTAAAAAGTCTTGTCGAATTTCCCGGCAAAAAGTACAAGGTAAAACGTAACAAAAATCATAACTTTATGAGTCATTATCAAGATAAACTAAGCCTTAGAAATATTCAGTTCGGGAATGCAGAAGACCGCGCCGCAGCCGAACAGGTCTTTGTTGAGTGGGCTGAAGAGCGTGATCGTAAAAAAGAAGATATAGCTAACGAAGCTGCGGCAATCGGCAGAGCGCTAGCCTATGCACCGGATCTCAAGTTAACGGGAATTCTGGTTTACATCGATGGTCATTGCGTTGGTTTTTCTATTAACGAGATTCTTGATTCCGACTATTCCATCTGCCATTTCCAGAAAGCCATTCTGGCCTATGAGCACCTAGATGTCTTTATTTCAAACCTAGTAGCCAAAGAACTCCTCCATTTTGGGTGTAAGTATGCAAACTGGGAACAAGATCTTGGGATTGATGGCCTAAGAGCCCTAAAGACTTCTTACCAGCATTTTTCTTTTCTAAAGAAGTATAACGTCGACCTTGTGAAGTAAAATTATTTCTTGTTTTTTCGTTGGCGACGAGGTTTTTTTTGCTCTAGGGTGACCTCTTCGATTTTGTCAACTAAACCATCAAAGACAGCCCTGGTCGAATCGTCAACTCGCACCACCGCTGGCAAATACTGCTCACCCCGAGCCGCTTCTGAGGTCGTAAAGTCCTGGCGCCCCATCAATAACTCACAGTCCAAACCAAATGATATGAATGAATCAATTGATTTCTGGTTAATGCTACAGAAAGCGCCAGCATCTCCAACTTCCGGCCGTCGTCTCTCGAGTATTTTAAAAATTGTAACGTAAGCCAAGAAAGCGACGTTAATATCCTCGAAGTCCTTGACCCATTCCCCTACCCTAAAGTTAGTATCAATCGACACACTACTATCCAAATCAATCTTTTTTTCAGCATAGTAGTTACGAAAATCTTGGGCCGTAAAGTTGCCCATATCAATTAGGTCATCAATAGTAGTAAATCCGGTATGCGTTTCTCTGTCTAAGTCCTTAGGTCCCTGTTCCACCCCAGAAATGGTAGTAGCGTGGACAATTCGTCGTTTACCTTTTCTGGTATCAACAAAGGCGACAAACTTGGTGTCAGCCTCAATCTCTGGTGGCAACTCTTTAACCTCAGGGAATAATTCGGCCTCACGAGTTCGGACAACGTTGGCATAGCGGCTATCTGGGTCGAGCCAAACAGCATAGATTTTTTCTGGCAGTTTATAATTACGGCGTTCTTTACTTAGCCGACGTTTTGGCCGTAGCTGCTTCTCTAGATCTTCAAGTAAATCTCTCTCTAGCAGCTCCATTTCTTTTTCGGACAAGTCATAACGAGGTTCGGATTCTTGTGCTCGTTTTTCTGCCCTAACACGCCGGCGAGCATACTCAATTCCACCACCAACACCCGCAGCAAGCGCGGCGACTGGGAGGTAGACGTCTGGTTTGCCTTCCAAAAGCCCTTCAATCCCTGAAGTGTACAAGCCCATCTGGGCAGTGCAAATAATCCCCAAGGCGGCTGCGGTTCTAAGGCCATAGCGACGGCGTTCGGCCTGAGTACGTTCATCGGCATCAGGCTCGCTTTCCCTGGCCAGCATAGCTGCCGGGGCACCACCATACAACGCAGTGACACCTTCCGCCAATGGAGATATTCGCCCATCCTGAGAAGCTAGGAGACTACGTACGGCCCTGGAGTCTAGTAAATCCTGAACCTTATTGACGAGTTTGCTATTAGGGCTGTTTGACAAGATGTCGGCCGTCGCCGTTCCGCCAAGACCCTCTAGGCCGGCTGTCAGGATACCGGCGCTAGCCATGGCAGCCGGCACGCTCCTTGTAGCCGCATAAACGGATAATGGAACACCGTATGTTATTGCACCGTTAGTAGGTAAAACTTCTAAGGTAATGATTGTTGACTGCACCGCCCGCTTACCCAAGTGCATGGCGCGGCGCCAGCCAGTTCGTTCCTGATCGCTGGCTTCTTCCAGGGCATCTGTAAGTTCCAGGGTTTCTGGACCATCAACAGTATCCGTAACCACATCGTGACCGGCAAGAGCCAATATACTAGGGTCAATAATGTCGTACTCGGGCACGGCTTCTGGGCCTTTTCTGGCTTGTGGGACTACTGTTGGTTGTTGACCTAATTCTGTCATGGTTTAATTGGGGGTTATTTGGAGACTGAGTTATCCCAACTACTAGCCTGAAATACCGCCACAACAAGGGCGCATACCGGTAGATGCTGGCAGGTTCGTCCAATCACATGCATCTGGACCTCACCAAAATCAACATTTCGGGTGGCCATAAGTGCCTCCAAGCTCTGGCGAATGTCTTGCCGGACAGTTTTCTCGCTGTTACCTTCGTGCTCCACAAACAGGCCACGCTTGGTACCCTTTTCTTGTACCCAACCAATCCCTGCCCAAGCCTCAATATTAGGAGTGTCAACACGTTGTTCAGCCATGACTACGTACAATCGGTCGCCCCATTCACCTGGTAGATCAGATAGCGGCTTAGAGCTGATTTGAATGTCTGAATTCGGAGGGACGACAGAGCTCAGTCGGATTAAGTTATAGTTGGCAACACCGGCGTGATTTAATGCTGCATCAAAGGCTGAAAGTTTTGTTGGACCCGTACCTATTCCTGAACCTACTTTGATGACCATGTTGTTTCCTTTTGTAATTACTTGGCTTAGAAAACAAAAAGACGCCGCGCCACCATGAACTCCGTATCATGTGTTGCGATCGTCTTATTTCTTCTAAGGAACTGGTTGCATTCTACCAACCGCCGGGTATAATGTCAAGTAATATTCTTAGGGAAAAGGCAAGCATGAGCACAAATTTGAAAGACTTCCCTGCCGTTGTAATTATCGAAGACGAACCGGCCATCAATGAGATGTACCGTTTTAAAATGGAGCTGGCTGGCTTTACCGCCAAAACCGCCTTTAACGGCGAGGAAGGCCTGGCTGCCTGCCAAGAACACTTACCAGAGTTAATTCTGCTTGATCTTAAGATGCCGGTTATGAGCGGCGACGAAATGCTAGAAAAACTCCGTAAAACTGACTGGGGTGCTGGTATCCGGGTAATTATCTTAACCAACATCAGTCGCGACGAAGCTCCACACAACCTGCGGCTCCTAAATATCGACCGGTATATCGTTAAAGCTCACCACACTCCAGCTCAGGTTGTTGACATCGCCAAAGAGATTTTAAGCATAGCCTAGTTGCATTTGCCCTTAGCAGGCGTAACATGAAAGTATGGCTCACAAAATTGCGATTATCGAAGATGATCCAGCTATCTTACAGATGTACCGGCTTAAGTTCGAGGCCGAGGGCTTTACCGTTAAAACTGCCACTAACGGCGCGCTTGGGCTGGAGTTACTAAAGGACTTTCAGCCCGACGTCGTGCTACTAGATATGATGATGCCCCAGATGGGCGGTGCCGAAATGTTGACCAAATTCCGCCAAACCGATCACGGCAAAACTACTAAAGTCTTCCTCTTTACCAACATCGGCGCCGAAGAAGTTCCACCCGAAATGAAAAAACTGAACGTCTCTGGTCTAATCCTCAAGGCCTACCATACGCCAGCTCAGGTAGTTGAGAAGATTCAATCAGTATTGTCCTAGTAAAGCGACTGCCGTAGTATACTAAACACATATGGCACAAAAAGTAGCAATTGTTGAAGATGACCAAGCTATCTCACAGATGTACCGCATCAAGTTTGAAGCGGATGGTTATGAGGTAGAAACTGCCGAAAACGGCATTATTGGCTTGCAGTTGGCCGAGAGTATGAAGCCCGACATTATATTGTTAGATCTTATGATGCCAGAGATGAACGGCGACGAAATGCTGACTAAAATGCGTAAAACTCCTTGGGGTAAAAATACCAAGGTGGTGATCCTGACCAACATGGGTGAACAAGAAATTCCTGATGACGTTAAAAAACTCGGCGTCGTGGCAGTTATCCTTAAGGCCGACATGACTCCACGCCAAGTTGCCGAACTGGTCAAAAAACAGCTTAGTAAGTAGCTTATGAAGGTTGCAATTCTAGGCTATGCAAAAGAAGGCCAGGCCTCATTGGGCTATTGGCAAAAAGATGGTAACCATTTAACAGTTTGTGACCAACAGCCAGCGGGAATCCCAGACGGTGTGGCCTGCCAAACCGGACCCGACTATCTCAGGAATCTAGACCAATTTGATCTGTTAATCCGAACACCGGGCTTGCATCCGGCTGACATTGCCAAAGCTAACCCAGGTAGCCCAAATATCCTTGATAAAGTCACTACTGTAACCAACGAATTCTTAAAAGTCTGCCCTAGCCGCAACATCATCGGCATAACTGGTACCAAAGGCAAAGGAACAACCTCCAGTCTCGTAGCCGAACTCCTCAAAGCTGCTGGTAAAACTATCCACCTAGGCGGTAATATCGGTGTGGCGCCACTGGAAATGTTGAAAAATAACATCCAACCAGACGACTGGGTCATATTGGAGCTATCCAGCTTTCAGCTCATCGATATCAAAAAATCGCCTCGGGTTGCGACGTGCTTAATGGTCGTACCGGAACACTTAAACTGGCACAACGACATGGATGAATATGTCACTGCTAAACAGCAGTTATTCGCCTACCAGACCGAGACTGATTTGGCTATCTATAACCGTGGTAACCCGCTGTCAGAAAAAGTCGTTAGTGTTTCGGCGGCCACCAAAATAAGCTACGAAGTCCCCGTCGCTGGTGCCGAGCCGCAGGTAACCTCCGGCGCCTATCTTAATAACGACACTATCTTTATGAATGAGACGGCTGTTTGCAAAGTTAGTGACATAGCTTTAATCGGTCGGCATAATCTGGAGAATGTTTGTGCTGCCATCGCTACTACTTGGGAAATTATTAACCATGACTCAGACCTAGTCCAAAAAGTTATCCGGGAATTTAAAGGACTTGAGCATCGGTTGGAGCTGGTACGCGAAGTTAACAATGTTAAATACTACGATGACTCTTTTGGTACTACCCCAGATACGGCAATCGTGGCCATTCAGGCTTTCAAAGAACCCAAAGTTGTCATTTTAGGCGGCTCCGATAAACAAGCTACTTTTGACGAACTGGCCCATGTTGTTGCCTCTGGTAATGTGCGTTCAGTGGTGTTAATCGGCCAAACCGCCGCCGCCATCCAGGCTGTCCTACAAGCAGCCGGCTACAGTGCCTTAGTGCCTGGCGGAACAACCATGGCCAGCATCGTGGCCGCCGCCCAAGCTCAAGCTCAACCCGGTGACGTCGTTTTGCTCTCGACGGCCTGCGCCAGTTTTGACCTATTTGCCAACTACCAAGAGCGTGGCGAACAATTTAAGCTGGCTGTTCAATCTCTTTAATAACCCGTTTCAGTTGACGTATTACGGCCTGCTCCGGCTGCAAAACTTTAGCACGGTCATCAGCGATTTCGGTAATCATGGCCTCTATCCAGTGATAGTGGGTGCAGCCGAGCACAATAACATCGGCTCCGGCCTGGCAGACAGCCTCGATCCGCTCCTGAACGTGCTGTCGGTTGACGGTGTCACTCTCTATCATCTGTGACCAGTCACTGCAATCTGGTTGTAGCACTGTTACACCCTCAGCATAACTGTCCTTAAGCCATTGGTAGCGTTTGCTGGCCAATGTTGTCGGCGTGGCACAAACGGCAATAATACCTGAATCTGTCTGTTCGGCGGCTGACTTGACCATCGGTTCCATAGCAATAAGTGGAGTCTTAATGGCCTCCCGTAAAGGGTTAATTAGCGTCGTACTAACTGTATTGCAAGCCACAACAATGACATCAACCTTGATGGCTAGATCTTTCAAAATTGGCAAAACTAATTTATATATTTCATCTGAGGTTTTTGACCCATAGGGTACATTTTTATCGTCACTTACGTAGATAACCTCGTCCGCTGGCAAAGCTTTTTGGATAGCATTAGCCACCGACTTCCCGCCCATACCAGAATCAAAAACTCCAATCTTCATCAGACAGCTTGCGGAGTGACCGCTCTGATTACGTTTTCAAATAAGGCGCAGACAGTTAATGGACCGACACCGCCCTTGGTTGGTGTTACGGTCAAATCATCACGATCATAAACACTCGGCGCTAAGTCGCCAACAGTTTTGCCATCCTCGCTGGCTACGCCGGCATCAACAACCACAGCGCCAGGTTTTATCATTTCCGGGTACAGGATTGCTGGGCTACCAGTAGCCGTAACGATAATATCGGCTTTAAGGACGGTAGCTTTAAGGTCTTTGACATCCCGATCGGCCACCTCGGCATCCAAACCAGACTGCTTAAGCATTTTCTCGAGTGGTGCGCCGACTAACTTGCCTTTTCCGATTAACAGGATGTGCTTGTCACGCAGATCAACGTTGTAGCCGGCCAGCAGCCACATAATGGCCATTGGTGTAGCTGGGTCAAACTTGGCCTTGGCACCAAGCGCATCAACATCCTTGGTAGGACTAACCATATTGGTAATCTCATCAGTTTGACTAGGGTCTTCTAGTGGTAGCTGGGTGATAATGCCGTGCACCGAATCGTCGTTGTTAAGCTTAGCTATCAAAGCCGGTGCTACCGCCTGTTTGATCCGATGAATTTCTACCTCGACGCCAATGTCGGCACCATACTGTTTTTTGAGGCGCATGTAGACCTCGATAATCGGGTTGTCGACAGTCACCACGATTGCTAATTTTGGATGCATGCCATTAGCTTGGCGCAGAGCGCGCACCTGACGACCTTGTCGCTCCTTAATATAGTCGGCTAAATCCCGACCGTTGAGTAGTTTAGACATTGCTGTAATTGTAGCATGAAAAAAGCGCCCTTTCCTCTAGAAACGGACGCTTTTTTAAGAACTTTTTAATTAATTAGCAGCTACGGCTTGGTACTTTTTGCCATCGTATTTGGCATCACCAAATCCGAGCATCAAGTAACCAACGAGCGAGAAAATAATCAGACCAAAGATCGCAAAAGCAGTGCTTTTACCGAATCGTTTGGCTAACTCTAGGGCCACAATAATCCAAACTACAAAGTTTACAAATGGAATTAACATTAGTAGCAACCACCAACCTGGTTTCCCAGAAATCTCAATTAACACCCAAGTGTTATATATCGGGATAAGTGACTTCCAGCCTTCTTCGCCAGCTTTAACAAATATCTTCCACATGGCCGCAATAGCAACCACCAAGACGACTAGGTAAAGTAGCATTATCAAAATGCCAGCAACAGAGCTAGTACCAGAGGATGTTGTTGTGACGTTATAGCTGTAATCGACTGCTGCGGCTAATATATTTAGCATAGTTCTCTCCTTTATTTAGTTATCTGTAATTATACTCTCCTATGGCAAATTATTCAGCAAAAATTCATAAGCATCACGCATTCCCCGCCCTCGGCTTGAGTTTAACAGGGGTATATGGTAAGATTGTTGGGTTCATATTTAGGGATATCAACACGGGCCAGTAGCTCAGCTGGTTAGAGCACCTGCCTCTTAAGCAGGGTGTCGAGGG
>JBAXGG010000017.1:0-15800 GCA_037139495.1 Candidatus Saccharimonadota bacterium | reverse complement strand
TCCTGGCCTCTTCCTTGGCAAGGAAGCGCTCTATCAACTGAGCTACACCCGCATGGATTATAAAATGGTGGCTCCTCTCGGACTCGAACCGAGGACACAAGGCTCTTCAAGCCTCTGCTCTACCAACTGAGCTAAAGAGCCACGCTAACACCGCCATTCTACAAGAAAAGTGGGGGTTACTCAAGAGAGCCGCTGTTCTACTGAACTCTCTTTGATCTGTTGGAATTGAAATTTTGGTGGAGATACAGGGACTCAAACCCTGGACCTCTGCCCTGCCAGGGCAGCGCTCTAATCAACTGAGCTATATCCCCGTGAACAATCTGTAATTTTACAGCATTCACCCCTAAAAATAAAGCTGTTACAATAATGGATATGTTAGACGAATATTTAGAAAGACTCTTAGCTGGCGGGCGAGCCCGCTTTTACGGCATTACAGTAGGTGGGGGTACGGCTCTGTTGGTATTAACTGGTTGGTTATGGTGGCACTATAGCTACCTCAACCCACAAACTGTTTTTTGGGCAGCCGTTAATAATAACTTAGTTGTTAGCGGAGTGACTAAACATACCGTCAGCGGTAATGCCAACGCCAAACTCGATCAGTATGACCAGCTTAGTTTGGGCGCTCATAACGTCGTTAAAACTACGACGTTGTCTAGCCAGCAGGGTGGCGACCAGAAAATTAAGGTTGCCAGTGAAACTATTGGCACGCCCGAAGCCAGTTTTTCTCGCTATACAAGCATCGAAACTAACCAGAGGACGCCTTCCGGGCAACCATTAAACTTTAAGCCGGTCGTCGGGCAGTGGAGTAAACAAAGTACAGCAAATGCTACGAGTGGTGTGTTTGCTGACGCTATCTTTGATGCTTTCCCGTTTGCAAATTTTAGCGCTAGCCAACGAGAACAGGTCATGAATTCAATCAAAAACGATAAAGTTTATGACGTTGATTTTACAAAAGTCGCTAAAAATCGGCAGGATGGTCGCCTTTACTATGGCTACGTTGCCTCAATAGCTCCCGATAAATACATACAACTAATAAAGCAGGTTGATAATTTAATGGGGCTAAATCAGCTTAAGAATCTTGATCCTGTTAAATACCAAGGCGCTCAGCCAATTAAGCTGGGCGTTAAGATCGACGCTATTGGGCATCAGTTCGCTACTGTCACCTACATTGGTAACTCGCGCCAGATAGACTACGCAGAATGGGGCGCCCAGATCATCCCAGACATTCCAATAAAAACAATTACCCAGGCCGACCTGCAAAACAAACTTAGTTCGATTTTAAACGGCCAGTAGAATGCAAGTTATTACGAACAAGTTGCTAACCGAATATAGTAAAACCGGTTCCGGCAAAACTATTATGTTTTTACACGGTTGGGGAGATAGTAGCCGATCTTTTGCCGATCTACAGAAACACTTAGCTAAGCAATTCTGCGTTATTTCACTGGATTTACCTGGTTTTGGAGCCAGCCAGCCACCCGATAAGGCCTGGAAGTTAGAAGATTACGCATTATTTGTTCAAACCTTTTTAGAAAAGATTAATTCAAAACCAGTTTATGCCATTGTTGCTCATTCTAATGGGGGCGCTCTGGCGATTTATGGTTTAGCACAAAAGCAACTGGCTGCAAAAAAGCTGATCTTAATTGGAGCTGCTGGCATTCGTGATCAGCAAAAAACTAAGCGCCTGTTACTTAAGATAATTGCTAAAACCGGCAAGACAGCAACTTTTTGGCTGCCAATCGAAAAAAAGCAGCAGCTTCGTAAGCGCCTCTACGGCGTGGTTGGCTCTGACATGCTACTGGTGCCACATATGCAAGAAACTTTCAAGCAAACCGTTCGACAGGACGTCCAGGCCGAAGCCGCGAAGCTCAAGCTCCCGACACTATTGTTATATGGAGAAAACGACAAAGCGACACCGCCATTGTACGGCGAAATCTACAATCAGCTAATTCAGGGTTCTAGGTTGAAGATATTAGCGTCTGCCGGGCATTTTGTTCACCACGATCAACAGGCTCAATGCTTGGCTTTAATTCAGGATTTTTTGGTGTCATGAGATTATTGATCAGTTTGTTTTCGCCAAATTATCCCCAGACACTTGTTTACATGCTTCAAAGCACCGAGTACGAAGCCAAGCCTTATCTTAAGTGGTTCTGGCGAACCAAAGATTTTTCTTCTGTGATGTATCGCCGAAAATTAGAAAAGACCCGGGTTGCCAGCTCACTGCTTCTATTGATTTCGTTAGGCATGGTTTTACAGGTAGTTCTTGGGCTAGCTTTACTTTATTTAGGCAACCACCGTGGTCGCCTACCCCTGACTCTATGTGGAACTTTATTGGTGATAACCTATCCATTTGTCTGGGCTCATCTACTGGTTCTCCCATTGGCTTTAGGTCGCTTGTTAGTTATTAAGCCACTTCACAAAAAGTTGATTAATGAGTCCAAAGCTATTTTCGCTAAACATCCCGGTACTACCATCGCGGTGGCCGGGAGCTACGGTAAAACTAGCATGAAAGAACTCCTAAAAACAGTTCTTGAGCAAGGAAAGAATGTGGCCGCTACCCCTGCGAACAAAAATGTTGCCGTCTCGCACGCCTATTTCGCAAAAAAGTTAAAAGGTGATGAAGACGTGTTGATTATCGAATATGGCGAGGGTAATCCAGGCGATGTGGTTAGATTTGCTAATACTACTCAGCCAAACATCGGTGTTATTACCGGTCTGGCGCCGGCTCACCTTGACCACTATCCTAGCTTGCAAGCTGCTGGAAAGGATATATTTTCGTTAGCGAAAGCCGTAGGAGCTAACAAAACCTTTGTAAATTCCGACTCTGAGGCAACAAAAAGCTTTATTAAACCCGATTACCACACCTACAACTCCGAGAAAGTTATGGGCTGGAAGATATCCGACATTAAAGTTGGTTTTACCGGTACCTCGTTTGAGATGTCCAAGGGTAAGCAACACCTTAATCTAAAAAGCGGCCTATTAGGTCGTCACCAGGTTGGCCCGCTGGCTTTAGCAGCGGTTCTGGCTGACCAACTTGGACTTAGTAAAACTCAGATCGAAGCCGGAGTGGCTAAGACCGTGCCATTTGAGTACCGTATGCAGCCCCGCTCCTTAAACGGGGCCTGGATCTTGGACGATACTTATAACGGCAATATTGATGGCCTCAGGGCTGGCCTGGTGCTGCTAAAAGATTTACCAGCTAGACGACGGATATATGTAACGCCTGGCTTGGTTGACCAGGGAGTCGAAACTGAAGCCGTACACATCGAGCTAGGTAAAGCGATTGCTGCTGCCAACCCTGACAAATTGGTACTGATGTTAAACTCGGTCACAAAATATATCGAAGCCGGGCTTAAACAGGGTAACTACCAGGGCGAACTCCAGATAGAACACTATCCGCTAGACTTCTATACCAACCTGGAACACTTATTGGCTGCCGGTGATGTAGTTATGCTCCAGAACGACTGGACCGACAATTACAATTAACCATCGGCAATCGGAAAAGTAGTATACTAAAAGGAATGAAAACCATAGCCGTTATCTTTGGTGGCCGCTCGGCCGAACACGACGTTTCTATAATCACGGCTTTGGCGGCAATTATCAAACCCCTGGAACTTACAAAAAAATTTCAGGTCGAGCCAATTTACATCGCTAAAGACGGGGCCTGGTATTGGGACGAAAAGCTTAAAGACATCAGTCTATACCAGGGTTCCGGTATTGATGAATTAATGCGCAAAGCTCCTAAAACCCAACTGTTATTTGACGGTAGCTTAACATTATTCAAACCAGGTTCTTTTGCTGGACGGAAGCAGTCCAAAAAGATAGATATGGTATTTCCGGCAATGCACGGCACGCACGGCGAAGATGGCGAATTGATGGGCATCTTAGAAATGGCTAACGTTCCTTATATTGGTTGTGGCGTCGCTGCCAGTGCCGTGGCTATGGACAAGGTTTTGTCGAAACAGGTCACACAGTCGGCCGGGATTGCCAGTACTCCGTGGACTTGGTTTTATTCCCATGATCTTTCTCAAAACCAAACCAGAATTCTTAAAGAAATCGACGCCCTAAAATACCCGCTGTTTGTTAAGCCGGCTCACCTAGGCTCCAGCATTGGTATTACTCGAGTGACCGAAAAAAGCCTGCTGATGAATGCCTTAGAAGTAGCCGCTCACTATGACGACCGAGTCATTGTGGAGCAAGCTGTTGATAACCTGATCGAGGTCACTTTGCCGATCATCGGCAATGAAGTGCCAGTACCGGCCCTACTTGAGCAACCTATACTTCATTCTGAGGATTTTTTTGACTTCGAAACCAAGTACATGCAGGGTGGTAAAAAGAATGGCAAAAAAGGTGGTCAGAAGTCTGGTACACAGGGTGCCCAGGGCTATAGCCAGATTCCGGCCAATGTCTCCAAAGAACTTTACGACAAGGCGGTCAGCGTAGGGTTGAATGTCTACAAAACAGTTGGCTGTACTGGCATTGCACGTGTTGACATGCTGATTGATAGTAAAACCCAAGAAGTATTCTTCAACGAAATCAACCCGTTACCCGGCGGTCTTTACAGTCACAACTGGAACAAAGCTGGAATCGCCAATGTAGATTTGGTTAGCCGTCTGGTTGATTATGCCGAGTCCCGCTGGCAGGATAAGCAAAAACTCGACACTGCCTTTAGCACCAACTTTCTCAAGCAGTTTTAGTCAGTTACTTTAAATACAGCTTTATCTGTACTAATATGCTATTTCGCAGCATGGCATTTTCTTTTAGACTGCTTTATTCGTATAATAAACAGATATGAAACGCTACAATCCCAAAGAGCTGGAGCCTAAGTGGCAAAAAACCTGGGCTTCCAATAAGCTGTATCGGGCGGTTGACTTTGATAACAAGAGACCTAAGTATGTAATGTTGACAGAGTTCCCCTACCCATCTGGTGACGGTTTGCACTTGGGGCATGTTCGCGAGTATACGCTGGGTGATGTTGTGGCTCGGCATAAACGTCAGAACGGTTATAACGTCTTGTACCCGATGGGTTATGACGCCTTTGGACTACCGACCGAAAACTATGCCATCAAAAATAAGATTGCCCCTCAGCTGGCTACCCAAACTAATACCGATAATTTTCAAAAGCAATTCGACTCTTTAGGCTACAGCATCGACTGGGATCGGGCTTTTAAAACCACCGATCCTGACTATTACAAATGGACCCAGTGGCTCTTTTTGCAGTTTTATAAACAAGGCCTGGCCTACCAGGCTGAAGTTGCCATTAACTGGTGCCCTCACTGTAAAACCGGCCTTTCTAACGAAGAAGTTGTCAATGGACGCCACGAACGTTGCGACACACTAGTCGAAAAGAAGACCTTGAATCAGTGGCTACTTAAGATTACCAAGTACGCTGATCGCTTAATCCAAGGCCTCAAAGACGTTGATTACCCTAGCCGAATTGCCGATCAACAGATCAACTGGATCGGCCGTAGCAAAGGTGCTGAAGTCGACTTTAAAGTTGGCGGGGATGCCGTGCGTGTCTTTACGACTCGACCAGACACATTGTTTGGTGCCACCTTCGTTGTTTTGGCTCCCGAACATCCATTAGTCGCTAAAATCACTACCGACGATCGGCGTGAACACGTCAATAGCTACATTAAAGCCGCTCAGGGCAAGTCCGAAATCGAACGTCAAAACACCGACCGAGAAAAAACCGGCGTCTTTAGCGGCGCCCATGCCACTAACCCGGTAAATGGAGAAAAGGTTCCAGTTTGGATTGCCGACTATGTCCTAACCAGCTACGGCACTGGTGCAATCATGGCCGTGCCAGCTCACGACGAACGTGACTACGAGTTTGCAAGAAAGTTCGATCTGCCGATAGTGCGAGTTGTAAAAAACAACGCAGCTGACGATGAATGCTCCCATGAAGAAGGCATTATGATCAATTCTGGCATGTACGATGGTATAAAGTCAGCTGAGGCTCGTGAAAAAATCGTGGCTGATCTTGTTAAAGCCGGCAACGGTGAAGAGAAGATTAATTACCGATTACGCGACTGGATCTTTAGTCGCCAGCATTATTGGGGCGAACCGATTCCGATTATTCACTGCGCCAAACATGGTTCTGTACCAGTTCCAGAAAATCAGTTGCCAGTTGAACTACCGAAAGTTGAGCATTACGAACCAACCGACAGCGGAGAAAGCCCACTGGCGGCCATTACCAATTGGGTAAATGTTAAATGCCCTAAGTGCGGTGGCCCGGCAAAGCGTGAAACCGATACTATGCCAAACTGGGCCGGAAGTAGCTGGTATTACTTGCGCTATTTCGATGCTCATAATGACAAGGCTTTTGCCGACCGTAAAAAGCTCGACTACTGGGGTGAAGTTGATATGTACTTGGGTGGCATGGAACACACTACTCTCCATCTGCTGTATTCACGTTTTTGGCATCAATTCCTGTACGACCAAGGCCTAGTACCAACACCAGAACCATATAAAGCTCGACGCGGTCAAGGGATTATCCTGGCCGCTGACGGCACCAAGATGAGCAAGAGTAAGGGTAATGTTCTTAACCCAAACGAAATTCTTGAACAAGGTTATGGGGCTGATGCTCTCCGCTTAACGATTGCTTTCCTGGCTCCTTACGACCAGACAACGCCGTGGAGCCCCGAGGGCTTGGGCGGAACCTTCCGGTTCTTACAGAGGATCTGGACATTAACTCAGGAATACTTAGAAGTAAATTCTAAATCAGAAGTTCTTAACTCTGCCCTAGTTACCGCTACACATAAAACCATCAAAAAGGTTAGCCAAGATTTGCATTTGATGGGCTTTAACACAGCTATTGCAGCCTTGATGGAGTTCACTAATGAACTCTATAAACTTAAAGCCAAAGACTCTTATCAGTCCAAAGACTGGCAACCAGCTCTGAAGGCATTATTACAGCTACTGGCGCCGTTCGCGCCGCATATTACAGAAGAATTATGGCAACAATTGGGACATAAAGATTCTATCCACACTACCCAATGGCCAGAATGGGACGAAAAGTATTTAGTTACTGACTTTATCAAAATTGCCGTTCAAGTTAACGGAAAATTACGGGCCGAAATTGAGGTTCCAACTGACAGCAACGAAGCCTTTATTACTGAGGCTGCTCAAGCTAACAGTAAGGTTAAACTACACCTAGATGGCAAACAAGTCTTTAAAACTATCTACGTACCACATAAACTGGTTAGCCTGGTAGTGAAGTAGAATTTTCAGCCGCCGAGGGGGTGTTTTTTAGAGGTTGTTCTTGGCCAGCCAGTGATAAATTATTTTCGGCTTGGCAAAGCTGTATTGCTACACTGCCCGCAGCTACATCAGTAATGACCAAACCACTGGCTCTTTTCATGCAACTATCATAATCACTTACCAAATAACCGGCAGAAGTCTTTGTATGTGAATTGAGAGGTGAGCTGTACCTTGGTTCCTGACTCTCCCTCCAGCTAGCAAAGCTTGCGGCCACCAAAAGGATTCCGGCTGCACCTACAAACCAACGTTTACGAATATCGCCGAGATTAGGGTTTTTGACGTTTGGATCAAGGAACCCCCAGCGTTTGTGGGCTGGAATTCCTTGTCTTTTTTCTGTAGTAGCATCAAACATAACTAGGCTATTATAAAGCCAAACACTATTGTTGTCAATACCTGTTATGCTTTATAACTTGTCATTAACAGGGAAACAGGTTATAATCAAAGCAAGTTTATCAGATAATATTCAGTAATAAGGAGTAGTTTTTACATATGGGTAAGCCCAAAAAACGAACCAGTCCACGTCGTACCGGTACTCGTCGTAGTCATTTGGTGGTCAACCTGGCCCGCAAGGTCAATGCTAAATCGCCGGTCAAAGCTTTTACTACTCGCAAAGAGTTCGGTAAGAAAAATACCAGAACAATTAACGAAGCGTAAGCACGTTTTGTATTTAGTCGGTTATACTAAAAGTATCAGCCGATGAGAGGAACTTAACAACATGGCATCAAATCGTCACCTAGGTCGAATCGTCGCACTGCAAACACTCTATGAACAAGAGTTCCGTTTGTCGTGTAACGACACCAACCTGGATATTGACGAAATCCTGCAGCGTAACATTCGTCGTTATAAGGACACAATTGAGGACCAAGACTTTATAGTTAAATTGGTCAAAGGCGTTATTCATGAACAAGACGATTTGGATGCCGCTCTGCAACCGGTTGCGCCAGAATGGCCAATCGATCAGATTGCTCGCATGGATCGGACAGTTTTGCGACTAGGTTTGTATGAGCTACTACATGAGCCCTCAGTACCACCAAAAGTTGTTATTAACGAGGCTGTCGAACTAGCCAAAGCTTTCGGCGGTGAGAACTCTTCCAAATTTGTTAACGGTGTCCTTGGAACGGTATTACGTAATCGTGAGATTGCCGCCGAAGCACCTCCCGAATCAATTAAGACTAAGAAAGCATAAAATGCCCCAGCGCCCTAAACCAATCAAAGGCTTCCGCAATTTTGTCAGCACCCATAGGCCTACTATTAAAGAAGTAGTCCGCGAACCAACTGCCGGTGGAATTGTTTTTAGACGGAACAAACAAGGCCAGATAGAAATATTGCTAATCCAAGATGCCAAGAACCGCTGGACTATACCTAAAGGCCACATAGAAGAGGGCGAAACCGCTAAGCAATGCGCAGAACGCGAAATCGGCGAAGAAACTGGTCTAATGAAGGTTAGAGTTTACAATTGGTTAGGCAAAATTAACTTCCGTTACCGACGTCAAGACCGTCTAGTTCTGATGACTACCGAAATTTTTTTGGTTCAAGCTCAAGGCGACACCGACAAAATCAAGCCAGAAGATTGGATGAACGGTATTAAGTGGTTTTCTACTGCTGAGGCGCTTGATAAGATAGAGTACGATGACATCGGTAAGATTATTTTATTAGCTTTAAAGAAAATAAGAGATGCAAGACTCTAACGCCTACCAACAATTTGCCAGTGACACACTTGGCGTCACATTCGGTGACATTGACCTGCTGGTTAGGGCTTTCACTCATCGTTCTTACGTAAACGAGCATAAAAAAACCTCTCAAAGTCACAACGAACGAATGGAATTCCTTGGTGATGCAGTGTTAGAGCTAGTTGTTACTAATTTTTTGTATACCCATTTTAGTGAACCGGAAGGAATTTTGACAAACTGGCGCAGTGCTTTAGTGCGTACAGAAAGTATTGGCGAAGCCGCTAAACGCTGTGGTTTTGAACCGATGCTTCGACTTAGTCGTGGCGAAAAGCGCGGCACCGGCAGAGCCCGTGATCAAATTTTAGCCAATAGTTACGAAGCTGTTCTGGGCGCCATTTACTTAGACCAAGGCTACGATGCAGCTCAGAAGTTTATTGAAAACAGTTTGTTAATAACTTTTGAAGAGATTTTGAAAACAGGATCTTGGATGGATGCTAAATCTTCTTTACAAGAACAAGCCCAAAGCCGGGATAATAGCACCCCTGTTTACAAGGTTATTAGTGAAGAGGGTCCGGATCACGACAAAGTGTTTACTGTTGGGGTCTACATCGACGGAACTTTACGCGGGCAGGGCACTGGTCCTAGCAAGCAAGCTGGTCAACAGGCTGCTGCACAAGTGGCTTTGGATCGATACGATAATAGCTAATCTGTTTGGTGGCTTGCTTCCTGGGGCCTATAAAATTTTGGGTATGTTAGAAATATTAGTTGTCGTGGAATGATTTTATTTGAAATTTAAAAAATTTCGCGCCAGACACCAAATCGAACGCCCCAAACCAGGATTTGACAACAGAGGTGATTATCTGTAAAATAAGCATCTGATTGTATATAAACTAACTTAAGAAAGAGAGCAATCACCTATGTTAGCGATTCGCTTGCAACGAACCGGCCGCAAAGGCCATGCGCAGTTCCGGATGGTAGTCCAGGACTCGCGGCGGACTCCAACTAGTGGACGTTTTGTCTGCTTACTTGGTAGTTATAATCCGCACAGCAAAACTGTTCAGATCGACAAGGAAAAAGCCGAGTTGTATCTAAAGAATGGTGCCCGCCCCTCCGAGCGGGTCGCCGGCCTGCTTAAGGCAGAAGGCGTAAAGCTACCTAGTTGGGTTGAACTCGACAACAAAAAAGCTGGTAAACTGCGAAACGCTGAAAAGCTGCGAAAAAACCAGCCAAAAGAAGAAAAACCTAAAGAAGAAGCTCCAGCTCCAGAAGAGCCAGTCGCCGAAGAGGCCGCTCCAGAACTAGAAGCTCCTGCCGAAGCAGCTACAGCTAAAGAAGCTCTAGCCACCGAAAAAGAATAATTTCTACAAATCGCTCACGCTAAGTGCGCTATAATGAGAATGTCAGTAATGGAAGGGAACCAGATGAGCAACATAGACGAACAGTTCATTGAATACATAGTAAAGTCTTTAGTCAGTAACCCCGACGCTGTAAAATTAGAACGCACAATCGACGAAAAAGGCGTGCTCCTAGAGCTTACCGTTGACCCCGAAGACCTCGGGCGTGTAATTGGTAAGCGTGGTGCAACCGCTCAAAGTTTACGGACTCTATTGCGTGCCCTTGGTACAAAAAACGACGCTCGTTATAACCTAAAGATTGTCGACAACGGCGCACCACGTCCAGAGCGCCCAGAGCGTGCCCCTCGCGAAGAACGTAACGAAGAACGTCAAGAAAATCCTAAGTCTGAAGAAGAACCAAAACGCGAAAAAGCCGAAAAACCGGCAGAGCCAGCCGAAGAGCCTGAAGTAGCGCCCGAAGATGACGCTAGCAGCAACCTCAGCAAGACTCGCAAAGAATTAGCCGAACTCGACGACCTCGACTTGTAGCTCCAGATGAAAATCCAGATAATTAGCCTGTTTCCAGAGATGTTTCCTGGCGTGCTGAACGCCAGCATGCTTTGGAAAGCTCAGGAGCAAAAGGCCGTGCAGTTTGAATACATCAACCTGCGTGACTTTGGTATTGGCCCGCGGCATCGAGTTGACGACACTCCTTACGGTGGTGGCGACGGGATGCTACTAATGCCCGAACCACTAGTGGCGGCGATTGAGCATGCCAAAAAGCAAAGCCCAGGTGCCTTAGTTATCTTGCCAACTCCGCGCGGTGAGCTTTACAAGCAATCTAACGCTAAAAAACTGGCTGCTAGTAACCAGAACCTGATTATTGTTTGCCCACGCTATGAGGGCTACGATGAGCGCGTTGTGGATTACATCGATCAGCAGTTCTGTATAGGTAACTATGTACTAACTGGCGGCGAAGTACCGGCCATGATTATAATCGACAGCGTAGTGCGTTTACTACCTGGTGTATTAGGTGGCGAAGAATCGGCCGAGATGGAGTCATTCCAGGCTGACGATAAGGCTATCGAGCACGCCCAGTATACTCGCCCCGAGGAATTTCGAGGCAAAAAAGTTCCCCAAGTGCTATTAAGTGGTCATCATGGTGAAATCGCCAGGTGGCGCAACCAAGAAAAATAAAGGAGTATAATAATAAAATTAGTGGAGGCTTAATGAAATTTTTTAAACTAGTTTACGCGCATTGTGACTTGCCTTGTGGAGTTTATGATCCAGCTCAGGCCCGCATCGAGGCTGAGTCGGTTAAAGCCATTATGGAAAAATATTCCAGCTTCGACGATCATAACAAGACCCGAGCGATTATTATTAAGGAACAACGCGCTGATATGGTCAAGCATCACCTCTGGGTGCTGTGGACCGACTACTTTAAGCCCGAACATCTGGACAAATACCCCGACTTGCACGACAAGTTTTGGAAAGCTACCAAACAGGCCGGCGAGTGCAAACATCACTTAGAAGTTGCAGAAGCCGATAAATTGCTAGAGATGATTGATGACATTGCCAAGATCTTCTGGGCGACTAAAAACCCTGCCTAAAGCTCCCTTCGCCATTCGGCGGGTTATTGGCGATAGTATGCTGCCGACGCTCAAATCGGGGCAACTAATTTTAGTACTGCAGTGGCGGGTTAAGCCACGGGTCGGCCAGATTATTATGTTCGAACATAATGGCCTTGAAAAAATTAAACGCATCAGCGACATCCGTCCGGATGAAATATTCGTACTAGGGGACAACTTGGCCAGTAGTTCCGATAGTCGTCAGTTTGGCTGGGTCCGTTACGAAGATTCCACCGGTATTGTCGTGGCCAAAAATACTACAAAGTGGTATAGTAGATAAATGACAGAGACTAGTAATTCAACCCCAAACGAAAATATACTGTTCTTTCTTCCTGGGGTGGCAGAAGGCGTGACTTTTAGGAATTATGATACAACATATGCTAACCAGCAAGCTTCGCCAGTTATTGATGCCTGTGCTAGGCTTGGTTTAAATGCTGGGTTTGTAGACATTTTCGAAACTCACCTTAGAGAACTTAACTTGGTTATTAGAGAGAACCAGTTTGATCAAAAAGGCGAGGATGGATTATCTAACCGATCATACTTGGGAGTTCAAAAGATATCTCAAAATTCTTTGGCTGTTAGAGTAGCTACTGGCCAAGATGCTGTGCATGAATGGAAAAGGGTATTAGTTGTCAGCGAAAAAGATGCTTGTGAAAAGATCGAATTTCTAGAGGCAGTTTTCAAGAAAACTGAATTACCACCCGACGGATCGGATAATATCCGCGGTGTGGTCCTTGATTGGATTTTTGCGGAGCAAGCTATGAGCGCGCTTGGTAACTCTATTTATATGAATAACGTTTTAGGAGGTTATCACGTTGACGTGGATGGTCAGAGCGATTACATAAAAGCACATCTTTCAATTAGCAGATCTTACAGTAAAGTCCGCGGTCTTGAATCGGATTTTCGGATCGATAAAGACTTTAAAAACCTGAAAGAAGGTTTTGGTTTGTTGATGTTGCATGAGAGCTTGTTGGGTAGGGGAGTTTTTATATCCGCAGCAAAAGCAGACCGCATCCTCGAAATGATCCGGTTAATATTTCCCGATGCCTATAGGTCAAACGTTATTGCTAATCATTTTAATTCTGTTGAGCTAGTTGAAGAGCGGCTTCGTTCATACCAAGATCTAAGCGATTCCGTTGAGTTAATTGTTCAGGAAGCTGATGACAACTAGTCACGAACTAAATCGCGTCGTCTAAAGACGAGCAAACCAGCAACGCATAATACAAAAATAGAAATAACTAATACCAGTACGTTAGTTAATTTAAGCCCGTGTTGGCCAACGGCCGGGGTGTTGTAGTAGTAGAAGGGAGTGAATTTTACGGCACTGGCTAATTTATCTACTGCAGGGGCCAGGGAGCTGATTAGGTAGGAACCAAAAGCCAAGCCACTAGCTGTCCCTATAGTTAATCCGCGTTTGCCGGTGATGGCTCCAGCCATGTAGGCAATAGTCCCAAAAACCAAACTTAATAGCCAGCAGGCAAACGTAGCCATCAGTAAGCGGTCAAAAGCGACCGAGCCGTGGACGATTGGGTAACTTGCCATAACGCCAGCGATAATTGCCAAATGAGCTAGCCCTAATAGCAGAGCGCCCGCTAAAAATTTTTGCCAATAAACTTTGCTGCGCGAAACCGTTTGAGCCAGTAGGGTCTCTAGTATACCTCGGTCTTCATCGCCAACTCCGATACTAAAAAACAAACTTATCGACATAATTATTGTCAGCATTGGCATGCGCATAGCAAAAATTTGCTGATCAACGTAGCCGGTAACAGTTTTGTAATCTGCGGCAGCGCCAATAATATTTTGAATTGATTTGGGTGCGTTGGCGAACAAGTCACCAAAACCGGCATTCTTAAAGTAGGGGTAAAAGGACATGGTTAAAATGGTCATGGCAAAAAATCCTGCGGCCCAGGCTAGTGTCATCCAACGCTTTTCGTACAGAGTTTTCCTAAAAACGTTATTAAGCATGGTTGTCTCCGTCGCTTTCATTGCTGCCGACGTAGTAGTGCATAAACAAGTCGTCCAAGCTGGCTTCCTCGATAACAATATCCTTAACCTGCAGTTTGGCCAGGGCTGTTAGTAATCCTTCGAAATTTTCGGTTACATCACAGGTGACCACTCGACCGCTGACTTTTAAGTCGTGGATACCCTTAATACCCCTGAGGGCAGTCGGTTTTGGTTTGCTCAGTGTAGCTCGGACTTTGCGCAGAGACTTTTGTTGGAGAGATTTTAGTGGTTGAACGTCAACTAGTTTACCTTCGCGGATAAAACCGACGGTGTCACAAGTTTCTTGAATCTCGCTCAGCACATGCGAAGAAATAAAGGATGTCTTACCTTTTGCCCGGTACTCGGCTATAATCTTTTTGAATTCTTGCTGGATTAGGGGGTCTAGGCCGCTGGTCGGCTCGTCTAGAATTAAAAGATCAGGGTTGTGCATCAAGGCGGCAACTAAGCCAATTTTTTGTTTGTTACCACGCGATAGGTAGGCCAGCTTTTTATCGGTTTGGCAGTCTAGTCTTTCGATAAGCTTTTGTATGGTCGCCCATGGCACGTTGCCGCGTAGGTTAGCAACGTACTCTAGGTACTGTTTGCCGGTCAAACGTCGATCCATTTCCATGTCACCGCTCAAGTAGCCAATCCGATTATGGATAGCAACAGAATCTGTTTTGCTGTCCAAGCCAAGAATTTTAATCGAGCCTTCGCTGCTCCTTATAAAATCCATCATCATACGGATGGTGGTAGTTTTGCCAGCACCATTGGGGCCAAGAAAGCCAAAAACTACCCCCTGGGGGACGCTTAAATTAAGGTCGCTGACTCCAACGCTTGAGCCCCAGTGTTTACTGACGTGGTTAAACTGGATTGCTGGTACAGCCATAATACTGTTATTGTAGCAAGTTAAGCCCGCGAAAGACGTTGTTTTATTGTCCGGGTAACCTTGTCGCTAAAAATCCAACTAACAATCAAGTAGGCTCCAACGGCATAGACGATGCCTAATATCTCATCGATTGCATAATGCTCGCCCATGTAAACCGTACCGACGAAGATTAGTAACGGATAGATGCATGCCAACAATGCCCAGCGCCAGCCAAATAATTTGTAGACAAAGATTACAAGTAAGGTAGCGTAGGCGGCGTGCAACGAAGGCACGGCCGCAACCGGGTTTGGCGAAATCTTGTTATATACCGAAGGGAAGTTCTGGACCCCAAGGGCTCCGAATATATAGCTAGATACTCGAGTAATTGGTTGAATCAAGCCCTTATCTGATGCTAGCCACGGCGGTGCGGCAGGGAAAATCAAGAACGTCAGAAACCCAAAGAATGAAACTACTAAGTAAGTGCTGACGTACTGCCAGTACGACTTTTCGCGGTACTTCCAGATCAGCAGCGCCAGGCTTATCGGAATGATGAAGTGCAGCATATAGGCCAGGTAAAAAATAAAGTCGAACCACTGGACTGCACCATGCCACCACCAATTCTGCAATGTATGAGTCGGCAAGCGGCCAAACAGGAACTTATCGGCCGAGACCATCCACATGTAATTAACATGGCTGTTAAGTTGAGGTACAAGACCCCGGAATGATTCGTAAACTAACAGTAGTGCGACAAAAGGGAGTAGATGTTTAAGCATTTCTTTAGCTTGACCAACTGTCATAAAAACAAAAGTTAAGAATATGATTAGCTTATCTGGTGTCGGCCAGCTAGGGTGGATAATAAACAATCCCGCACAAACAATCGTGCCAGCTACACCAATCAGTCGCCATATATTATTTCTCACTACATACATGGTACAGTATTTTGTCCGTTCATCTCTAGCCGAAAGATGTTATTTTTAGTATAATCAACCAGTCGTTAAGTAATGGGGATTGGCCAAGTGGTAAGGCAGTGGATTCTGGTTCCACGATCGGGGGTTCG
>JBAXGG010000016.1:0-16973 GCA_037139495.1 Candidatus Saccharimonadota bacterium | reverse complement strand
TAGCTGGGGCCGTCAACAGCAGGAACAAGGGCGTATTTGGCGCTTTGAGCGGTGTGCGTAAAAATGAAGCTAAGAAAATTCGGTACAATACCAAAACAGGGCAACGCTTTAAGGGTTCTAATGCTTTTACGGGTAGACTGAATCGTGTGGGTCGAGGTCTTGCCGGAGGCCCATCAAATGGCTTTGGACTAGGTGCCCGAGGTAAGGTGTTTGATGACGAAAATGGAGCCATTAGTTCCGGGGAGATGATGAAAACTGATAGGTGGAAAGGAGCGATGTACAAGGATGACGTAATGCGTGCCTTGACCTACTCAAATGAAAACGAAGCAGAAACAGCACTCCGGGCTAGGGGTATGTCTGGGGCGGCTCTCAGCTCAGCCTTGATATCAGCAAAAAGAATCGGCTATGGCCGAAGCAGCCAAATCGCTGCTGGACAACAGCTTGCGACGAACAAAACGGGCTACGAAAACTCTGCTGATGCTATGGAAACCGTCGAGCGTATTGCGGGAGGTAATGGCGTGCTCGGGGATAGCTTGCGCGAAAATATTAAGTTTACTAGTAAGCAAGTTGGTCGTAATGACATGGGTGCCTTGCGCGCAAGAAATGCTGGTGAAACAAGGCAGGCGTGGAACGCAAATATGACATCTGCGGGTTTTGAAAACATCGACACCTTTTCATTGGGAAGAGAGCACGCACAAAGTTATAAAAATATGGCAGATGCTCATGCAGAACAATACGCAGAAGCAGTACGTGCATATGTAGCCCCTGGTGGTCAAACTACAATGAATAGAGAGTCTGTTATCGCTGCACGCACCAATATTGAGGAAACCATTAAGAATGCTTCGAGTGCAACAGGAACTAATGCCGCCGAAGCATTTGGTTTAGCCGACACGATTGGTGGTGCGGATGAAGAAATACGCCGGGTAGATTCAGCTCCGATGACCGACGCAAGTGGCACCCCATTACTTAATCCTGACGGTAGTGCACGAATGTTTTCGCCAATCCTCGGCGAACAATTACCACTTCCAGTTCAAGGAGCAGTACAAGGTCAAATTGGAACCGGGGGCATGGCACGTTCCATGGATGAGAACATGCGACGCATCAGAGATCGGGAATAGAACTAGTGATCAAAAGGTATACGAATGGCAAACTATAAAGTTATTCAAGATATTGAGGCCGAAGATAAATTACTCGGTCCACTTAGCTTAAGGCAGTTCATTTACGCTGTTATTGTCGTGGTACTTTGCTACATAATGTTTCGTCTGGCTTTAGTTCAGCCTTTGCTAGTTGTGCCGTTATTACCACCCGCCATATTATTCGGGGTTTTGGCCGCGCCTTTTGGGCACGACCAAAGTTCCGAGATCTGGCTGTTAGCAAAGATTCGTTTTTTTTTGAAGCCACGGCTTCGAATTTGGGATCAGACTGGCCTCCAGCAACTGGTTGCAATAACAGTTCCCAAAAAGATCGAACAAAATCTTACTAATGGCCTTGACGAGACACAAGTCAAAAGCCGGTTGCAAGCTCTAGCACAAACTATCGACACCCGAGGCTGGGCTATTAAAGGCGTCGACGTCAACCTATACACCAACCCAACCTATACCAACCAAGCCTCCGACCGTTTAGTTAGCCCCGATAGCTTGATTGCAACCGCTTCACCTGTCCTGGATATTCATTCATCGGATGATATTTTAGACACCCAGAACAGCCCGGTTGCCCAACAGATGAATCAGCTCGTCCAAGCCAACGACCAAGCTCATCGGCAAGCACTTATTGACCACATGGATCAAATTCGTACCACTCTCCCGGCAGCTCCTGATACTAGCCCGGCCGTGCCAGCTTTGCCGCCACGACAGCCAAACGCCTACGGCCAAACGCCGGTTTTACAACCCGATACAACACCAGTTGTTAAGGCCCAACATGCTATCGACCCACCGCCTCTAGCCCCTGTGACACCAGCCCCTAATCCTGCTATAATGGGACTTGCTAACAACAATGATTTATCGGTGGCAACCATTGCCCGTCAGGCCAATAATGACAACAAATTAGGTAAAGACGAGGTCATCATCTCCCTCCGGTAGATTAATTCAACTAGGGTGTGCAAAAAATCATGGGTCCTTCAACACAAAACAATACTCAACCGGTTCCCCAAATGGGTAATTTTAACCCAGCTGGCGGAGCTGTAAATAATACCGGACCTGATTTAGCCGGTAAAAAGACCAACCCTAACAGTACCCAGAACACTCTGCAGATTGCCGAGATCCGTGATGGCATCGTCATCATGAATGATGGATCCTTCCGGTCTGTAGTTATGCTCAAATCAATTAACTTCGATTTAATGAGCCTGCAGGAACAAGAGGCCGTTGAATCCGGCTACCAGGGCTTCCTTAACTCCCTGTATTTTCCAGTCCAAATATTTATTCGCTCCCAAAAAGTTGACCTGCAACCGTATATCGAGAAGCTAGATAAAATCCGTGCCGAACACGACAATATGCTTTTAGCAATGTTAATGGAAGACTACATACAGTTTATGGGCGACTTGTCATCTCAAACCAACATCATGGATAAGAAATTCTACATGATCATGCCGTACTTCCCAGTGGCGGACGTCCAAAAGGCAATAACCAACAGTAAGAACTTCTTCACGGGTGTCGCTGATCTGTTCAACAAAAAAGAGCACCATGTGGTCATTAACGAACAGGTGCTAGAGCAGGCTAAAACCGAACTACGTAACCGTGTTCAGGCAATCCTCAGCGGCTTAATGCAATGTGGTGTTCAGGGGTTACCACTAGATACCCAGGAATTGATTGAACTGTACTATGATACTTACAACCCCGACACGGCCACCCGCCAACAGCTCAAAAACTTTAACGATCTTACGGCACCGGTTGTTACTAAGGGGCAGGGCATGGCACCGCAACCAGGCTTAGATAGGAGCCTTCAGTAATGGCGTTTGGTAAAAAGAAGCCCTCAGCAGCCAATGACCCTGTTGCTTTAGCCCAAAACCAGCAGGTTAGGGAACAGCAGGAAGTCGAAGAGGCTTTTCGTAAGGGTATTACGGCTCTTAGAGACTTCATAGCCCCTAGTTCTTTAGACTTCAAGCCCAATTACTTCCACCTGGGAACTCGCTTTGCGAGGACCTACTACGTTTTTGGCTATCCTCGCCAGCTATATACTGGTTGGTTAAGCAGTATGGTTAACCTAGACGAAGTTATTGACCTGTCAATGTATATTTATCCGGTCGAAAGTCAGGTGGTGCTAGAGAACTTACGGAAAAAAGTTGGCCAACTAGAGGCAGGTATCCAGATTGATGGCGAAAAAGGCCGAGTTCGTGACCCGAGCAAACAAGCGGCTATTCTTGATGCCGAGGATATGCGCGATAAGCTGCAAGTTGGCGAAGAACGCTTTTTCCGTTTTGGTTTGTATTTTACGATTTACGCGAATGCTATGGACGAATTAGAGTTCGTTTCTCATAAAGTCGAGTCAATCCTAGGCCAGCAGCTCGTTTATTCTAAACCGGCCTCGTCTCAGCAAGAACAGGGCCTTAACAGCACCGTCCCGCAGTTCCTGGATCAGCTGCAGATTCGTCGCAACATGAGTACCGGTGCACTTAGTACTAGTTTTCCTTTTACCTCGGCCGACTTAAGCCAGGACAGCGGCGTCCTCTACGGTATTAACATGCACAACTCCGGCCTGGTTATTTTTGATCGATTTAGCCTGGAAAATGGCAACTCGGTAGTATTTGCAAAATCTGGTGCTGGTAAGTCTTTTGCAGTAAAGCTAGAGGCTCTGCGCAGCATGATGTTTGGAACCGAAATATTTATTATCGATCCGGAGAATGAGTACCAAAGGATGTGCGAGGCAGTTGGTGGTGCCTATGTGCGCCTAAGCCTAAACTCGGCAACCCGGATTAACCCTTTTGACCTGCCTAAGGTAGTCGATACTGAGGAGGCCGACAACGCTCTGCGTAGCAATCTGATTACCCTGCACGGCTTGCTCCGGCTAATGATGGGTGGAGCGCAAGCTCAGATGCAGGCCGGAGCTTCAAACGGTATGGTTGCACCAGCATTGTCACCAGTAGAAGAAGCTGACCTAGATGCTTCTCTAATCGAAACTTATGCCAAGGCCGGGATTACTAACGACCCACTGACACACACTGGTACACCACCGACAATTAACGACCTCTATGACACCTTGCTTCACATGGGTGGAACCGGACCACAGCTAGCCCAAAGACTTCGTAAGTACACTTCTGGGACGTTTGCAGGCATTTTCTCACAGCAATCCAACATCGACATAAATAACCCCCTAGTAGTATTTAACGTCCGTGATTTAGAGGATGAACTCCGTCCTGTGGCTATGTATATTGTGCTTAACTACATCTGGAACAAAACCAAGGCCGAACAGAAAAAACGAATCCTAATTGTTGATGAAGCTTGGCAACTAATGAAATACGAGGATTCGGCTAACTTCTTATTTAGTCTAGCCAAACGGGCTCGAAAATATAACCTCGGGATCACTACTATTACTCAAGATGTCGAAGACTTTATGGGTAGCCGTATGGGACGGGCGATTGTCGCCAATGCCTCGATGCAGCTTTTACTTAAACAGTCCTCCTCGGCAGTTGACGTTTTGTCAGACGTATTTAAGCTCACTAGTGAAGAGAAAAAACGACTTAGCCAGTTCCCGGTCGGGCAGGGCTTATTCTTTGCCGGCCAAAACCATGTCCACATTCAAATAACAGCCAGCCCGACAGAGACTGGCTTAATTACCACTAACCCAGCGCAAGTGCAGGCAATCGGGCAGCAGGGCGAAATAACCCAGCCTGAGGGCACTATAGACTTGGCGAACCGTCTTTACCCAGGGCTGTAAAAGTATAAATTATGGCCGTTTACGACGACGAAAATCAAACCTCAAACCCTCTGACGCCCGATGAGCTAAGCGAGAAAGAGGCGAAAACGGAGCCCACACTAGACTCAAGGCTAAGTGATATTAAAGATAAAATATCTGGGACCGAGACTCCTGGAACTGAAAGTGCCATCGATGGTAGTGGTGAAAGTGGAGGCTTTTTTAAGAATGATAAGGGCGGTAAGTCATCTAAAAAACCGGGGGGTGTACTAAAAAATCGTAAGGCCTTGCTGGGCCTTGGCGGCGGGCTTATCGGCGTAGTTTTTGCTGCTGGGGCGATGTTCAACTTCTTGCACACTTTCCAAATGGATCATTTTTTTAAGAATGTTGAAGCAAAAACGTCAAGCCGCCTGTCAGCCTCGCTCGATACCAGGAATAAGAGCCTGGTTCGGGCGTATATACAAGTTAGGGTGACGGAAATTGAAGGTAGCACTAATGGGGAAAACCTCTTTTTTAAAGGAAAGCAAGTCAAGAAAGATAACCCTATCCGCGACTGGTATCACACTATGCGTACAAGCAAGTTCGAGGAGGAAGTACTTAATAAACAGGGGGTTTACTTTACTAGCATGGTAGGACCCGATGGAAAAATAAATATCGCAAAAGTTACTGCTAACGACTCGGTTAAGCAGGACCTAGCTAGTAAATATCTGACCAATACTAAGGACGCGTCCGGTAAGGCAATCCCGCCTATAAGCGCTGACACGCTCGGCGACAGACTGAATGCGATCCCCAGCGACGATATGGAAAAATTATTTACTGTCGAAAAATTAGATAGTCATAAATCAGCCCGCAAATCTGTTAAAGAGGTTGTCAATAAAGAGGTACCTTGGTATCGGACTTTTAAGAGGCGGCATATACGCAAGGACATAGCTAACGAAACTGGTATCAAGAACTGGCGTTTATTCGAAAAAACACGGGATAAAGTTGCCAAGAGTAAGCAAGATATTAAAGACCAGTTGTTCAACAAGATCATTGAGAAATACTTTGTTAATAGCCCATCTAGTGCTCAGTTCTTAAAATGTCTTTTTTCTGATGGCCGTTGCTCCGGTACGAGCGACCCAGCTTCGCCCGATAATAAGTCAGAGACGGCAACACTCGCTAGTTCACCCGACAGTGTTGCTCCCGCCGATTCAGACCCTCCGTCTTCCGATGGGGCAGGCGGAACAAAACCTTCGCCGCCAGTTGACACGGCTGGAGCGGGAAAAGAGGCTAGGGACGGCATTGAAGGAGCTGTTAAAAAAGGAACAACGGACGTGGCCGAAAACGCGGCTATTAAGCTGGGGCCGTTTCAGAAGATTATCTTAGCGCTAGTTAATACATTGGCGGGAGATGCCATTACTTCGGGAGGGCCTAATCCCTCTAAAATATGGACCTGGGCTAAGCGACTAGCCAAGATCGATGGCTTGCTGAGCGCAGTCGGCGGTAATAGTAAGATTGCCAAGATGGTAATAAATGCTCGCAGCTCGCAGCTGGCTGGAGTTTACGCTACCTACCAGATAGCCAGTGACCAAATGAAATCCGGCCAGTTAGTTGGAGATGAGCTTAACTCCTTCTTTGACACTACCAAGAACCTTGGTAACAGCGAGGGTTGGGCGACAGTTACTAACCAAATGAATAAAGGTGGCGCTGCTTCGGCCGCCGCAGCAACCTCAAACAATCAAACTAAAGAAGATTACTGTAAAGTATCGCCCGCCAACCGTAGCTTTGATGAGTTCGCGTGGATGTGCGATGATCAAAAACCCAACAGCGGCGGAAGGGCTCAAGTAATTACCGATCAATATAATAATTCAGTTGGTCCCCTTATAAACCCCATTGCCAAAACGGTTGAAGCCGTTAATAATACTCCTGTCGGTTGGGCAATAACTTGGTTCAATGGTGCAGTTGATAAAATTACTAGTGTCGCAACCGAACCACTGCTGAAATTTGTTAGTGAAAGCGGTATCGGCAAAGATATAGCCAAATTTATCGGTAGTATCATGTTTAAGCTGTTAGGCTTCCTGGGAGCGGGACCGATGTTTGAGCCAGGCACGCCTGGAGTTGGTAACTTACTGGTTGCCGGTGCAGCTGTTTCGGCCGAGACTTCAACTCGCGCTTCGGGCGGAGTAGCCTCGACAGCAAAATCATTAGCTTATGCCAATAAGCTAGCTTCTCAATATAAAACTGAGCAAACCTCTAATCAGTCCTTTGTTGAACGTTATGCTTCATTGGATAACCCGGATTCACTAGCCTCTGGTTCATTGTTTGCGATTTCCAGTAATATGGATCTTTCTCAATTATCCTCTAAATTTGGTAATTATATTCAGTCATTGCCGGCCTTGTTCGGTAGCATCTTCACTGGCAGGGTTTTTGCCGCCCAGCCACAGTCAGCCTCGGCTGTATCGGACTGGGCAGGAGTTAATAAATACGATATTCCGGCTCAATGTATAAACCTAGACCCCCTAGACTCTAACTACCTGGAAGCTAGTAGTAATGTTAGCGATATTAGTCTTTCGCCAACTACTCTGGGCTATGACACAATGCGCGATACGGATAAGTTCTGGAAGGCAGTTTACGACAAATTAGGTGACGCGGGTGATGCCCAGTCTAGGGCCGAAAAAATATACAACTGCGCCTTGTTTGATGCCCGTGTTGAAGGTAGCTTGGGAGCAGTTTATGGATATACAAATGATAATGGCTATAACCCCAATGCCGGCCCGGCTGCTAGTGCGCCAGCTTCTAGTGGTGAATTAGGAGTCTCGCAGGATGGGTTTGTATTCCCCCTGAAAACCACTAAATCGACCATAATAAACCATAAGCCGGCTGCTTGGTGTTTTAAAAATCAAGCCAACTGTCATCACGATTATAATGCGGCAGATATTTTTGCCGATACCGGCACAACCGTTGTGTCGCCAACCGGTGGTACTGTAGTGTCAACTTATAGTGCATCGGGTGGAACTGGTAGCCACGTTATACTTAAGTCGGATAAGGGCTTTATCTTTTACTTCACCCACATGAAGGAAGGCTCCATAAAAGTTATAAAAGGTCAGGTTATTACGGCTGGTACAGAGCTTGGTAATGTTGGTACTGATGCCGATGCCGCTGGAACGGCCTCGCACCTTCACTTTGACGCCTTAGCCTCACCTCCGGCCGAAAATCGACCCAGCTGTGCTGGCGCCGAATGTGCAAAATATCCATTCCTAGAAGTTCAACCTGCACTAACAGCCGCCTTTAACACTCTGCCGGAGTAATCGCATGAAGAACGTTTTACGTATAACCTACCTGCTCACGGCATTACTTTTGCTTTTACAGGTAATTCCTCTACGGGCAAGTGCTTTGCCGCTCAGCCAAGAGGAATCTGATGCCATCTACGGAGATCATACAATTTATCAGGACGTCGTTGGTTGTGGCGCAACAGGTACCTGTTCTTGTTCAGGTGGCGCTACAAACTTAACTGGCTCAGACAACAAATCCAAGATTTACAATTTTCTTACCGGCAAAGGTTTTACGCCTTTTCAGGTAGCTGGAATCATGGGTAACATGGAAGGTGAATCCAATTCTGATTTCGAAACTAGACTAGTGGAATATGGGTTCCCTAATGGAAGGGGTGAGATCTCGAAAGCAGGTCAGCCATCTAGCCTGTCTGATACAGTTCCGCCAGATGCTAATGCGAAACATCAGCCTGGTTACGGCTTAGTTGGATGGACTGCTCAGGTATATAAAGACGGTCTCAATAAGCTTTCAGCCGAAAGGGGAGTGCCAGCTGGTGACCTAGCCTTACAGCTGGATTATCTATGGACCGTGTTAACATCCGGTGCTGATGGAGTTAAAGCAGGTTTCGCCGATAGGATGAAGGCTACTACTGATGTAAAGGCTGCTACCGTCCTGTTCGAAACTGACTTCGAAAAACATGCTCCTCCTTTACCCGACCCAATAAGACTGAAGTTTGCTGAGGATTTATTGGTTGAGCTCGGTTCCGGGTCAGGAGCTGTCGCCTCTAGTAACGTAGCTTGTGGTGCAAGTGGTGCGGGTGGCCAGGTTGTAGGTGACTTCAGCCTACCTGTCGATCGCAAGATATATGACGAGCATAAAGAGTACTTCACAAAACCTCACCACGACTATCCTGCGGCCGATATACCGGTACCGATAGGTACACCCGTATATTCCATGACTGGGGGGAAAGTTCTAAAAGCGCCGACTAACGGTGACTGCGGTGTTGGTGTCATTATTGACGCTGGCAATAACGTTAACTTTATTTACTGTCACGGGTCCGACGGAGGTTCGATCGATGGTGCTAAACAAGGTGACACCGTAAAGCCAGGCCAGCTCATCATGCACTCCGCAACTACTGGTAGCTCAACTGGTCCCCACTTACATGTGGGAATTACAATCAGTAGTAAAAATTATTGCCCACAAAACCTATTTGTTGGCATTGCCGAGGGTAATATACCGGCACTATCATCACTACCAACCAGCGGGTGCACTAACTAAAATGAAAGCCGGGATAATACTATGAGAAATAAAATACTTCTGGGTAGCATTGGCGCTCTATTTTTAGGGGCTTTGTGGTGGTTTAGTAATTATTCCTTTATAGAAGTACAAACTGTCTCCACGGCCAGTCAAACAGAAGTCGTTTATGACTTAGCTAATCAATCATCTAATAAAACGAAGACTACTAAAACAAATAATCAAAGCTTTAAAAAACTCGTTGCAAAAGGGAATTATGAGGTATCGGTAACGCAGGGAGACAAGTATGGCTTTATCGTGGTTAAAGCCGGTGGTTTCCTCGGCACCACAAAAAAAGAAGTGAAGCTAGAGAAGGAGAGGAGCCGGCAATTTGTTGGCAACAGTCCTTCGGGATGTATGTACTATAGTGGGAGCTTACTGCTGTCCTATGAGTGTAGTGGTCATCCGGGAGCAAACGTCCACCTGCCAGCCGACCAAACAAGGTCAACAACAGTCGTAAAGGTACCTTTCTTGACCGAAGGCCAGGTTGAGGGGATTACCGAAACCAAAGAGGGTATAGTTGCACTAGTAAACCAGAACATAAGTAGCGAGGACATACCAGCCACTCAGGAGGCCTATCTATTGCGAGGCGACTTTACAATTGCTAAGCAGGTTTCATTGAATAGTTTAAGCCCTAAAAAACCCTATGCTATATCTAGCTATAAAGACGGGTTCTTAGTTTACGACCAGTCTATGGCCTTGGCGTATTATTACTCCTCAGTTTCTGCTCAACCACAAAATATTGCTCTAAAAACACCAGACCCCAAATTGAAGCCGTTTGCGTTAAGTGCCCGAGCCGACAACCTGGCCGTTGCATACTCTAACAACACTTCTGGGCAAGTCGCCGACATGGACAGCCAGGGCGTAAGTAAAGCCGTACAGTCAGTAATCTCTATAAACAAGAGTTCCTTGGCCAGCCAGCTCAAACTTACCGGTGAAGTAACCGCAATTAAACTCTGTGGATCGAGTAAGCTATGTGTACTAAGTAACAAAAAACTATCGGTTTACGATGTTAGCGGCTCCAAACCAAAGTACCTATACTCCGTCACTAACGTAGACTGGATTGAGACAACTAACAAAAATTTACTGCTTTCTAGGAACAAAGAAATTTTAGGGCTCGACGTGGACAATGGCAGTGGCTATAGGGGCTACAGCTATGGCGACTACAAGTTGTGCGGCATACATGGGGGTGCCAATGGTTACAGTTTGTGCTTAATAAACAATAGGCAGTCTAAGGTCACTTTATACCTAAACCAAGAGAAAACAGACTCCGATAGTATTGATAAGAAAATATATAAGTTACAGCAAAGTTCCGATATAAAAAGTGTTTCTGCCTACGGCCGTTTCATTTATATCTCACCAAACCCAGGCCCAATGGAATACGATAGTGCTGCCGGAGAGTTTGATTATAATCCCGCTAAAGTTGCGGCAGCAAAGACCAGAATAATGCAAAAAGCTAAAGAGCTCGGTATTGGCAATGACTACAATATCGTTATTACTTTGTAGACCCCTATAACGGGATAATGTTGCATTGTTTGGCGAAGTGCTTGATGACGACATCGGCGTCGGTGGTGGTGATGAAGGTTTGGTAGGATTTGATGAAGCTGGTGAGGGATTTGCGGCGGGCGCCGTCGAGTTCGCTAAAGACATCATCGAGCAACAGCATTGGCTTAACGCCTTTATGTGACTCAATTATATGGAGTTCGATTATTTTTAAAGCCAGCAGGGCGGTGCGGACTTCGCCACGTGAGGCGACGTTGGCCAGTGGCTGGCCGTCAAAAACAAACAATATATCCTCGCGGTGCGGGCCGGAACTAGTGAAGCCCCGCAGCAAATCTAAGTCCAGGTCTTTTTCGAGCTTTTTGAGTAAATAGGAGCCGTAGGCTTCGGGTTCGACGCTTAGACTATAGCGTAACGAGAGACTGTTTTTATGGCCAGCCAGCTGGTTATAGGTAGCGGTGAAGTGTTTGTTTATCTCATCAATCATCTGGTGTCGGGCAGTAACTATCTGGGCGCCAAGCTCGCTGAGGCGGATATCCCAAGCAAATAACTGGTTGGCGGCAGCTCGGCCACTTTTGAGCAATCGATTGCGCTGCAGGAGAGCCCGCTTGTACTTATTTAATGTCGTTCCATACTCTGGCGTAGTTTGATCGATTAAAAGGTCCAGGAAGGCTCTTCGAAGGTCTGGCGAGCCGCCCAACATGAGCAGGTGGTTGGGCTCAAACAAGACAACCGGTAAACGTGTGCTGGCGCCCAAGCGACTTAGCTTTTTGTCGTCTAGATCAAAGCTTTTTTTAACGACTCCCTCTAACAACTCCAGCTTTACAACTCGGTGCTTGCTAACAATGTCGGCATCAATGCGGGCCCATGGCTGACCCTGCCTAATCATCTCGGCATCTTTGGCCCGGTAGGACTTACCTTGGGTGGCCAGTAAGATGGCCTCAAGAATATTAGTCTTACCACTGGCGTTAGGGCCGACAATTACGTTTACGCCTTCTTCGAACTCGAAGGAATCGTCTTGGTAGGATCTGAATTGCTGTAAACGAATATTGGTAATCATACTGTTACCATTGTAGCTTTTGGTTAGCTTTTAAGGGGCATAATTATGTGCGTGTAGGCGCTGTCTTTGCTGCCGCGCAAAACGCAGGCCTCGAGCTTACCGTTAAAGCAGAACTCAACTTCGTCTCCATTAATAACGCCCAAAGCATCTAGTAGGTAACGCGAGTTTAGAGTGATGTCACCAGCTCCTTGAACCTTAGCCTCGGCCTCAGCGGTGTTCTCACCCAGTTGAGAGGCGATGGAATGAATACTAACGGTCTGCTTTGCTTCGTCGACCTTAATTGTTACGCTGCCGGCGCTCTCGCGGGCGAATAGGCTAGAAACTTTAGTGATATTAGTTAGTTCACTACGTTTAAGCTGAGCCGAAACTGCAAACTTAGCCGGAATAAGTCGTTTGTAGTCGGGATAGTTGCCTTCGATTAAGCGAGTCACAAGCTCAACATCGTTAACCTTAAACATAACTTGCTGCTCGTCATTAACAATCTCGATATTGGTTTCGTTATCGCCGATAACCCTTAGCAGGTCGTGCATGGCGCTGGCTGGAACTAGTAAATTAGCTGGTTCTTTAAGTTTAGTTAAAGATTTTTCGGCTAAACGGTAGCTATCGGTAGCGGCTAAGTATAGTTGTTCTTTCTCGGTTTTAAATAACACGCCGGTGAGCATTGGGCGAGTCTCATCATTCGAGGCCGCTAGAACAACCTGCTGTAGGCCTTTTTTAAATTCGAGGGCGGGAAGTGACCAATGGACGCCATCGGTGATGGCTGGCATAACTGGAAAGTCTTCGGCACTGACCCCATTAATTGTTGACTGGTACTGGCCAGCACTAACATGAAGTTTATGGTCGGTTAGTTCTAATTCGATTGTTCCGGAAGGTAAGCTACTAACAAAATCTTGCATTAATCGAGCCGGGACGGTGATCGATCCTTCTTGGGCAACTTTAGCTCCAACGTAATGAGTTATGGCAATGTCTAAATTGGTAGCGGCGATACTTAATCGATTATTTACGGTCTTCAAAAGTACATTAGAAAGTATTGGTAGGGTAGTTCGGCTGTTAGCAATTCGAGCTACATTAGCTAGGGCTTTATTTAAGTTTTCTTGGGTTACTTGTAGCTTCATTATTACTCCTTAAATATATGTAGTTATCGTTATAGTAGGGGTTGTGGAAAATGCGGATAAGTATTTATTAACAGATGTAAAAAGTACTAAACGGCTGTGCAGAAGTTGAGTACAAAATTTGGACAACGACTGGCATAAGTTGGTGGTTGTAAACAGGCCTTTCGGGCCGGCGGGTTGGTGTGTGTGAAACCCTAAAGTTGTACCTCCAGCTATGCCCATGGAGTCCACAGACTGTTCACATACTAAGACCATATTATTAGACATAAAGGCGCTCCTTAATTTCGTTAATAGCAGCCCGCATGTCGGTATCAAAAGCTAATTCTTTATCGATTTTGTCGACCGAATGGATGGCTGTGGTGTGATCTTTGCGACCAAGTTCGCGGGCGATTTTAGGAAAGCTTAAATGTAGCTCGCTGCGCAAAATGTACATGGCAACTTGGCGCGGCACGACAATATCTTTATCGCGTTTTGGTCCGACGATGTCTTCCATCGAAACTTGGAAGTGCTTGGCAGTGCGCTCAATAATTTGTTTGGCGCTAATGTGTTTAGGCCGACTCTTGCGGCTGCCCAGTAAGCCGGTGGCTACTAATAGATCTGGTTCTAAGCCGCGCATTTCGCAAAAAGCCAGCAGTTGATTGAGAGCGCCTTCGAGTTCGCGGATGTTGGTCTGGAACAAGTTAGACATGTATTCGACTAGGTCGGGCTTAAGATCAAGGCCGTGCGCCGAGGCTTTGATATGGATAATGGCGCAACGGGTTTCGAAGTCCGGGTTTTGCATATCAATCGACATGCCCCAGGTAAAACGAGATTTTAGGCGGTCTTCTAGGGTTGGGATGTCACCGGGTGGCTTATCGCTGCTAATAATAATCTGTTTGTTGGCCTGGTGTAGGGCGTTAAAGGTATGAAAGAACTCGTCCTGAACGCGCTCTTTGCCAGCTAAGAACTGGACGTCGTCCATTATAAAGACATCAACGCTACGATAATGGTTTGCAAAGTCAGTATTCTTTTTATAGCGGAGAGCGTCGGCAAACTCCTGAACGAACTGTTCGGAGGAGGCATAAACTACCCGAGCATCTTTTTTGCGAGCCACCACGGCGTTACCGGCAGCCTGAATAAGGTGAGTTTTGCCGATTCCGGCTCCACCGTATAGGAAAAGCGGATTGTATTTAGTGCCCGGGTTTACGGCAATCGCCTGGCAAGCGGCATAAGCCAGTTCGTTACCAGAGCCAACTACAAAGTTATCAAAAGTGTAGCGTTCGTTTAGGCCTTGGCGGTAGGAGTGGCTCAGGGCATTAGTGCGGTAAGCTGGCGTTTTAGGGGCTTGGTCTTGGTTGTCTAACTGATTGTTTTGCTGGTCTTCTGAGATGACCTCCACGTCTTCTTTAGGCTGCTTCTTAGCGCCTAGGCCAGAGTGGATCTTAAACTCTAGATGTTTTGGGGTCAGGCCATTTTTAGCCAAGATTTCTTTAAGAAGCGGCGAGTACTTTTTTTCCATCTGCTGGATGGCAAAGACGTTAGAAACACCGATGGTAATGGTGTCGTCTTTGATTTTAAGTAGGCGGGTCGGCTTAAACCAGGTCACATAACTACCATGTGGAACGCTGAGTTCAATCTCGCCTAAAACGGCTTGCCATACATCAGTTTCTTGTACCAACACTCGCTCTCCTTGCCCCGTTTGCTTACCCTCTCGTGTGGACTTACTATACACAGAAGTTTTAGGGTTTTCCACAGCTTTAGTAGGTCAAATAAACTACACCCACCAAAACCGGCCTTTTAGGGTAAACTTGTGCACAGTTCACATTCCTCTCTTAAGAACTGTGGAAAAAACTTGGCCAACTGGGGAAAACTTGCTAGAATTGATGGGGTAAATATTGTTAATTTTACGATTTGGCAGCAAAAATATAAGCCTGCCAGACGTAGTCAAGACGTGCTACAGTAGTAGAGACAGAAAGTAGATTATGCCAAAACGAACTTATCAACCAAAAAAACGCCATCGAGCTCGCGAACACGGGTTCTTTAAGCGTATGGCCAGCAAAACTGGTCGTGCCGTTCTAAAACGCCGCCGACTCAAGGGTCGCGTGCGCTTAACGCACTAAACCTCGCCATGATTGGACGAGCCAATCGCTTTCATGGTTATAACAGTTTGCGTTATGTCTATAGGCATGGCAAAACGGTCCGCGAACCACATATGAGTTTGCGGTACTGCGACAACAATAAACGAGAAGATTATCGTTTGGCGGTGGTCGTTAGTAAAAAAGTTAACAAATCGGCCGTGGCTCGAAACCGGATTCGGCGTCGTATATACGAGGCTTTCCGGGCGCACATGGCCTTGGGTCAGCCGCTCGACCTGGTGATTACGGTTTTTCAGGCCAATGTCGAAACTATTGCCGACCAAGAACTCCAGGCCGAAATAGCCAGTCTTTTACAACAGGCCGGCCTCAAGACTCGTGATATTATAGAATCAAAGGAGTCTTAATGTTTACAACGCTCATAGTACAACCGCTTTTTAACCTGTTGGCGCTAATTTACGCGATCCTACCTGGTCACGACTTTGGGATGGCTATCATTATCTTTACGGTAGTGATTCGTTTGATGCTATGGCCGTTAATTAAACGTCAGCTGCATCACACCAAAAAACTTCGTGACTTACAGCCGGAACTAAAGAAGATTAAGCTGGCCGCCAAGGGCGATAAGCAAAAAGAATCAGCTTTAACGATGGAGCTCTACAAAGAACGTAAGATTAACCCCTTCGCAACACTAGGTCTAACCCTGCTACAGTTCCCGATTCTGATTGGCCTCTACATTGGCTTACGCCACCTAATTGCCAACCCACACCAGTTGGTTACCTTTACCTATCCATTTGTCCACAATCTGCCTTGGATCAAGCAAATCGCCGCCGATCCGTCACTGTTTAAGCCAACGCTTTACGGCTTAGTTGACCTTAACAAGGCGGCTCTGACTAATGGTGTCTGGTACATCCCGGCCCTAATTTTGGTAGCTGGTAGCGCGATTGCTCAGTACTTCCAGAGCAAGCAGCTATTGCCCTCACCTAAAGATAACAAAGGTCTACGCCAGATTCTTAAAGACGCTTCGTCTGGTAATAAGGCCGAATCCGGTGAAATGCAGGCTGCTACCGGTAAGTTCACTACCTTTATGATTCCGTTCCTGATCTTTTTTGTCACCCTTCGCATTGCCTCAGCGCTGTCACTGTACTGGTTTGTTAGCGGTGTTATCGCTATCATCCAGCAAGGCCGGATTCTCAACCAGGACGAAGTTGAGCTAGAAGCTGTCGCTAACGCACCAGTTAAAGAGAATAAGGTTGTCGAAGGCGAGATAGTCAAGAAGCCTACTGCCAAGAAGCCGGCTGGCAAGAAATCAGCTAAGAATTCAGCCAAAAAGAAGGCAAAGCGGAAAAAGTAATGGAAGAATCGATACGCTACGCCAAGGAATATCTAGAGAACCTACTATCCTTTTTTGGCCTGAATATCGAGGTCTACGCAACTAGTAGCGACAATGAAGTCATTGAGTTGCACGTGCCATCAACGCACCTAAACGGTTTTTTGATTGGACAGCACGGTGACACAATGCGCGCCCTGCAGTTTGTGACCATGAACGCCCTACGCAATAATAATTACGAAATTAGCCGGGTTAACGTCGATATCGCCGATTATAAAAAGAACCGTGCTGAACAAGTCGCCAAAGAGGCCGAGGCTTGGGTATCTCAGGTAAAATCGTCGGGTGAACCGATGGAACTGAAGCCAATGAACGCCGCCGACCGCCGCACTGTCCACCAGGTGGCTAGTGAGGCCGGCTTAGCAACCGAATCGGTTGGCGAATCTCGCGAACGACACATTGTCTTGAAGCCAGCACCTGGCACTTCTGAAGCACCCGAAGCGCCTGCCACGTAAGAC
>JBAXGG010000015.1:0-18410 GCA_037139495.1 Candidatus Saccharimonadota bacterium | reverse complement strand
GCCGACGTTAAGACGGCCGACGTTAAGACGTTACTAATTAACGTTCTAGCGTTTAAAAGCCACGGCGCCAATCTCATCCTTTATGCCACTGACGAATTAGCAACGGCTGGCAAAACCAGGATTATGGTTCACGACGAAACAGGCTCTTACTTATTGCGTGAAGTCACGGCCAGCCCGACATACTTTTTGGATTTGGCCCAGTTCAACAATCACTGGCACGTAGCCGCCGGCGGTATGGCCGATAACCGCGTTTATGTATTTAAAGATCCTTTTAATTCAATTAAATCGACTGATCCAACAAGCCAGACACTCCCTGAAACGGCATTGAGAGTCACTAACCCTAGCTGGTTGGAATTTTCAGCTAATACTCAGTTCATTACCCTCGAGGGTGGCTCACAATTTGCTACTTATGATTTTGAAAACTCCCACAGTTACAAATATGACATAAAGTTGTCGCTCGATGCCGCTGCGCCTCACGCCACTTGGATGGATGGTAATCGTTTGATTCTAAACAGCCAAGGCAAAATGGTAGTCTTCGATTATGACGGGACTAACTTACAAACCCTTTTAGATAACCAACCTGGCCTGATTCCGACCTTTGATCGCCAGTACAAACTCCTATACACCTTATCCCCTACTGGTTCTAACGGATCGTTTGGCCTGCAGCGAACTAATCTGATAGTTGGGCAAAATAACTAAGAGATCAAGGCTTTGATGCGTTGCCATAAGCTCTGTGAATTGCTAGGAACAACAGTTGGCGTTTGATTGGACTTGATAGCCGTACTGGCGACGTTGGTGCTCGGGCTGGGCGAGATTTGCTCGCCGATAACAACTAGTCGGTTAATTGATGTCCCCGGCGGGTCACAGGTTATAAGCGTTACGGTGGCAGTTTTGCCGGTTGGACCCAGTACCGAGACTTCAGTCGGCTTAACAATTTTACGTTCATAAATCTGGTAGACGTAGCGCTTTCCATCTTTAGTAAGTGTAAAGGTATCACCAACCTGAAGGCGATTCAATAATACAAAAGCAAACTTATACTTTCCTTTATTAAGGATGTTGTTGCTGGAGTGGCCAAAAATGACTGTGTTTCCCTGCTCTCCCGGTGACGAAGTAGTAGCATAGTGGACAACGCCACTCTCTAGAGAGGTTTCGATAGCTGACTCGTCGATACTGGACTGGTCATATACAACTGGAATCTCAACATTTATTTTTGGGATAATAATAGTTGGAGTGCTGTTGGCCACACTACCGCTCCCACTGATAATTGGTGTGCTGGTGACGTTGCGGCTAGGCGTTATGAATGGTGCGATAATCCGTTCGTTAAAAAATCCAAACAGCAATATAATAACTGCGAATGAGCCAATACCTAACCCGAAGAAAATAGACTGGAAGTGATGTTTGGCTTTTAACTTACCGCCACTGTTGACACTTTTATAAATCTGTTTTTTGACCTGATCAACAGTTCTCTGACCAACCTTTTTTTCTGATTTTTTGCTTGGCGGTTTAGTTTTTTCGGCTGCTTGTTCGACGGCTTTTTGATTACTATAGAACTCCTGCCAAACTTGATGTTTTTGATCATCAGACAGACCGACGTAATAGATGTGCCAGGCGGTTTGAATTTCGGCTTGACTTTTGCCGGAGTTGATAAGTTCACGCATGTAGCGCTGGTGCCTGGAAAGATGCTGAAGCCGTTCGACTTCGTTTTCTTCTAGTTCAGCATTTGGTTCGGTTTTTTCTTTGGCCTCAGCCATATATAGACTGTTAATTTTGTTACGAATAACTTCGGCCGCCAGCTCAGTATCCTTTGGGATAGGTTTGTCGGGTTTTGGTGAGATGTAGTCGGTGGCCATATGTAAGTAAGCTTATGCTAGTTTAACAGGTAGAATTATAACAGATGTGGTACAATGTACACCGTTAATCTACCCGATAACAGCCTGCTTGCCGCAGTGGTGGAATTGGTAGACACGCCGGACTCAAAATCCTGTGAGCGCAAGCTCGTGACGGTTCAAGTCCGTCCTGCGGCACCAGCTAAAATAAAAAACCACCGAAATGGTGGTTAATTTTTAGGCTTAATTTATTGACCATGGGTGTATCTCTGGGCTACCATGACTGTTTCCTGCCGGAGATCTTAGCCTAGAATATCCAATAAACGGCCGGTACGCCTATTAAGCTTCTGGGCGCTTACTTCGTCCCCCTCCTGTTCGGCTATACACTCGTTAATAATCTGATCAAGTGGCATGATCTGTCCGTTAATTTGAAGGTCGTCCTGTACATATACAACGGCAATATCCTCTGCATATATTGTTCGTTTAAAATGCGTTTTGTTGGCATGACGCCTGGTTTTAACTTGAATCTTGTATTGCAGCTCGGGGGGTGTTTCTAAGTCATACTGGGTTTGAACTTCAATATCCCAGCTGTTACGGACGTGGCTGCCGCGGTTAGCTTTGCCTCTATCGGAACTGAGGCTGGCGGGTAGTATTGACCAGCTACCATCACCTTCTTGGACGGCGAATCTTTGTAAAAGCATTAGCGTAGAAATTTCGCTGAGGTTCCCTTTTAGATCTTGACGAACTAATGGATGCACATTTCCTGCTAAGGCATTTTTATGTTCCTGACCTGCCTCAAGAAGATCTAGATATATAGACTCCATAACCTTTGGGCGGGCGACCTTTCCGAGCATGATACTATAGCGGTGTTGTGGCAGCAACGCCAGTTCAACCGCAGCGTTGCCAGATGCACCGGTCAGGCCAAATGCCTTGCGGGCCTTTGAAGCCTCTAGGTGTTTCTGCGCTGAGTCTAATAGTTGTAGTCTAGTTTCAGAGTCGTCAATTTGATAGGCTAACTCAATGGCCATTTTCCCAGCATACTTCAGTGATAGATCACTACCAATGCTAGCCTCACGATCCATTAGAGTAAAGCGCAGCGGAACATTACCGGGATGAGTTTGAAATTCTTTAGCAGCATCGTTAGCAGAAATGTTACCAAAGTGCTGTGACGAACTACGATTAGGTAGGGATTTATAATGTTTCATGGGTGATTTGGATAATAACTGTAGCTTACTATAAACTAAACTAAACTTGTAGTCAAGGCTTCTAGAGGCTTGCTGGGGTTCTGTAGCCACCAGACGGCGGCGTGGGCGGCCGTTTTGACACGCCAGGTATTCTTCTCGCCAACCGAGGTACTTGTTACCTGCCCTTGCACAGCGACTAAAATATTTCCAAGATGATAAACCATTATCCGAGCTTTATGTTTGTTACTAAAATTATGCAGCCACTCAACTAGCTGAGGCAGACCCATGCCAAAAGTTACAGGATGCTCGGTCTTGGCTTCTTTGCTAAGTTTTTGGAGCTGGGCTAGGCTGAGTACTAAAGTTGTCTTGGAATGCTGCAATATGGCGTTCGGGTTGGCATAAAAATAGTCGATAGCGTCTTTTGTGATGACGATCGGGTTAGTAGTTTTGCTGACAAAGTTCTCAATTGTGATGGCAGTTTCACTGTTGCGACCCAGGTCACCGGCGAGCAAAATACCGTCGGCCCATTGACTCCACTCCATCCACGTAGCTAGGGCTTGCTGGTTAAAACTGCCACTTGGGGTGCTAGGCGCATATTCACCATTTTCTAGGATCCGGCCGACCGTTTTTTGAAGAGCATTTGGTAGCAGGACTTTTGAGACACCAATTCCGGCCGTTAAGGCTTCTTGATAAGCGGTAGCTGGTGCCGCGAAGCCATGCAGGTTACCGCCGATGATTAGTAATTTGCCAGAGTGCTGGCGATTCTCGGGCCGGCTCCATAATAAATCTGGGAATAACGGTTCGACACCTTGTTTACGCCAGTATGTAACTGCCATTGTCGGCCTCCAGACGGTATATTACATTTTTACGTTCGATTACTATTTTCCAGCCGTTTTTTTTGGCTGAATTGTAAAGTTTTTGGTCGGGGTTAAAGGCGATTGGCTGTTCGACCATTGCTAATATGTCCGCGTCATTGCCACTATCGCCGATACCTATACTCCCAGCCATCTCCAAACCGTGTTTTTTTATCAGAGATTCTAGAACTTCTTTTTTATGTTGGCTGGCCACGAACGGTTCGCTACTGAAACGGTCGTTGCGGCGTTTGTAGTTAGTGCCTACCCAGTCTGTAAAGCCGTATAGTTTGGCGACGTGTTCGACAACTTCCTGCTGAGAACCGGATATAGCCAAAAGTATATAGCCCTTTTTTTTGAGTTTCTTTATAAGTTCGCGGGTGTATATATACGTCTGGTCACCATATTCATCAATGACCTCCTGGGTTACCAAGTCGAATTGTTTGGCGCTGAGGGATCCAAAAGCCGCTTCAAAAATTGCTATAAGTGACGTTTCGTATCTACTAAAAGAGTCTTTATGTTGTCGGCGTTTCCATTTCATCCTAGCCTGATTTAGTTGCTTTTCGGCATCAGGGCCGAGTAAGCCCTTCTTGGCTAGTTTATCCACGACGGCATGATATAGCTGCCAGCGAATCAACGTTCCGTCAATATCGAAGGCAGCGAACTTTTTCATAGGTCTAATGTAACACTAACTGGACAGTGGTCGGACCCCATTACATCGGTATTAATTTCAGCGGCTTTAACTTTTGGCTTGAGGCTTCCCGTAACCAAGAAGTAATCTATGCGCCAGCCGACGTTGCGAGCGCGGGCATTGGCCCAGTGTGTCCACCAGCTATAATGACCGTTTCCCTGCTTGAATATTCGTAGAGTATCAACAAATCCAGCATCCAAAAAGTTCTGAAAACCTTTTCTTTCTTCGTCTGTAAAACCCTTTTTGCCACGATTAGGCTTAGGATTGGCCAAATCATCATCGGTGTGAGCGACGTTGAGATCACCGCAAAAGACCACGGGCTTTGTTTTTTCTAGCTGCTGGCAGTACTCCAAAAAGGCTGGATCCCAATGTTTATGCCTTAGCGGAAGTCGGCTTAGGTCGTCTTTAGCGTTGGGGGTGTAGACAGTTACGACGTAGAAATTAGGGTATTCAGCCGCGATTACTCGGCCCTCCTTATTAGGGTCGCCGTAGACGTCTTCAATTTGATATTTTTTCATTATATCTTCCGGCAAACCCATAATCACTTTTATTGGTTCTTGCTTGCTAAAGATGGCCGTACCACTGTAGCCCTTTTTTTCGGCTGAGTTCCAGTATAAGTTGTAACCCGGTAGTTCTAGGCTGACCTGATCTTCATTAGCCTTGGTTTCTTGTAGACAGATGATATCTGGTTGGTACTTATCGACGAAGGGTTTAAAAGTATCTTTATTGAGGACGGCACGTATACCGTTGACATTCCAGGAGAATATTTTGGTCATGTAGTTATTATAGCAAGTTTAGGTAGTCGCTTCGATTCAATACAAACAAAGCTAGCAGGTCATAACACATTCAAGTGTTGGGAAAACCACGTGTTTATTTGTCGGTATATCTTTTTATATTGTTTATATCAGGTTGTATGATTTGGATTTTAGAAGTCTTGATACTGAGAGTTTTAAAAGGTTCTAGAATGCCCCAATTTTAGTAGCGAATTTCATTGAGGGTAACCGTGATTTTTCTATATGTATAGTTTTAGCTTGACATAAACATTCTCTTTTTAGCAATAAAATACGAAGTAAATATTGTTTCCCAACAGCAATTAAATCTGTTATGCTACCGCCTAATGAGTGTAAAATACCAGCGTATTCTTCTCAAGCTGTCCGGTGAGCAGCTAGCTGGTAAATTTGATAACGGTATCGATCCTGAACTAGCTAGTTGGCTTGCTAAAGAAGTTAAAAAAGTTACCGAGGCTGGGACACAAGTTGTGGTCATGGTAGGCGGCGGTAACTTTGTCCGCGGCGCCCAGATTGCTGGTCATGGCATCAAGCGCGTTACCGGTGACCACATGGGCATGCTAGCCACGATGATAAACGCTCTTGGTCTAACTGACATTTTTGAGGCTCACGGTGTGGCCACGCGGTGCTTAAGTAATATTTTTGCCGAACAAGTTGCCGAACCTTTCGTATTCCGTCTTGCTGAAAAACATTTAGAAAAAGGCCGAGTTGTGATTGTTGCCGGTGGAACTGGCCGACCTTATGTAACTACTGACACTGGAGCCGTGGTATTGGCTCTAGAGCTGGATTGCCCGGTCGTTTTAAAGGCTACCAAAGTCGACGGGATTTACGACAAAGACCCCGCCAAACACCCTGATGCTAAATTACAAAAGTCGATCAGTTACCAAGATGCCGTCCAGAAAGACGAAATCAAGGTTATGGACAAAGCCGCTATGGGTTTAGCTATGGAAAACTCAATGCCAGTAATCATTTTTGAAGCCATGAAGGCTGATAACCTACTAAAAGTCGTCCAGGGTGAGGACATAGGAACCACGATTAGTTAGATTGTTATATGACTGCGTTGAATTTATGAAATGTCCGCGCATCCGACGTTCAACGTTATTTATACGTTCCTAGCTATCGTAAACGTGCGCTAAGCCTGAGATTGATACTTTAAGAACGCGCCTGAAATTTTTCATACTTGCTAGTCGTACCTACATTACGCATTCGGGTTCTCATTCTCCTATGAGATACAAAAAAGACCATACTTTGAAGCATGATCATCTTTGTATGGCGGAGAGAGCGGGATTCGAACCCGCGATACGATTGCTCGCATACACGCTTTCCAAGCGTGCTCCTTCAACCACTCGGACACCTCTCCATGTTGTTTTTCTCGCAATCTGTTGTGAACTTTGCTAGAACCTACCCATTATACTTGATGATTCGGCAAAAAACAGCGTAAACTAAGTCATACATGGCCATCATAGAGCTAAAAGACGTCAGTAAACTGTACGGCTTCGGCGATGCCACTACGGTGGCATTAGACGAAGTTAGCTTAACTGTGGAGCCGGGTGAATTTGTCGCCGTGATGGGTCCGAGTGGTTCCGGCAAATCGACTTTGATGAATTTGATTGGTTTACTGGATCGGCCAACCCATGGTAAATATAACCTAAACGGCAAAGCCGTGGGGCGTCTGCGTACCAACCAGCGTTCCAAGGTTCGCCGTGACAAGATCGGGTTTATCTTTCAATCTTTTAATCTCATTCCCCGTTTAAGTGCCATCGAAAACGTTGCTTTGCCGTTGGCTTACCGCGGTACTAGTGTTAGTCGCCGCCTTAAACAGGCCAGCGTCCTGTTAGAAAGAGTTGGTCTGCAGGATCGGGAGTATTACCAGCCGCACCAGTTGAGTGGTGGCCAAACTCAGCAGGTGGCGATTGCCCGAGCTCTAATCGCTAACCCGGACATAATTATCGCCGATGAGCCAACTGGTAACTTAGACAGTGCTGCCAGTCGGCTGGTTATGGAGATTCTAAGTGAAGTCCACAGCAGCGGCCACACCATTATCATGGTTACCCATAACCCGGAGCTCACCCGTTATGCTAACAGGGTTGTTTATATGCAGGACGGATCGATTGTTTATGACGAAGAGACAGATGTCGGGAAAGTACCGGCTCGCGCCCGCCGGCTCATCTATAGCCCTACAGCTAAGAAGTCCGAAGAGGACGATTTGGCCGGTGTTTCGGCGCTGATGAGCGCCGTTCCAAACAAGGAGACAACCAAAAAGAAACCAGCTAAACGTAAACGAGCTACAAAACGGAAGAAGTCATGACTAACGGCAATTTCAAAATGGCTTTTAGTTCGTTGCGTCGCTCTCGCGCCCGTAGCCTGCTAACCATGCTTGGCATCATTATAGGTGTTATAGCTATTGTCGTCACTTTGAGTATTGGTGCTGGCGTCAAACGACAGATTAGTGACCAGCTGGATCATTTGGGAGCCGACGTCCTCACAATTCGTCCTGGTAGCACGAGCCGGGGCCCTAATTATGCCAGTTCTGGGGGGGTGTTTGCTGGGCTTGGTAGCGCTCCGTTAACCACGGCAGACTGGAACGTAGTTAAGCAAACCCCGGGAGTTAAATTAGCTATTCCACTTGGTATTGGTAGTGGTTTTGCTAGCGTCGATGGCAATAAGCTAAATAGTGGCAGTGTCATTGCTACGACCGACGGACTACCGGAAATTTTGCAACAAAAAGTGGAGTTCGGAGTTTTCTTTACCGAACAGGAGATGACTAGTCATGTAGCGGTTATCGGCAAACAGGTTGCCGAACAGTTGTTCCAAGAAAATGCGCCGATTGGACGAGTATTGAGTATCCGTGGGCAGGAGTTTATTGTCCGAGGAGTTTTTGAAGCTTTTAATGGCAACCCGCTATCGTTAGGTACCGATTTAAACAGTGCTGTCTTCGTCCCCTTCCAGGTAGCGGCCGGTTTATCGGACGGTACCGTCCCGATTGGCCAGATATTTGCACAGTCTGACGGGACTGCTAGCGTGGCAACAACGAGTTCAGCGGTTAGGCAGAACCTGAGCGCCGCTCATTCTGGCCAGGAAGACTTCATGGTTCTATCGCGTGGCCAAGACTTACAGGCTAGTTCTAGTACTGTCACTTTGATTACTCAATTAGTTGCAGCTTTAGCTGGTTTGTCGCTGTTAGTCGGTGGAATTGGTATTATTAACATAATGTTGGTTTCAGTTACTGAGCGGACTCGCGAGATTGGTATTCGCAAAGCAATTGGCGCGACCAATCGACAGATACTTAGTCAGTTTATTATCGAAGCGGCAGTCTTAAGTGCTGTCGGTGGTTTAATTGGCGTAGCTTTATCTATAGCCTTAATATTTGGAGTTAGAATCGGTACTAACTTGCACCCAATAATCATCTGGCCAGTTATGGTTCTGGCGCCCTTGGCGGCCGGTGTCCTTGGTGTTGCTTTTGGCGTGGCACCAGCCGTAAAAGCTGCTCGCAAAGACCCTATCGAAGCACTGCGCTATGAATAAACTAAAAAGTGCGCTGGATAAAAGTGACGATTGCGGCACCCAAGCTAATCTCTAAGACAATTCCAAAAATACCTACAACAAAACCAGCAGCGAAGATCACGAAGTCATCAAGGATGAGTGAGAGCGCTACACCGACAACGCCCAAAGCCGGTATTGTGTCTAGTCCAGAGAAAGGCGGTGCTAAAAATGCACCGGCAGTCAGTACGATTACTGCCAATCCGACAAGCCGTAAGTAAGCGCGGCTCCGTAGTAGTCCGCCCCAACGTGGACGTGAGTGTTTTTCGAGCCAGGCAATTTTGCGAGATAAGTAGGGCAAGGTTTTTTTCTCTAGGGTATTGCCTAGCGGACGGTGTAACCACCTACTGGGTAGCCAGACTGTCCGGCGACCGGCCACCAGTTCTAGCGCCACCAGAGCGGTAATTATCTCAAAAACATGGGTTACGCCCCCAGTTGGCAGCGGCAAAGCTGGAATTGCCATTAAGACCATAAATATTATTGCAAAACTTTTCTCGGAACTTACAGTCATTAAGCCGGCAATTGTCTTGGGTTTTTTACTAGCTAACCAATTATCGAGGAGTTGGCTAAATGGTGTTGGAGGCCTGTTCATTCCCCTATTGTATATCAAGCTCGAGTTATAGTTGGCTTTGGCCGCAAATAGGACAGGATTCTTCTAGAGTATTCATTGCTAGCCAACGACGAGAAGCCGGCCACCAGGGCTGGTAGGAATGATAGGCTAATAAGTCGGCGGCTTGTCGTAACCACCAGCCCAAACGGCCGTAAAAATGAGCCCTGCCCCAAACAACTGATGCCCAGTTAGGGCCGGTTGGGGTAACGTAGACTGGTAATTTTGGTTGGTAGACTTTGGGTTTTTTGCCGGCCACCAGACGACGTAAGTTATTCGTAACATAAACGGCGTCATATAAGGCTGTTTGGGCGACGCCACTATAAAGAGTATCGGCGTTATCACCGAGAACATAGATGTCTGGCTCAGCCTGTAGGTACTGGTTGACCTCAACTTTTTGGTGAGGTGTCATGACAAATTTATTATCTGCAAAAAAGCTATTACAGGCAACGCCAGCCGTCCAGACGACAGTGTGGCTAGCCACCGGAGCTCCATTAATTGTCAGTGCATCTGCTGTTTCGGCTTCAACCTTCTGATTGGTATGAACGGCGACACCTAGTTGGCGCAGACGCTTGGCTGTGGCTCGGCCAACATCTTTAGGCATTTTGGGCATGACGTTCGGTAAAGCCTCAATTATCTCCACCTTAAAGGATTTATGCTTGATCCCATGATGGCGCATAATTTGCCGAATATACCTGGGTAGTACTCCAGCTAACTCTACACCTGTGGACCCGCCGCCAACGATTAGGTAATGGGCATCTGGTTTGTTTTCGTCTCGTAGTTGTTCGTGGAGGTGATTTTTAAGTTTTTCAACTTCATCTAAAGACTTAATTCCGTAGGAAAATTCCTTTAACCCCTTGATTCCAAAGTAATTAGTTTCCATTCCAAGTGCCATAATCAGGATATCGTAAGGCAGTGTTCCGGCGCCTTTGGTTACCAAATGCTTGGCTTTTCTATCTATATGAAGGGCTCTGGCTTTGAAAAATTTGATAGGATGACTATCCAGTAGTTCGCTGATTGATATTGCCGAAACCTGGCGAGCACCACCCGTAGCAGTGTGGTATAGGGCTGGGTAATACTTGAAGTAATCATCGTCGGATATCATGGTGACATCAAAATTCTTATCAAAGCTAAGCTCCAGGGCAGCCTTAACGCCGCCAAAACCACCACCAACGATTACGATTTTTTGTTTTGCCATTGACCATCATTATAGGATAAGCTAAAGCAATATGGAAGAATTGATTGCTAAACTTAGGTTTGCTGGTTTTGTCGGTGAGACCGATATTACCCAGCCGACCCTAGATTTTTATAGCCACGATGCCTCGATGTTTGAGCTCAAACCGACCGCCGTGGTGATGCCCCGAAACAGCCAGGACGTACAAAGAATAGTTAAATTAGTTGCCGAACAAAAGAAGACTAAACCCCATCTATCTATCACTGCCCGCAGCGCTGGAACCGATATGTCGGGTGGCGCCATTAACGATTCGATTATTGTCGATTTTACCAAATATTTCAATAAGATAGAATCAGTGACATCTACTTCTGCCCACGTCCAGCCAGGCGTTTATTATCGTGATTTTGAACCAGTCACTTTCAAGCACGGCGCCCAATTACCTTCTTTTCCGGCAAGCCGAGATCTTTGCACGGTTGGTGGGATGGTCAACAATAATTCGGGAGGTGAAAAGTCGCTAGAATTCGGTAAGACTGAAAACTTTGTGACTGAATTGAAAGTTGTTTTTGCTGATGGCAACGAATATACCGTCAAACCGCTAGATCGTCGCCAGCTAGTTAAGAAGATGGGCCAAAAAGATTTTGAAGGTCGTCTTTATAAACGAACTTTTGATTTGATTGAAGCCAATTACGATGCCATCAAGGCTGCTAAACCCAATGTCACTAAAAACTCGACTGGCTATAAGCTGTGGGACGTCTGGGACCGCGAAACTGGCATTTTTGATATGTCACAACTTATTATTGGCGCCCAGGGCACGTTAGGTTTGACAACCGATCTGCGCTTCCGACTGGTACCTAAAACCGAGTTTAGCGGAGTGCTAGTTTGTTTTATGAAGAACATGGATGAACTGGGTGAAATTATCAACGTCGTCATGGAACATAAACCAGCTACTTTTGAATCTTTCGATAACTATACCTTAATGTTGTCAGTCAAGTTTTTCTTCTTTTTCCATAAGACTTTGGGCTGGAAGAAGCTTATTGAACTCGGCCTACAGTTAATCCCCGACGCACTAATTTTGTTTAAAGGCATACCCAAGTTAATTCTTTTGATTGAGTTCACCGGCGCTAGCCAGCAAGAGGTTGATGAAAAAATTAAAGCCATGCAAGCCGATTTAAAGCAGTTTAAAATGGAAGCTACCGAAGACGATAATACTGAAGCCAAGGCTTGGAAGTTCCGTGTCATGCGACGTGAAAGCTTTAACCTGCTGCGTAAAAAGGTCAAAGATAAGCACACTGCGCCTTTTATCGATGATTTAGTTGTGCCGACAATTTACTTGACCGAATTCTTACCTAAATTGCGTAAAATAATAAATAAGTATAAGTTACTGGCGACTGTGGCTGGTCATATGGGTGACGGTAATTTTCACGTGATTCCTTTAATGAAATTAGAGGATCCTAAAGAGCGGGCTAAACTAGCTCCAGCCATGAAGGAAGTAAATGAACTAGTACTTAAATACCATGGTTCACTGTCCGGTGAGCATAATGACGGCTTAGTCCGTGGCCCATGGTTGGGAAAGATGTATGGCCCCCACATTTTGAAGTTATTTAAAGACACCAAAGCAATCTTCGACCCCGAGCAGTTATTTAATCCGCGTAAGAAAGCCAACGCTAATTGGGACTACAGCTTCAAGCACATCCGCGACCATTTTTAGGGTGGCTTTATCAAAAGTTACTACTAATTGCTTCCCCGTTAGGCGAGTAGCTATAATATAGGCATAAAAAGTATCGAACAATTTGAATGTTTATATGAAGACATGCAAGGCAAGTTCGGTTTCCTAGTGGATGCGATTGGTATTCTTCAAAAAGACGTGGCCGAATGGCCATGAAGGGCGAATCACCGATTTAGAAGCCGCCTAGTGGCGGGTAACTACAAAATTGGCCTTCACAACTTCGTGGGCATGGTCATGCACAAGGAAGCTGCCGGTTTGGACTAGAGTAATAGTTAGTGACTGATTAAGTGTTAACTCTTTTTCGGTGACGCCGTCGTAGATTATGTGGCTGTCGTGAGGACCAAAAGCAATTAGTCGCGGCGTTGGATCCTGGTTGGTAATTGTCAGAATGTCACATTGTTGGGCACTTACGGATGCCGGGCTGGCTACTCCGTCGTATATGGCGATGGTGTAGGTTGTGGCTTGTTTAAAGCTGGTGCAGGCTCGGTCGGTCATTATCTCTTGTTTAAGAACCCTGCTGTCTGATTGGCGATTGAAAAATAAAATTAACAATACAGTGACTACGCTGAAAGCTGCAATCACAGCCAACATGCGAATAACTGGCTGAACTTTATTGTGTTTTGGTATTTCGTTCACGGTTGTACGTTAAAGCTACCAGTACTACTAAGGTTAGTAGGGTCATAAAAATGGTAAGTACCAGTCTGATTAAGAGTTATTGTATCGCTGAGGCCTTTCCGCATCGACAGCTCAGTTTGTCCGGCGTAAGTCTCTGACTTGGTTGGTGTCCCGAAGTTAATTTTAAGGTTCACGCTATCACTGTTGATGAACGATAGTGTGTCACATTGGCGCGCCTCGGTAATTGTTGGACTAATCTGAGTGTGCATGATAGCAATTTTATGATTAACCTTGATTGCTTGGCAGGCACCGGTTTTGTTACCTTCTACCTGGGAGATGGCCTCTGATTCGGCGAGTTGTTTGGCGGTCTCGAGCGAGTCCATGTTGTAGTGCAAGTGGCTCATGATAAATAAGGACCCACCAACAACCAGCAGAATGGCGCATAGCGTGGCACTAAAGAAGGCGACGTTATATAGTGGTTTTGGTCCCCTACCCAGGTGTAGAAAAAAGAACACCTGGATGAATACTTGCACTATCGCAAAACCAATAATTATTGCCAGTAACTGGTTGCCAGAAATATTTTTATTGACTACTACGTAATATGGAATGATCGTAAATATAATCGATAATATAAAACCCGAAACGTAGGATCCGACCGTTGCTTGGTGCGATGATTTGCTCATACGAAGGCCCTCAAGTAGACGATAGTAAAGATAAATACCCAGACGATATCTAAAAAGTGCCAGTACATACTAAGTAATGCTAATTTACGCATCATATTAGAGGTAAGACCTCTGGATACGACGTATGCCATGATGATTACCATCCACAGTAGACCAATCAAAATGTGCAGTCCGTGGGTACCAACCAATATAAAAAAGGACGACATAAAGGCATTACTTGAAGGTGCATGTCCTTCATGAATCAGTTTGGTAAATTCGATCAACTCTAGGCTCAAAAAGGCCAATCCAAATATGTAGGTAGTGGTAAGCCAAAAAAGAACCTGATTTTTGTTCCCCTTGCGTACCGCAATCATGGCTAGCCCACAGGTGAAACTACTGGTTAGCAGTAGTAGAGTACCCGTCAATGCTGCCGTAGGACTAAAGAGTTCGCGACCTGTGGGGCCACCAGCAGTACTATTGTTCAAAACGGCGTAAACGGCAAAAAGGACGGCGAACATCAGCAGGTCGGTCATTAGGTAGACCCAGAAGCCAAACATGGTTCGATCGTAGACAGACTCTTCGTGATTCATTGGTTTGGACATTAGAATGTCTTCCAGCGTTTATTCTTAACGAAATCCTGCGACCAGGTCAGTACGGATTTGTAAAATTCCCGTAACCCCATGTCCTCATCCTTATAAGTGTCATCGTGTCGCAGGCGAGCTAAGAGTTTCTGGGTTCGGGCTTTCTCCATCTTTTCTAATTCAGCGGCTGAAATGATATACTCGGTTTCTTCGTCAAAAGTGCGCAGGACTATGCAAACAACTATGCCGATTGCTGAGACAACTATTAACCAGGTGATCTCCCAGATAAAGCCAAAACCTAGCAAAAAGGCTAGGCCAGCGATATATATCCCCAGAGAGATTGTCTTAGGCATAGTAATGTCTTTGTAGACTGGTTTTGGTATGCCCTGATTCTTCATTTGCAAAAAGGCATCACGGCTGGTCACCTTAGGGATATTGACGAAATTGTAGAACGGTGCTGGCGAAGGTGTTGACCACTCCAGTGAGCGTCCATCCCATGGATCACCAGTGTTATCGGCCAGCTGGCGTTTTTGGATAAAGCTGGCAGCAATTTGTACAAGCTGTAAGCCGACAGCGATCGCAATAAGGATTCCACCGAAAAGCGCCACAACAAAGAAGGGTTGCCAGTTGAGGTTATCGTAGTGATCAAGTCTTCTGGTTGCCCCCATCAATCCAAGCACGTAAAGTGGGCCAAAGGCCATCCAAAAGCCAACCAGCCAGCACCAAAAAGCGTATCGGCCAATTCTTTCGTTAAGCCTGAAGCCGGTCATTTTAGGGAACCAATATGATATTCCGGCAAAAATACCCCAGATTACCCCACCGATAACCATAGTATGGAAGTGGGCCACCAGGAATAAGCTGTTGTGAAGCTGAAAGTCAGCTGGTGGTTGCGCCAGCATGACACCAGTCATACCGCCAATCGCGAAGGTCCCCACGAAGCCCAAGAACCACAGCATCGGCGTGGAAAATTTTATCCTACCCCTATACATTGTCGCAATCCAATTAAATACTAAAACGCTGGTCGGTATGGCGATGACCATAGTCATCAGCCCAAAGAAGGCATTGACGTCTCCTCCGGCACCCATGGTGAAGAAATGGTGTAGCCAGACTGAAAGCGCAAAAAATGATACCCCAATCATACCAAACACCGCCGACCAATAGCTGGCAATCGATTTGCGGCTATAGGTTGAAACCACCTCAGAGAAAATACCGAAGGCTGGTAGCATTAAAATGTAAACTTCGGGGTGTCCCCACATCCAGATAAGGTTGGTATACATCATGGCATTACCACCGAGTGTGGTTGTAAAGAAGTGTGTACCTATGTAGCGGTCAAAAAATAGCAAGAATAGAGTGGCAGTTAGTAGCGGAAATACTGTTACGGCCATAACCATGCTACACAAGGATCCCCAGGTAAATAATGGCATCATCCTGAGCTTCATACCTGGGGCACGCATTTTCAGAATTGTAACGATAAAGTTAATCGCCCCTAGGGTTGTGCCTATACCAGAAATTTGTAAGGCCCAGATCATATAATCGACGCCGACGCCAGGGCTAAACTGGGTGCCAGATAAAGGAGCAATTCCGAGCCAACCGGTCGCCGCATACTTACCTCCGAATAAAAAGAAGGTGTTGACCATTATAACTCCGGCGACGTACAGCCAAAAACCGAGAGTATTCAAAAACGGTGAGGCTAGATCACGGGCTCCAATTTGCAGCGGTACGATAAAGTTTATGAGACCGAATATAAAGCCCATAGCCACGAAGAAAACCATGATATTACCGTGGGCGGTAAAGATTTGCTGGAAGTGGTCGGCAGATAAGAAGCCGTGCGAAGTCCCAGCCGACAGAGACTGTTGGAGCCAAATCATAATCACATCCAAGCCACCCCGTAATAACATAAAAGTAGCGACGATAAAGTACATGATGCCGATTTTTTTAGGGTCAACTGAGGTTAGCCAATCGTTCCATAGCCATTTCCAGCGTTTCATACGGGTAATAACAATCACGGCAAAAATACCGAGCAATATAAATGTTAGAGTACCGCCGATAGTAGACCACTCATGCGGCAGAGATTCCCAGGTCAGATTACCAACTAATAGTTCCCTCATTTTTGCTCCGTTTGGTGGTTGTGAGCGCCCTCGTATTTCAGCAACACTGTATCATAGATGCTTGGTTTGACCGCAGAGTACAACGTGACTGGGTTGTTTTGGCTAGGCAAGACCAGCTTATTGTATTCGGCTAAATCAAGTGTATTAGAAGACCACTTAACAGTTTTCACCCAAGTATTAAAATCCTTATCCGAACTAGCGCGAGCAACAAATTTCATGCCCGAAAAACCAGGGCCATTTATTTCGGCTGCCTGTCCAGCGTATATGCCAGGAGTATCGGCAATAAGATTGAGCAGGTTCGAATGTCCGGTCATAGCGTATAGCTGGCCACCAAGGTGTGGAATCCAAAAGGAGTTCATTGGTGCTTCATCGGCCGTTAGCTCGAATTGTACCGGAGTATTAATCGGAATCTGCAAATAATTAACGGTGGCGATATTTTGATCAGGGTAGATAAACAACCATTTCCAGCGTAGCGCTATTACTTGAATTGTGAGCGGTTTAGTATCGGATACTATGGCTTTGTGTGGATCTAGTCGATAGGTAGCTGGAAGCACTACTGATGCTAGTAAAATAAGAACCATAATTGGGATCACCCACAGGCCGACCACCGATAATTTGCCAAGCGTTCGATTGGGATCATGTTTGGCTTTTGAGTTAGATTCCCGGTATTTCCAAGCAAAAAAGTACATCAGCGATAATGTTGGGATGGCAACGGCAACTAGAACCGTGATAGAGAACAACATTAGATGTGCTTGATTTTGGGCTATCTGACCTTTTGGATTGAAGAGGACTAAATCTTTGCCGTGCAGCAACCCTACAATCAGTACCGCCAAACTTAGTAGACCTAAAAATATAATCCTGACTGACTTACCCGAAGAAGGCATTTTTTTACGCTTCATCATTAGCTTAACCTCATTGCTCATATAATACACCCATTACCGTTATGCTAACCATGATATTTTGACCATCGACCACGCTCGACACTTGACAGCTTTTGGCTTATGCTAACCTTGCGTGAGAAAATGAATTATTAAGTAGGATTAATATTTGATTAAAAAATACTACCAGCTTACTAAACCCGGCATTATACGGGGAAACTTATTGATGGCCGTAGCTGGTTTTTTACTGGCTTCCCGGCACCATGTCGATTTTTGGTTATTGTTCGCTACATTAGTTGGCACGGCACTGGTGATAGCCTCCGGTTGCGTCTTTAACAACTATATCGACAGTGATATCGATAAAAAAATGGCTCGAACAAGAAAACGAGCTTTGGTGCTCAAGCTGATTCCGGTGCGGAATGTCCTGATATTTGCGACTGTACTTGGTTTGAGCGGCTTTGCCGTACTCTATTTTTATACCAACTGGTTGGTGGTATTAATTGGAGTCGTTGGTTTCGTCGATTACGTTGTTATTTACGGTTACGCAAAGCGCCACTCGGTGCATAGTACATTAATAGGAGGAATCTCTGGGGCAGCTTCGGCCCTGGCCGGATACTGCGCCGCCAGTGGTCAACTCGACAGGGCCGCTTTAATAGTATTTTTGATAATGGCCACTTGGCAAATGGGTCACTTTTACGGCATCGCTATGTATCGCTATGACGACTACAAAGCGGCCGGTATACCTGTTTTGCCAGTTGTTAAGGGAATGCGCGCTACTAAGATTCAGACCATGCTTTATATCGTAGCCTTTACTGTGGTTGCCAGTCTGCTGACTTTATTCAAATACACTGGCTATAGCTATTTATTCGTGGTTAGCGCTTTTGGCTCGGCTTGGTTAATCAAGGGCTTTATGGCCAGCAAAGACGACAGTTTATGGGGAAAAAAGATGTTTTTGTTCTCACTGATTGTTTTATTAGTAACATCAGTGATGCTTTCAGTTGGTACTCGCCTCCCTTGACTAAGTTTTTTAGTAGTTAGAATGAGATTTTTTCAAATTAACTAGTTCTTAATTAAAAAAAAGTGATAAATTAGAAAAAATCTCGCACTGGAACCTTTTTAAACAATTGCCCAGGTGGCCATGCCAGGTAATCAGCCTAGGTAATCCGAACGCTTAGAGCG
>JBAXGG010000014.1:0-21325 GCA_037139495.1 Candidatus Saccharimonadota bacterium | reverse complement strand
GCTCATAGTTTATCCTTTTTATTACATTTCTATTGTACAGTTAGATGTACAATTATGTCAAGTGCTGAGGGGATCGATTTATAAAGAAATTATCCGTGAAATCGTTAGTTGGAACGAGGTATTAGCTTTTACTCCAACTTAAGTTGTACTTTTATCAAGTCATAAACTTTGTTATCTTCATATTTTACGATGGTTAGAAATCTTAATTTTCCTTCAATAGATATATTCATACTATCAATATCATTAGATAATGCTTCCATTGGTTGTTTATCTTTATTGGTGCCTATACCTAAATGAGGAATGAATGGTATATCAAGCCTCAGTTCACTTTTTAGTATTCCAGTATAAAGAATGTCATGAAGCTTAGTTATTTCGTTAAATCCTTCTGTTGGTATTAAGAAGGTATGGAAATATGTCTTCGAGTCGTCCTCTACTACTTTAGATGAAACAAACTTAACATCTATTGGTTTAACACCTATTATTTTTGTCCTGATGTGTTCAACTAATGAATTTTCGTCTAGTTTATTCGTGGGGAAAACGAAGGTTACATGTGGTTTTACAGCCTCATACATCACTGGGTCATTTTTTTGTCTGATATCTTGAATCCAGTTAAAATCTTTTTGGCTAATATCTGGATATGCAATAACGACATAACTCATGACATCATAATAGCAATATACATAACAGAATCGAACTATTTTACAGATGAGAATTAGTTACAAGAATTTGAGAATATATTTTATGACCAAATCTTATCTGTAATATTCCTATGGTGACCCCTGCGGGATTCGAACCCGCGATTTTCTGGATGAGAACCAGATGTCCTAACCGCTAGACGAAGGGGCCTAATGAATGGCGGCTTACTGCGGGAGGCGCAGGGGCCATAAGGCTTGTATTAAGATAGCACAACAGAGGTCAAACGGCAACCAAGCTACACCTCAGTTAATGATTGCAGGGAACAGAGGGGCGTGCGATAATGGTTATGTTAAGCTATGAACCACGCTCCAATTTCTATACTCCGCTGGGTACGCCGAGCGTTTATAGGCTATAGCCTCCACTTTTTAGTGGGCTATGGGCTGGTTTTGGCTGTCTTCCATACCGGCGCTGCCGGCACCTATGCTTATACCCCGGTAATCGTCATTATGGTAATAGTCCAGATGCTTTACGAAACTGTGGCCAGCAAGCGGTACTTTAAAACTTTCCCTTGGCTTATTACCGCTATTTCTTTGGGTTTTGCGGTGCTGGAAAGCTTTTACGCAGTCGAAACCACAGGTGTTTATACTTCGCCTTACTTCATCCCAGTTATTATCGCTTGTTTTTTAGCCGGTACCTTGGGTCTTTATGTAGTGCCGGCAATTGTCTTCACTCTGCTTGTCGGATTGATACTGGGTATATCCGGCTACTTTACTACTCCTACCAACACCCCTCTGGGCTTTACAGTGCTAATTTTGGCCACTATCGCCGGTTTAGTAGGCTACTTTTTTTGGAAGCGCTACTACGTTAATAAAGAAAGTGGCGATGCTCCTAGGCTCAGCTCATTACTCCGTCAGGAACAGCTAAAGTCTAACCTTATTATTGACAGCATCGATGATGGAGTAGTCCTAATTGACGAAAAAAATGTTGTCCGACTATTTAACCCGGCAGCTCAAAAGATTGTTGGTATGCGAGGCGACGACGTTATTGGCCTGGATTACAAGTCCAGCATCAAACTTTTTGATGATGCTGGCAAGCCGTACGAACCCCAGCAAGATCCTTTTGCCCAGGTGTTTGATAAGGGCTTATCGGTCCACGATAACAGTGCCTCAATTGCTAACCACGACAAAAAGCAGATCGAAATTACTATTACCGCCTCGCCATTACTGGATGCCGACAATAATGTTACTGGAGTAATCGGCGTCTTCCGTGACGTTACCGAAGAGCGCCGGCAAGAAAAACGTAGCGCCGAGTTTGTCAGTACCGCCAGCCACGAGATGCGTACGCCAGTCGCGGCTATCGAAGGTTATTTGGCGCTGGCGCTTAACGACAGAGTAAGTAAGATAGATAGCGCAGCCAGAGGCTATCTAGAGAAGGCTCACGAATCAACTCAACACTTGGGCCGACTATTCCAGGATCTGCTAACTAGCACTAAGGCCGAAGATGGCCGGATCGGTAATCATCCAAAGGTTGTCGAGATGAGTAGCTTCATTGATAAGTTAGTTGAAGATTTGCGTTTTTCGGCTGAGAAAAAGGGTCTAAAGATGGAGTATGTCATGGGTACCCCCGACAACAGTGTTAAAACTAACACTAACCCTAGTAGTGGCGTTAAAGTTGTTAAGCCTTTTTACTATGTCGAAGTCGACCCGGAGCGCCTGCGTGAAGTTGTCACTAACTTGTTTGATAACGCCGTCAAATATACTGAGTCCGGAAAAGTTACTATTGGCTTAACTGGTAATAATGACGTCATTCAGATATCCGTAAATGATACTGGCCCCGGTATTCCATCCGAAGACATACCCCACTTGTTTCAAAAGTTCTACCGGGTCGACAACTCTAGCACCCGCACCATAGGCGGAACTGGTTTAGGCCTATTCATCTGCGCTAAGATTATCGAGCTCTACAGTGGCCGGATTTGGGTCGAAAGTCAGATCGGGAAGGGTAGTACCTTCTACATTAATTTGCCACGCTTAAGCAATGAGATGGCCAAAAAATTAGAGGCTGGTGAGTCCAGCACTAGCACTACGGTAACACCGCTATCCAACGGGAGTACTTCGTGATACAATTACTACAAATCATAAGCATCATAAATAGGGGATAATCATAATGCCAAAAATAATTCTCGTCGAAGATGATAATAACCTCCGGGAGATTTATGAAGCCCGTCTAGCTGCCGAAGGCTACGAGATAATCTCTGCCCACGATGGCGAAGAAGCGCTAGCACTAGCTATCAAAGAAAAACCAGACCTAATTATTGCCGACGTTATGATGCCTAAAATTAGCGGTTTTGATATGCTCGACATCCTACGCAGCACACCAGAAATTAAAGATACAAAGGTGATTATAATGACCGCTCTCAGCCAGGCTGAGGATCGCGAACGAGCCGACAAACTTGGCGCCGACCGTTACCTAATCAAATCCCAGGTCACTCTAGAGGACGTCATTAAAGTCGCTCATGAAGTACTTAACGACCTCCCGGCCACTGCCACAGCCCCTGAAGCAGTAGGCCCTACGGCTGCTGGCGATCCAACTCCTGCAGTTACCGCACCAGAACCAGTAGAAGAGGCTACCCCAGCCGAGCCGCCAACGTTGGTATCGCCACCCACTGACGAGCCAGCCACTAAAGATGAACCGTCTAATAGCGATGATCCAATAAGTACAGATGAGCCAGCCACTAAAGACGATACACCAGCCGTAACTACTATTCCAGAGGAAGCTCCGACGGCGGCATTTGTATCACCAACTGCTTCAGCCCCACAAGTATCAGACGCTCCTTATGTCCCAGAAGTCCCAGAGGTTCCGAAAGCTAATCCAGAAGTTAGCACACCTGGAGTCGGAACTGACCTATCTCAGACTAAATCTGACGAGACTGACGGCGTTGAAAAACAAATCCAAGACTTTATTGCCAACAACCCAACCCTGACTACATCGACTGAAATGGCAAAACCAGAAGCAGAGCCAACTGGCCCAGCTACCGATGCGCCTGATCAAATTGCTGAGCCAGCCCCAGTAGCTGAACCTGTCGTCGAACCGATCACCCCTAACCCTATCGACTCTCTAAAGAACCCAACCCCTGCCAATGCCACTAGTATCAACGAGGCTCCTTCTCATAAAAAACTTGTGCTCGAACCAACCGACTCATCGATTACGCAGCCGGTTGACCTAAATGCCTTGCTAGAAAAAGAGAGTCAAAAAGAAATCAGCGATCAACCGGTTCCAACTCCAGCAACCGATAGCGTTATTAGCCCTAGTGACAACGCCCTCTAGAGCATACTGTGCGAGTTAACAGATACATAGCCCAAGCCACCGGGCTAAGCCGCCGTGCCGCCGATTTAGTCATCGGCCAAAAACGAGTAACGATTAACGGTGAGCCGGCTACTGTTGGCGCCAACATCCACGACAATGATATTGTTTTATTCAACGGCCGGCCAATTAAACTACCTGCTACTAAGCAAACAATTCTGTTAAACAAACCAATAGATTACGTTTGTAGCCGCAAAGGACAAGGTAGCCGAACTATATACGAGCTACTACCAGAGAAATATCATCATCTTAAACCAGTCGGGCGGCTCGACAAAGATTCTTCTGGCGTATTACTGCTTACTAATGATGGCGATCTAGCGCACCGTCTGGCTCATCCCGGCTTTCGCAAGGAAAAAAGATATTATGCAAAACTAGACAGGCCGCTCCAGCCAGAAGACCAACTCAGCATACAAAATGGGGTTAAGCTGCTTGATGGGCCTAGCAAACTTAAGCTAGAACAAGGCAAAACACCCGAAGAATGGTTTGTTAGTATGCACGAAGGCCGTAATCGTCAAATACGCCGCACATTCGAATGCGTCGGCTATCGGATACTCAAGCTCGAGAGGACTCAGTTCGGCCCTTACAAGCTCGAGCAATTAGGGAACCAGCGTTTTGTGTTTTTATAGCAATTTTATGTTATAATATAAGTATGTACCAGCAGACTCAAGAATCTCATCGTCGCTACGTTGAGCTAGCCCGCCTATCGGCAATCGATGACTCGTGGGTCCAGCCCGTTTCTTTAGAAAGTTCTGATCCTTATATTACTGACCCATTCGTAATCATCAGCCGACAACTAACCTCGCAGTTTATTGCTATGCAGGGACCCGAAGACGCTTTCCCTGAAGCCGTAACTGCATCAGGCTTTAGTGTTGCAGCTCAAGGAGTTGCTCGTTGCAGCGAAGCCTACCTAGCGAGTTGCCAAGAAACCATGACTCCACCGAGTAGTGAAAGCTGCATCAAAGCCCTCAAAAATCCAGGAACAATTCGTTTTTTCATGCAGTTAGCAGGTATGCAAAGCCAAAAGAATCGTCGAATCGAAACTTGGATGGGCATCCGTTCCGGCAAAGTTGGTTCCCAAAATGAGTTCATTTATAATCCCGAACTTGGGTTTTTTGAACCTAACCCCGAAGTTCACAACAAGGGAAAGATTGAGGCCATCCAATGGGCCCTCAGTAATGGTCAAGACCCAAAATTAAGTGACGCAGACCCCCGTAATTGCCCGGCTCAAGTGCTAATCCCTAAAATTTGGGAAATAACCATCGATGCCTGCGACAGCGTTGGCCTTTTAAATTTTGCCGTGTTATCGCCAGCCAACCAATAGTTCTGAAATATAATTTAGCTATTGTCAATCATTTCTACCTCTGTTATAATAGGTTTAATGAGTAAAAAAGTTCCAATTGTCGCCATTGTTGGCCGCGCTAACGTCGGTAAGTCTAGCTTGTTTAATGCAATCCTGCAGCGCCGCGAGGCAATTGTAGCTAACGAAGCTGGTACGACTCGCGATAGCATCATGGCCAAGGCCAGCCACGGCGGGCAAGACTTTTGGCTGGTCGATACCGCTGGTATCAAAGACCCTGAGGACGATTTTGAATTTACTATTCAAGAGCAGATCTTACAGGCCGCCGACAGCGCCGATGTTATTTGGGTAGTTATTGAAGCTAACGTCCAAATTACTGAAGATGACCGCCGTGTCGCCAAACTAGCTCTCAAAACCCGCAAACCGGTATTCTTGCTGGTTAACAAGGCCGACAAAGCCCACCGAGCCAAGGCCGAACATTTCCAGCGCCTTGGCATTAAGCAAATATTTATGACAAGCGCCGCCCAAAACACTGGTATTGACGAAGTCTTGGATGACCTAATTACGTCCATTCCAGTAGCTCTTATCAACGAAGATGACGACCGCCTCCACATCGCCTTACTAGGCCGCCCTAACGTTGGTAAATCACAGCTATTTAACACCCTAGCTAAAAAACAACAGGCGATTGTAGCCGACCGTGCCGGAACCACCCGCGACATAAACCGCACCATCATTCGTTTTAAAAGCCGTGAAATTGAACTGATGGACACTGCCGGCATCCGCCGTAATGGTAAGATTGAGGTCGGTATTGAACGGTTTAGCGTAATCCGCTCATTAAGCGCCATCGAACAAGCCGACGTCGTTTTCATGCTAATGGACGTCAACGAAGTTGGCACCCAGCTCGATCAAAAGATCGCTGGCATGGTAAAGGAAGCCGGCAAGGGCCTAGTATTGGTTGTTAGTAAGTGGGATAGCCTGGAAGATAAAGATCCTTTCAGCCGCGACGAAATCGCTGGCCGTCTGCGCAATGAATTTGCTTTTGTAGCCTGGGCGCCGCTGGTATTTACAAGCAGCATCAGCGGCCAAAACGTTGCCAAACTGTTTGACTTAGCTTTAGAAATCGACGAACGTCGTAACCAAAAAATCAAAACACCGGCTCTCAACCGCTGGCTACAAAACATCATTAATGAACATCCGCCAGCCGGCCTAAAAAACCGCAACCCAAAACTGAATTACATCGTCCAGGAAGATGATAACCCTAATCCGAGTTTTAAAGTCTTTGGTGCCCACACCAAGTTCCTCCACTGGAGTTACAAGCGATATATGGACCGCAAAATGCGCGAAGAATGGGACTACACTGGCTCACCAATCAAGTTCTGGTTTATGGAAAAACACGAGACCCACAAACACAGCGAACGCCGACCCGATCCTCATGCTCCAAAGTAGAGCGTGTATACTAGTCACTAATGGGATTATTTGTCCGCAACGAACACCACAATACTGATAAGGCGCCACTCTACAGCGTTGGCCTGACTAAAACCGTGCTCATAGTTGGTCTCGGTAACCATGGTAAAGAGTATGATTTAACCCGACACAACGTCGGTTTCGCTTGCCTGGACCACTTTGCCGACCACAATGACTTCCCGCAGTGGGTTAACAAAAAGGATTTAAAGGCCGAGCTTAGCCTGTTTAACCTTGGTGACACCCGCGTTATCTTAGCCAAACCAACCACTTTTATGAACAACAGTGGTGAAGCCATCCAAGCAATCCAGCATTATTACAAACTACCCTCTAGCGCCACTGTTATTGTTCATGACGAAATCGACATCCCATTCGGTCAAATCCGCCTGCGCATTGGTGGCGGTTCGGCTGGCCACAACGGTGTTAAATCACTGATAGAGCAGGGCGGAGAAGCCACCGGACGCGTCCGCATAGGCATCGCCAACGAATTTAGCGGCCAAGCCGATAGCGCCGACTTCGTACTCGGCAAATTCACAACCGACGAACAAAAAAACTTCCCAGCACTATACCAAGAGGTGAATGCCATTCTAACTGAGTATGTTTACGGTAGCGGCGCTCTACCTACCGAAACCCGCAGCTACTTAGCTTAGGAGGCGTGGATATCATCTAGATGATTCGTAGCTAATGAACGGTAAAGTGGCGCTCTTGTGCTCGTGCCAATGTAGCGCGCCATAACGGTTAACTTCCGCAGTTTTCGTCGACGACAAACTAAACACCTTCGCGTAAACAGGCAGGGTCAACCTGTTTATAAGCCTCCATCAAGGTTGCTTTCTAACCGTCACGTTCAGTAAGGCTAATATACAACTTTCCACATAAAAAGGCCTCCAGAGGGGGTGGGCACCGCTGGAGACCTATTTACGCGGAAAACCAAGGTTTTCCACAAACTACACCCTTCAACCCACCCCAGTGAAGCGTCAGCATCCAAAAATCCTTAAAGATGTGCGCCTCTGACTCCCGAAGGGGTCAGAATACTTGAATACTCACTTTGAATTGGGGACCTCGACCGAGCAAGCTCAGTTCCGGAGATCAGTTAAAGGGAATAGTTTGTTCTAGAGCGTTCCGGTTTTAAGGCCGGTTGCTGTCGTAAGTGGAGGGTAACAACTTATGGCTGCCGCTCTAAGAACAATCTAACAATTTGTTAGAATTGGGGTAAAAAGAACGAAACGTAAATTATTACGCTTACGGATTGCAATTTTAGCAACTTTCTGACATTTGTCAACCCCTTTTTGCTTATTACGCAATAAGGTTTCATTATTAAGTACCAGGGGCCAGCTCCAGTGGTCATAAATATATTAAATTTGCAAAACTGGTGTTATTCCCGTAGGCTAACCCAGTTAAGGTATACAATAGAATACGCATATGGCTAAAAATCTTGTAATCGTCGAGAGCCCCGCAAAGGCCAGAACAATCGAAAAATATCTAGGCGGCGACTACACTGTCAAAAGCAGTTTCGGTCATATTCGTGATTTGCCGAAAAAAGGTATCAATATAGATATCGATAACAGCTTTGAGCCGACCTACGAAATCAGTACCGATAAAAAGAAGGTTGTAGCCGAGCTACGAAAAGCCGCCGAAGGGGCCACCGTATGGCTGGCTTCCGATGAAGACCGCGAAGGGGAGGCGATTGCCTGGCATTTGGCCTACGCCCTCAAACTCGACCCCAAGACCACTAAGCGAATTGTTTTTCACGAAATTACCAAACCGGCTATACTGAACGCCATCGAACACCCGCGCACCGTTGATCAAGCCTTAGTTGACGCCCAACAAGCCCGCCGTGTTCTCGACCGACTTGTTGGTTATGAACTATCACCTGTGCTCTGGAAAAAGGTTCGCACCGGCCTTAGCGCTGGCCGTGTTCAATCGGTAGCTGTCCGGCTTATTGTTGAACGAGAAAGAGAAATCAAAGCTTTCGAATCTCAGGCCACCTACAGAGTTATTGCCCTGTTTGAAATTAACGGTCAGGAACTCAAAGCTGAATTGAGTAAAAAACTACCCACCAAAGCCAAAGCCCAAAAATTTTTAGAAGACTGTATCCCGGCCGACTTTACTGTTAGCGACCTGAGGGCTAAGCCAAGTGTCCGCAACCCGGCCGCACCATTCACCACCAGTACCTTGCAGCAGGCCGCCGCACAAAGACTCGGGTATTCTGTTAAGCAGACCATGACCTTGGCGCAACGCCTATACGAAAACGGTCACATTACTTACATGCGCACCGACAGCACCAACCTGGCTGGCCAAGCAATTGCCGCCGCTGGTGAATACATTACTAGCGAGTACGGCGTTAAGTACCATCAGGTCCGACAGTTCAAAACCAAGTCAGCTGGCGCTCAGGAGGCTCACGAGGCTATCAGACCGACCGATTTCGCCAAAACGTCCAAGGGTGATGATCCACAGCAAATCAAGCTCTACGACCTCATCTGGCGACGAGCCTTGGCCAGTCAAATGGCTCCAGCCAAACTAGAAAAGAGTGAAATCACCATCCAGCCCAGCACAGTTGACTTAGCTTTTCTGGCCAAGGGCGAAATCCTGCAGTTCGACGGCTTCCTAAAAGTCTACGGTGGTGGTAAAGACGATACCATTCTACCAGAGGTCGATAAGGGCCAAAAGTTACCTTTAAAAACTATGACTGCCGAGCAAACCTACAGCAAACCACCAGCCCGTTACTCCGAAGCTGCCTTAGTTAAGAAGTTAGAAGAGTTGGGCATCGGCCGACCAAGTACTTACGCGCCGACCATCAGTACCATTCAAACCCGTGGTTACATCGAAAAGTCCGACCTAGAAGGCATCGAACGTACTGTTGAAGCTCTAATATTAGAGAAGGGAACTATTACCCCAACCGAACGTAACGAAGTGACTGGCGCCGACCGTAACAAGCTGATCCCAACCCCGATCGCCGACATGACTACCGACTTCTTGGTAAAGCATTTCGCCGAAGTCCTTGACTACGACTTTACTGCTAAGGCAGAGAAGTCCTTTGACGACGTCGAAGAAGGCAAGGAATCCTGGCAAAAGGTTATTAAAGAATTCTACACCAAATTCCACCCGCTTATAGTTAAATCAGCCGATGTTAGCCGAGAAGAAACCTCGCAAGCTCGCAAGCTAGGTGTCGACCCCGAATCTAGTAAATCGGTTGTTGCCCGCTACGGCCGTTATGGCCCGATGCTCCAGATCGGTGAAGCCGAGGGAGAAGAAAAGCCTAGGTTCGCTCCGATGCCGGCTGGCTCAACGCTAGAAAACGTCACCTTCGAACAGGCCATAGAGATGTTCAAATTACCCCGTACCGTCGGCACTACTCCTGACGGCAAAGAGATTAAAGCAAACCTAGGCCGTTTTGGCCCTTACATACAAGTCGACAAGCTATTTGTTTCTGTTAAGGGCAGTGACCCGTTGACTATCACAGAAGACGAAGCTCGTGCCGCTTACGCCGATAAGATGGAGAAGGAAGCCAACAAATACATCCAGCGTTTCGACAGTGGTATTGACGTCCTCAACGGCCAATATGGCCCCTATATTACCAACGGCAAAAAGAATGCCAAGATTCCTAAAGACCAAGCACCCAAAGACTTAACCGAAGCCGAGTGCAAAAAACTACTTGCCGCCGCACCCGCTAAAGGCAAGGGGCGTCGCAATTTCAAACGCAAAACCCCCGCCAAAAAATAGTTGACATAAGCCTTAGTTTTATGTTATTATAACCTTATGGGTTCAACGAATAACCCTTTTGCCGGGCACGAACAAGCCATCTTAATCGCTGCCAGTGCCCGCTATTCTGCTGAAAAAGCCGGGCAAGAAGCTGACGAAACCGCAAGCCGGGTTAATATATTGCCAGAAAATCTTGGTGATATGTCCGAAGCAGATTTAGGCAAAGCAAAACTGGCCGAAGCTAAAATGAACGTCGCGGCGAGATGCGTTGCCCGACTAGCCCTGTTAAGTGACACTCAAGCGAAGGGTGGCATACGAGGACTCTTTGCCGGAGCAGAAATTATAGCTACCCGCGTTTTTGAGAAACCATACGCACAAGAAGCGCTTAAGGATGGTGGTATGGTAGATAAGCTCCTAACCGACCAAACATATTCCGCTTAAACCCGAAAAACAATCTGTCGCGTGGCGCAATACTGGGAAAACTTATCCCCAGCTTGCTATCTGGTAGGGATGTTATCTCGTGATATTCCTACAACATTTATTGAGCAGAGCTGTCCATTTGGTGCTACAATAAGCACATAAAGAACTATGTTTGACTTTTAATAATTAAAGTTTTATAATGTTAATAACATCAATGGTGGATTGATTAAAAGACAAGGAATTACTAATGCCCGACCAAACAACAACCGCACTTGATATCGAACAGATTATAAACGATATTCTGTCCACTATTGAGCGCGAGCGCGAGCGTGAAATTATTTCTCGCCGTTTCGGCCTGTTTGATCGCAAAGAAACCTTAGAACAGATAGGGGAGCTTCTCGGGATTACCCGTGAACGTGTTCGCCAGCTTGAAAAAGCCGTTATCACTCGACTCAAAGCTACTGCCGAGCAAGATTTACCTCACGTAAAAGACGTTCAGGGCCGTTTTATGACAGAATTAGAGCTTACTGGTGGTGTTAGCCGTGTTAGCGACCTAAGTGGCCGCTTAACCAAAGAAAATAACCGTATCGACCAAGCCCGCGTCGCCTTTCTTACTTTATTGTGCCCAAACCTTGCTGTTATTGATGAAAACGACAACTTTTACCACGCTGTCGGTCTAACCAAACTCGGCAACGAGAAACATATGAAAGACCAAGTCGCCAAGATCATCGACGCTATCAAGAAAATTGCTGCGCCAACAACAGTTGATAAGATTGTCTCCGCTGTTAACGATACAGACCAAGCCCACGTCGCCTCGTTAGCTAGCACCAGCAAGCAATTAGCTACCCTCAACGGCCGCTGGGGTCTTGTTAAATGGCCAATGGTTAATCCTAAGAACATCCGCGATAAAATTTATGTGATCCTCTACGAAAAAGGGAAGCCCCTCCACTTTAACGACATCTCGGTCGCTATCAAAGAATCTGAATTCAAGCGCAAAGACGTTACCACCCAAGCCATTCACAACGAGCTGATAAAAGACGGTCGCTTCGTTCTAATTGGCCGCGGCATCTACGCCCTCAAAGAATGGGGTTATGAGAAAGGAACTGTCGCCGATATCATCACTGAAGTCCTCAATAAGGCTAAGGAGCCCCTCCACCGCGACGAAATCGTCAAGCGCGTCCTCAAAAGCCGTCACGTTAAAGAAACTACCATCCTTCTAAACCTCCAAGGCAAACCGCAATTTAAGCGCGTCGCCAAAGCCACCTACGCATTAGCTGAGTAAAGACAACGTCTATTACGAATCCTGTTCTGGAGCCAGTGAGATTTTAAAGTTCTTGAAGCTCTGTAGAAAAGACGTAACATATCCAGTTAAAGGTAATAGTTCTAAAAAAACTCGAGCATTGCAGCCACTAAAAAAATAAAACCAAGATAAATATAGGGTTTCCTACAAACATCAAGCAAAAATGTCCTCAACACAGAATAAGTAAACAAAAACTGTACATTTTGCGAACACCAGGTATTTGAGCCGCAGTGGAGCATTATAGTGAATATAGTCACACAACTAGAGAGAGTGGAAAACAATAGGGATCTAAACAATTATTTAGAAAATAAAAAATATAAATTAGAAATTGAAAGGCGCAGGGGGCGGAGCAGAACACGTACAAAACCATAGAAAGAACGTCGTACAATGTATATTTTGCGACGTTCGTATTAGTTTGATTAATAACTATCAGTACCCCGCCTAGAGGGGACTATTTAAGTAGCGGGCACAATAAAACGGTTGCTTACTTTTAACTGATTAATTAAAAGTATCTAATGCTATACCAAAGGATCTCTTCCTATTTTATCCACATGATATTCAAACGACACCCAGTACTTATCCACAGCCCGATTTGCATATTTTTGTATTTTCTTTTGTTCCATACTTTTATGTATATTTCCCTACTAACGTCGCATTATATCGTTTATTTGACTTTATACCCTTCCCGCTTTGTAATATAGTTTTTTTAAAAACAACAATATATAGCTACATGAACAAAAAACGAACTAGGAGAGAGTAGCAGTGCTATTGATAGTACGCGCGACCCGGAACTCTAACATCAATATACTGTCCAGGTACTGAGTTAGTTTGTACAAATTTTTGAATGGCTGCTAGGCTGGCGCCGGCGGCTTCCCTAGCCTGGGTATCGAAACTAAATTTGATGTAGTAAGGCTGGCCAGATAACTTGAAATCTACCTCGTGGGCAAACTTCGGTAAGGTTATCGACTCTACCGGAATTTGCTTAGCCCTAAACTGCTGCAGAACAGACGTAATGAATAGTATATTATTGGCTGGTAAAACAATCTTACCGAATTCTGCCGACAGGCCACTTTGATCATCGACGATAGGCAAGGAGGTTCTTAACCCTGAACTCAGGTCATTAGCTGACATTATTACTGAACCGCGTTTATCTAAGACATAGGCTTTACCACTACTAGTCAGTATTATCTCAGGCTGTGCAGTACTGATAGTAACAATTGGCCGTCGGCTAATTAATGGTAACGTCAATGATACATCTGCCACCTCAGGGAATTCGGATCTAAAAGCTTTCTCGAAACCACTAGTATCAACTGTGAACTTGGTGTGGCTAAGTAATGATTGGCTAAGGATTTTTTGGGCCCCCAGTTGATATTCACTTTTGTCACGTAGCACCACAGTTTGCGGGCTACTGGCCGAAACGACGACTTTAGGACTAGTAGTCAAACCCAAGCAGTACAGCACACTAAGCGTAATAGCCGTTAGGGCAATTAACGATGGAAGATTACGGACCCAGGCATGCTGCCACCACGCAGAACGAGCATAGGTTGGAGCGTCACGCTGGTTTGGCTGACGGTTTTGATTATTAGCTCGAATCGTTTGGTTGGCGGAGTATGACAAAAGTTCACGATTGGCCGATTTAGGCTGTCGTGCTCTTTTAGGTGTGTTGTGTTTTTGTCTACGGAACACTTTATCCTACTTCCCTACTCCACCGACTTCTATTAATAGTTTTGCTAAGTTAACAGCGGCATCAGGAACTGTCAGTTTGCGGAGTTTTCGCCCAAGATCATCCCTTTTATTTGCATCTACCAACAACTCTTCAATTGCATCTTTTAGGATTTCGATATTAGCGTTTAGTGTTTCGTCGTTGACTACCACCGCGGCTTGATTTTGAGTCAAAAAGTCGGCATTTTTAGTCTGGTGCCCTCCTGTTAACATCGGGTTTGGAATGACAACGCAGGCCTTAGATTGGACACCAAACTCAGCCAAAGTATTGGCTCCGGCCCGTGTCACAATAACATCGGCTGCACCACTGTAGACGTACATATCCTTCAATAGCCCGCTGACTGTCAGACGTGGATCTTTATAATTTCTATAAACATTTTCATTGCGGCTGCCTACTTGATGGATAATATGCAGCGATGGATGATCTTTTAACAGGGTTGGACTAAGCTGAACAAAGGCTTGGTTGAGACTCTGCGCGCCGTTACTCCCGCCGGTCACCATTAAAACAAGGGCCTCGGCTGGAAGCTTAAGCTGGGTCCGGTAGGCTAGCTTAGTATCTGCATCAACTTCCTTATAGTCATCACTAACGATCACACCGACATATTTTACCTTGTCTTCGGGGTACTGGTAATACTCTGATGGCATACCAGTGGCATGATAGATCGCCCAGCGGCCCACCAGACGGTTTGCTAGGCCCGGTAAGGCATCCGAATCGTGAGTGACGATAGGAAAGCGTTTACGAGCTGCCAAGCCGATTGGAACGCCCACAAAGCCGCCTTTGAGCAAAATAACGTCTGGCTTTAAGCGATGCAGCAAAAACCAGCTTTCGATTGTACCAAATAGGAAGTAAAAGAAATCACGGAGATTAAGTAGATTAGTTTTGAAATCAAACAAGCGGCGCAGCCAAGATTCACCATGATAACGGCGGAATTTGCCGGCAAAAACTTTGTATTGAGAATCAAAAACCGTTTGATCTTCGGTCATGCTATCAAAACGACTGCCGCGCTCACCAACATAGATAACTTCTACGCTTGGATCAAGTTGTTTAAGCTTGTGGGCAACTGCTAAGAGTGGCGTTATATGTCCGCCGGTTCCGCCGCCCGTGAGGATAACTCTCATTGCCTCTTCTCCGCTCTCCCGGTTCTATTTAAATCCGAACTTATTGCCGGGTTTCGATATACAGTGTAGCGAGAAATCTGGAACACCAGGCCAATTGCGCCCAGGACAAAAATCAAGCTGGTACCACCGTAAGAAATAAACGGCAGAGTAATACCCTTTAATGGCAGTAAGCCCATCATGGCACCGACGTTTATAAGTACTTGGGTACTAAGCCAGGCCAAAATTCCTACTACCAAAAGGCGGCTGTAATCATCCGGGGCGCGTTCGGCAATCTTGAACAGACGGCGGAAAAAGCCAACAAACAAAACAATCAGAGCTGTAACCCCCAGAAACCCAAATTTTTCAGCCAGAATTGCGAAAATAGAGTCATTAGCTGCCTCTGGTAAATATCCGTAGGCTTGGATACTATTGGCCACACCAAGACCAAAGACACCGCCGGAACCAACAGTTATTAGGGCCTGACAAACTTGGTAACCAGTTGTTTGGCAGTCTTTTTCGGGATGCAAAAAAGTTAGCATTCGGTCGCGTCGATAGCTACTACCGGCGATCAAAATCAAGGCGCCAATCATCACGACGCCGCCTACCATCATAATGCGCTTCATCGGCATACCAATGACAAACGACATGGTAGCGATCATGGCGATCATAACGGCGGTAGAACCAAAGTCACTCTGTACCTTCCCTACCACCAAGCCGATTGCCAACAGAGCAATTAATAATGGTTGAAAGGTCTTCTTAAAGTCACCTAATGCACCCTCTTGCATCCTCTCCACCAAAAAACCGGCAAGCCAGATTAAAAGTGCAAACTTGATTAATTCAGCTGCCTGGAACGAAATACCGCCAACTTGTATCCATCGGTAAGCTCCATTGACTTGCTGCCCCAGTACTCGAACTGCCACAGCAGCAATTGTTGCGCTAACTAACAAGGGTTTCTGCATCCGTCGCCAAAAGTTTATCGGAATGTTGGCTAGCGCCACAAACGCTCCGATACCTAGAATGATCGAGATCAGCTGCTTGTTAACGTAGTAGTTGTCACCAACGTTTTGTTGCACTGCCAAGCCAGGGCTAATGGCGTAAAGCACAATCAGACCTAAAACTAACAGGGCGCTGCTAATTAATAACAACCAGTAGTCTGGACGATGACGGCGTTGGAGGTGGGAATCCAAATCAACCGGCCGTCTTGCCGCCCGACTAGCCCCACCGATTAAGCTCATCTAGCTAACCTCATAGCCATTTACCTGTCAAAAACAGGATCAAGCCGACAAAACCAGCCACCTGCCCGATGATCCAGAATCGTTCGGTAACCTTAGTCTCTGGCCAACCGTTGGCCTGAAATTGGTAATGAATTGGTGAAACTTTAAAGAGTTTTTTACCACGCCTCAACTTTTTAGAACTAACTTGTAGAATGACTGACCCAGTTTCGGCAACAAACACTAGCCCGATAATTGGAAGCAAAAAGACTGTATTGGTTAACATAGCCACGACACCGAGAGCTGTACCAAGCGCGAATGAACCAACATCACCCATAAAGAATCGAGCCGGGTATAGGTTAAACCAGGTATAGCTAAGCAAACCACCAACGATACTCATACAAAAACCAGCGATGCCATAGCGACCTTCAAGAAAGGCAATCACTGCGTAGATACCAAAAGCAATGGCACACAAGCCACCAGCCAAGCCATCTAACCCGTCGGTGATATTAACAGCGTTAGCTGTCGCCACAACTACTAGTACAAATAAAGGAATGATTAACCAGCCAATATGCCAGCTTCCCCCCATTGGTACGTGCAAGCTAGCTACATCAAGCTTGTAATGGAAGAATAGGCCGCCCACTAGTGCGATTAAGGATATAAACAAAAGTTTGAGTTTCGATGGTAAACCGGCTACCCCTAAGCCATTGCCACGGACGTTGATTATATCATCAATCAACCCAACCGCTCCGGCGCCGACAAAAGCGGCGATTGGAAGCCAAGTTTCACTTCTACTTAAGTTGAGAGCGACTGTTACGGCTCCTACGGCTATCACAAAGACCATTCCTGCCATGGTCGGAATTAATCGTTTATGTTTACCAGCGTGTAACTGATTAATTATTGTCGCTGGCGCCCCAGTTACGGTCGTTTCGCGCGGCTTCTTCCACCACTGCCATTTGTAGGCAGCATTGGTATAAAAAGGTGTGATAATCATGCTAATTAAAAAGGTAAGGAATCCTAGCGACAAGATGCGTACAAGGGTGGCGGTGTGGACGGTGAGATTTATAATCGACATATTTATTCCTTCTATTATACCTGTTTATTAACTCTTGGGCGTGATGTTAAAGTTACCGATTAACATAGTTGCCAAATCACAAAAGATTGGTGCAGCTGCTTTAGAACCGGCATAGCCACCAATCTTTGGTTCGTTGACCCGCACAACCATTACATACTGCGGTTTATCGCCGCCTACAAATCCAATAAATGTACCGTTAAACCGGTCATCATAATAACCACCACCAGGTTTTGCAATCTGAGCCGTACCAGTTTTACCACCAATACTGTACCCAGCCGGTATCTGGGGCATCCCGTAAACAACATGGTTTTTATCAAAGGTGTACTGCATCAGTTCCTTAATTGACTGCCCGACTTCGGGTTTAACAACGTTAGACTTAACAACCTCAGGTTTTAGGATATTCTCCCTACCTTGGCTATCCATATAACCATCAACGAGGTGCGGTTTAAAATAAGTGCCGCCGTTGACGATGCTGGAAATTGCCGCGCCCATCTGCAGTGGAGTGGCCGTCATACCTTGGCCAAAAGCCGTATTAGCATACTGCAAGTTCAATCCATAGCCTTTGTTCGGGTCAGGGATAGTTCCACCAGACTCATAGCCCTGTTCTACGCCGGTTTGTTTACCAAATTGGTAATGATCGACCATATAGCTATGCCATGCCTCTCGCGCCTTCTGATTGATCTGGCCGCCACCCATCTGCATCAACAGCCAGGTTGCACCAGTGTTCAGGGACAACTGTAAGATATCCGATACAGTGCGAGTGCCGGCACCACCATCTTCTTCGATATTGGTTATTGTATAGCCATCGATGGCGAAATGTCCGGGATCGTAATAACTAGTGTCTTTCTTAACAACACCTTGATCTAAAGCAGCAGCGGCCGTTAGCGGCTTCATGCTAGACCCAACTTCTAAAGGCGCGGTGATGGCACCAGATACGAATGCGGCTGGATCAGCAACCTTGTAATACTCGCCCGGATTATAAGTTGGATAGCTGGCCATAGCCATAATTGCTCCTGTATAAGGGTCCAAAATTAATGCGTCGCCGGAAGTAGATTTGTCACGATCTAGGCCTCGCTTTAATATGTCTTCCAAGTGTTTTTGCATGGCGATGTCGATCGTTAAAACGGTACGCTTCCCACTTACTGGCTGCTTAACAATATTATCTTTGTTGGCAACCAATGGCACCCCACGGGCATCGGTAATCGCTTTCAGCTCACCTGGCTGACCTTTGAGCTTACTGTTTAAAGCTTGTTCTAACCCATACTTGCCCTGGCCGTCCTCGTTCACAAAACCAAGTATCTGGGCTGCTAATTGTCCCTGAGGATAGGTTCTATACTCGGCATCGCGGGTGCCAATTCCTTTTAAATTAAGTTTATCAATTTTGGCTTTTTGTTCTTTAGACATTTTTTTAGCTAAAATCGAATAGCGTGTATCAGCTTTCATAGCTTTTTCGTAATCATGAGCATTACCCCCGATAGAATCAGCCACCTTCTGGGCGTCAACGGATGCATTTTTAATATATTTAGGGTCAGCAAATATTGTATATAGCTTCTGATTCAGGACAATCGGCACCACATTCTCACCGTCATGAGCCTCAATTACCCCTCGTTCGGCAGGAATTTCATACTGTTTGAGTTGGCTGCTCAAGGCTAACTTATGGTAGTAGTCGTAACGAATAACCTGAAGATAAAATGATCGAAAAACAAAAACTGCCGCTACAAGCAAAAAAGCGCCATACAATATACGTAGACGTTTCACGGCAGCTTGGCTACCGGAAGGGGGAAGGCTGCTAGCTTGCATCGAAATTTCTAATTTTTGATAGTTGCGGTTGGGGCGACAGACACTAAGTTTTTAGCGGCTTCACTAGACTGAACACGATCTAAGGCTTGTAGGCGAGCGGCGGCGACTTCCAAATCGTTGTGCTGCTCGTTTAGTTGAGACTGCTTATCCTGCAAATTGTTAATCTTGTATCCGTAAGCATTAGTTTTTGTAACCTGCGTCAGATACAACAACCCTAGTATACAGGCTAAAACAATCAGAATAATCGTGTTGCTGACCGGACCAATGGTTCGGCTTTTCTTCTGGAAACTAGTACTATTTTGGTTACGCTGGCCATATCTCTGTCGATTCATCGCCAATGTACTGGAGTATGTCATATTTTAATCTTTGTTTGTTTTAGTATTTAGTGCTTAGAAATCCTATAGTGGTGATCCCGGGCGAACCCGGGGCCACCACCTGCAAGGTGTGTTAAAGAATTTTAACTCTTACCTTGTACGCTCGGGAGCTACTTTTTACCTGAATTGGCATTAGTTCCCTTTCTTTTTTATTTTTGCTGCGGCTCGCAGTTTTGCACTACGGGCACGCGGATTGAAAACGATTTCTTGGTCGCTGCCACTGACCGGACTTTTGGTCAGTAACGTGACTTGCGCTTCGTAGCCCTCAGCGTATTCGGCTAGAGTCCGTTTAACAACACGGTCCTCTAAGCTATGAAAGCTGATAACGGCTAGTCGGCCACCCGGTTTAAGCAGATCTATCCATAATGGCAGGGCTTGCTCAAGCTGGGTCAGTTCGTCATTGACGACGATTCTGAGGGCCTGGAAGCTCCTGGTTGCTGGATGGACCTTACTGTGTCCGGGCCAAGCCCTGGCGACAACCTTAGCCAGCTCTGTAGTGCTAGTGAACGGTCGGTTCTGCACTATCATGCGGGCTATCTGACGGCTCTTGGGTTCTTCCCCAAAGCGCCAGATGATGTCAGCCAATTCGGCTTCGGGATAGCTATTAACGATATCGGCAGCGGAAAGCGTTTGGCGTTGATCCATACGCATGTCCAACTCGGCATCGCTTGCGAAGCTAAAGCCACGACTGGAAGTATTAAGGTGCGGCGATGATACACCTAGGTCAGCCAGTACCATATCGTACTGCTTCCCCGCGTCAGCCAGTTGTTGGCTAGCCTGCAAAAAATCACTGTGTATCACTTTCGCACCTTGTTTTACTAAGGGCTGCAGTGCAGTAATCGCTTGCTGGTCGCGATCAACCAAGATCATCCCTTTAGGATTATGGGTGAGCTTCAGCACCGCCGAAGCATGACCACCGTAACCGGCTGTCATATCGACGTAACTGTCCCCTATTTGGGGGGCCAGATACTGTAGCACTAAGTCCAGTAATACCGGAATGTGCACTTGATCGTCAGGAACATCTCGCATTATTTTTTTGGTGTTTGTTTTTGTGACAAGATCACCTAATTGATAGTCAGCTTTTTTGTTTTTTGTTTGGAACGTTTTTGTTTTTGTTTGCTGTTATTTGAAAGACGTTTGAGTAATTGCTTACTTGCATCTTCTAAATAACCGTTTGAGAGACTTATGTGTGAGGTGGAGTTTTGGGAGGTGTTTTGATAAAAGAACGAAGACTTTTTTTAGTGAGTCTTTGAGCACTTGCTGGCTACCAATTAGCTAACCTCGAATGACCGATGTCTTCTTAGTTAACTGTTTGTTAAAGACTACAGGATCAGCTTAGGCTGCCTGTAAACGCCAATACTTGCCGGCCCGGACTGCGATTACCCCTTGGATAATCCCCGCATGATCTAACAGATGCTGTTCAAGGGTGATACGACCCTGCTTTTGGTCGAGTTCGCTATCACTCTTTCCCATCCTGAACTGCACGTTCAGATCGGCCGTCCGCTCGTCCAAGATATTTCCTTGAAGTTGCGGTTCAACTAGTTCGTCCCATACCGCTTTCGGGTACAGGTGCAGGTACTTCTGGAAACCTCTGGTAACAACTACTCCGGACAAGAACTCGTGGCGCAGCTCGGCTGGAATTGTCAGCCTACGCTTGTCGTCAAGTTTTCTTTCGAAGTAATCCACCATATTGTTTCCCAGCTACCGCGAACGTTGAACTTAAATTGTGTTTTTATTTTGTGGAGCGGTATCTCTCTTTTGAGCTACCCACTTTTACCCACTGACCTGAATATACTACCCACTCTTACCCACTACAAGCCCTTTTATGATGTTTTATAGAGAAACTGCCCCAAGTTATCCACAGTTGTGTCT
>JBAXGG010000013.1:0-22522 GCA_037139495.1 Candidatus Saccharimonadota bacterium | reverse complement strand
ATCTGGGAATTACTCAAGAGCCTATTTGTTAAGAGCGAAAAAACTCGCTTGGCTTGGTTACTGATAATCGCTACCATTCCAGCTGTTATCGTTGGTGTCTTGCTAGAGAAGTCAGCCGAATCGGCCTTTAGGTCGCCACGGTTGGTAGCTATTAACTTAACGATTGTGGCTATTTTGATGCTCTTTGCCGAGCGTTACTATCACCTACACGTAAAGAACCCGACTAAGCTTGGTAAAACGACTCGCAAGCAAGCCTTGATTATGGGCCTAAGTCAGGCGGCCGCCATTATCCCTGGCATATCCCGTTCTGGCAGCACGATTACAGCCGGACTTTTTAGTGGTATGGACCGCGTCTCGGCCACTCGTTTTTCGTTTTTACTCGGCATTCCAATCACCGCTGGGGCCATACTAAAGGTCTTTACCGAACCACACATATTCCAGCAGCTTAACAGCGAGCTATCGGTTGTTATTATTGGTGTTATGACAGCTTTTGTTAGCGGCTTATTCGCTATCCGCTTTTTGCTTCGATACTTGGCCCGCCACAGCCTGGCCATATTTGCCTACTATCGAATTACCCTTAGCGCCATTGTTTTGATCGCACTAGCGCTCGGGGCCTAAAAAGCTGTCCATAATACTACATATAGCGTAAGCACCGCGTGCTACACTACTAGTATTGACAATTCAATTGCCGGAATCAGGTGTAATTCCTGAGCTGTGCCGCAACTGTAAGCAGCCATAAGAACCTAAAACTGTAAGCCAGACACGGTGTTAAAATCTCTCGAGCAGGAGTACGGGCTATTTTTGGCCACCCCCTCGCTCGCTAGAGTGAGGGTATTTCTATGGCCGCTGCAGCTACTCAAGAACAAACCGATATCTGGCTAACTCCAGAACTAGCTTTCCCGGAGCTATATCAAAATGCCGAAATACGTACCGCCCAGTATCTTGGCAGCATGGTTATGCAGAATGAAGTTATAATCGAGCCCGTCGAACGCGATTATAGCCAGTCTACTTTACTGGCTGCCCTGCAAACAGCTTCTCTTGGCGATGAATCATCTCTGAGAATGGTGAAGACTAATGTGTCTACAGATGTGGCCGAAAGACTTTTCAAGGTTGCCTCACAAACACGCGTCGAACTTGAAGTTACTAGCCAAGGGTTTACTCAGGAGGGACGAAAATTAACGGATGTTCTTACTAACACTCTGCAACACACTATATTAAATGCCGAAATGCATGGTCGAACTGCAGGGCAGCTAAAAAACGGCTTTGTTTTTGAAGAGCTACTTCGAGCCGGTGTGCTAGATACTCATGACGCACTAGTTTGCGAACCTTGCCCGACCGATGAAAAAACTAGGAAAGACTATAATTTCTTTACTGATACAGACAGTATGTCGATGCAACTCTTGAGGGTAGATGGTGACGAGGCAGTTTTGGAAACAGCTTTAGTAGCTGGCAAAAAAACTCCCCAGAGCCCCAGACACGACATGGAGACTATCCAGGCTCTAGCTAGTCAAAAAGGGTTGGACCTAATTCCGGCTGACGTCAACGGCACGGTTCAATATATCATGTTAATTCCTAAACAGACTGTTCCTAATTTCGTGGAAGACGTTGTGGCTGAGTATGACCAAATAGCCGGAACTTTTTATGGGCAAGCTAAGCCTCGTCGGGACTACAATCAATATGCCGATGAATGCTATCAACGCAACCAAAGTTTTAACGACGTTGTTGAGCAAATCACCACTCAACTTGTTGCCGAAGCTCACATATTCGAAACGCCACTGGAGGCAATTGAGAGGCTGGACAACCTGTCCGAACGGTATTGCGTAAAACGAGCCCAAAACGACCACCGGATCGATGCCATCGTATTTGGGCCACAAGCCGCCGCCTTTATTGATCAAGCTAGGCTATTTATTGAGCAAGGTGACGAGGTAAAAGCTAGTCAGTCAATCGTACAGGCTCAAAAAACTGCTGTTTCAGGCTCTTGCCCGCTGTTCAAAAATTCATCAGTTTCACCCGATGACTCTACTATCGATAATTCCAGCGATAATAGTGAAGGGAAATCTAAGCTCAAGTGGATGAGCTGCCCGCACTGCGATGCTCGAGTATTTGCCGACCCCTGCGCTTCTGTTTTGAAGTGTTGGGATTGTAAAGCTAAAGTTGTCAATGGTATTACATTTAAAGGTGATGGCGGCAGTAAACAGCGCAAAGCCGAAAAATCCAAAGCAAAAGCACAATTAACTACGGTATAATATTAAATACAATATATATGAAGAAAATTGGCATCTACTCGGGGGTTTTTGATCCCATACACCATGGGCATATCGGTTTTGCCCAAAAGGCTTTGGCCGAGCTGGGTTTGGAAAAAGTGTATTTTTTGGTCGAACCATCGCCACGTAATAAGGATCAGGCGAGCGATATTCGCCATCGACTAAACATGGTTTGGTTGGCGCTGCGCGAGCACAAAGGCCTTGAACTACTGCAGATCGATCATGATACTTTTTCGGTTGCCGAAACCTTGCCGTGGCTAGAAGAAAAATTCCAAGATGCCAAACTCCATCTGTTAATGGGCACCGACCAGTTCAAGTCGGTTCATAAATGGGCTGGTTTTGACCAGCTTAAAGACAAAGTTAATTTTGTCGTCGGCCAACGTTATGGGGACGATAGCAGCCCAATTCCAATTGAGCACCAACCGATTACTACTGGCCTGTCAGACCTGGCTTCCTCTAGCCTGCGTAATCTGCCGCCTGAACAACTATCGACTGTTGTGCCTGATGACGTGGCTAGCTATATAAGTACCAACCAAATGTATTCAAACTGAACGGGCGTCTTCCTCAACCTGAGAAAACTCTTCGTAATGAGTCTGCAGGTATTCCAAGTGCTTTTCGCGGTAGTGTTTGAACTCGCTTTTTTTAAGTCCGCTGTTTTTTATAAAGGCGCTAATCTTTTCTGTTCCCAAGAAGTGGGGGAGGATTACGTACGAAACTCCAAAACCGTATAACTCAGCGGCCTGTTCAAGGCTGTCGGCAGTACAGATATAAACGGCGTGGGGGTTATGAGCAGCCAGCCATTTAGCTAAGAACTGGCTGGACGGAAAGTCGGTGATGACCGAAACGACTAGCTTAGCGGTCTCGAGGTTAATCTCGCTTAGAAGTTCTAGGTCGGTGGCATCACCGTAGACGTAGCGAATATCTTTACTTTCCATGATATCGATAACATCGGGGTCGTAATCGACCACAACGTAGGGCTTTTTAAGCTGCTCGTAAACGTGTAGGAATTCGCGTCCACCTTTATGGTAGCCAAACAGAACTAGGTCGAAGTGTTCGGTGTGCTCGCGTTTAGAATGGACTTTGTGGCGTTCAAACATCGACAGATAGCGTTCAAAGACAGTGTATAACTGATCGGAGTAAATAATGACATAGCTTGAAACGGCGATAGTTATAAGCGCTACCAATGTAATCATCGCCAGAACCTGGTTACTGATTTGCCCAAGCTGATTCGCCAGGAGTAGCAAAATAAATGAGAACTCACTAACCTGAGCCCCAGCTATACCGGTTTTGAAGGCCGTCTTTTTGGTGTAGCCGGAAAGCCCCATGATGGTCATGACGATTATCGGGTTGCCAATTAATACCAGTGCGGAAAGCAGCAAGGCGCGAGGCATAACGGCCGATACGTCGGCGAAGGCCAAGTGCGACCCTAAAGATATGAAGAACAAGACGATAAAGAAGTCGCGCAGTGGTTTTAGGCGCGAGCTAATCTCTTGAGCGTAGGGAAGCGAAGCTAGGGTGACACCAGCCAACAAAGCACCAGTTTCTAGCGAAAAACCGGCCCAGCTAAACAGGGTGGCAATGCCCAGACCCCAGCCGATGGCGAATAAGAATAAGAACTCCTGCGAGTTGGCAATAAAACGATTTAACTTCGGTAGGATCACCATCCGCATGATTACTAGGGCAGACACCAGCAGGATCAGTTTTAGGAGTAGGCCGCTGACACTCTCGAAGTTCAGGCCGCCTTTGGCGCTGGCTGACACCCCAATCAAGATCAGAGTGGCAATTAAGTCCTCGACTAACAAGAAGCCAATCGAAATCTTTCCGTACAGCCGGTTCTGCTCTTTTTTATCAGTCAGTAATTTAAGAATAATAATCGTACTCGAGAACGACAGACCAAGCCCTATATACAGTGCGGTTAGATCGGAGTAGCCAAATAGCTTGCCAACACCATAACCGATAGCCGTGGCAATAGTCACCTTACCAATACCAATCAGGGCAGCAATCTTACCAACTTCTTTGATAACTCGCGGGTTCAGACCTAAACCGACAATTAACAGCAGTAAGGCAATACCGAATTGGGCAAAAATTTCTATACTCTCAGCTGAATGAATAATGTGGAAGACGGCCGGACCGACCACGATGCCAGTTAGGATGTAGCCAATAATCATCGGCTGCCTGATCATGCGCATAAATAAGCTAATCAAGACGCCGATGGCGATGACAATGCTGAGGTCGGTAAAGTTAGTATGCATATTTGTTTTATTTATCTCTTAGCTAGATTGTAGCCTAAGAATGCTAAGAAGTCATGCTTAAATCCTTGACAAGCATAAGCGAGCCATGCGATACTAACTCGACTTCGTTTTAAGAGAGCCAAAATCGGCCTCTGGCAGAAGACAAAAACAACAAAAATAAATCGGCAAACCTGTTTTTAATAGGCTTGTGGAGTGCCCGGAGGAGAAACAGATGCCTGTAAAGGTAAAAGTTATGAATTCACCCGAGAAACGAGTGATAGTAAAAGTGCAGCGGCCGTCATGGCAGCGTTTTCTAGTCTACTAAGCTAGGCTATGAAATAAATAAAGCCCCTCAGCGAGATGCGGGGCTATTTTATTGTTGTCTGTTAGGATTTTTTGGCGTCTTTGATGGTTTGATCGATGAGCTTGGAGAATTCCTCTAATGACTTTGGGTTGGTCTCGATCTTTTTACCGTTTACAACAAAAGTTGGAGTGCCGGTTGCACCTAACCCCTGAGCTTGGCTAATATCAGCATTAATTGCATCCGAAACTGCTTGGCTAGCCATGTCGGTTTTGAACTTGTTCATATCAAGGCCTAGGCTTTTGGCAAATTGCTCGTAATAATCTTGGGCGTTGGTGCCAGCTGACCAAGCTGATTGGTTCTCGTACAAAAGGTCGTGCATCTCCCAGAACTTACCTTGCAAAGCAGCAGATTCGGCAGCTCGAGCGGCTGACATGGCGTTAGGGTGAATTTGCACTAGTGGGAAGTTTGCAAAACGGAAGCTGATATCGTTGGCATAAGTTTTTTGGAGCTGCTTAACTATAGGGTAAAACTGGCCACAGGCTGGGCACTGGTAGTCACCATATTCAACTAGGGTGACACCCTTCGTATTGTTACCGATTACGTGGTTAGACGCCTGGCTAGTGTTAGCTTTGCTAGACGTGGTGGACTTAGACTTATTAAACCAAAACACTCCGACCACGGCCAGTACTATGACTGACAAAATAATTAGAAAACGTTTATCCATATACTACTAATATAATATCAGTAAAGCTGGTCTTTTAAAATGGATATAGAGTACAATCCTTGTATATGCTAGCGCTTATTTCTACCATCGGCTTAGCTCTGCTTACTGTGTTGGCAATTTTATTGCAAAAAACTTATGGACAAGTGCCGGTTAAAGAATTAAAACGACGTGCCCAGCGCGGCGACAAAAGCGCCCAGGTTTTATACCGTGTTGTCGCCTACGGTCTAAGCCTGCGGGTCTTTTTGTGGGTCATTATGGCCTTCAGTACAGCCGGTTTATTTTACCTAGTCGCTAAATCACTCCCTTGGCCTTTAGCCCTTCTGGCGATTATTGGTCTGTTTGCAATCGGCTTTACCTGGTTGCCTAAAACTGAAGTCACACGAGCCAGCCAAAAAATCGGGCAGCTACTAGCACCACCAATTGCTTGGTTACTTAATTATTTACAGCCACCATTACAAGCCATCGGGCTATTTGTTCGTGACCATACCAGTCTAATTAATCACACTAACCTGTTTCAAAAAGAAGATTTAGTCGAACTACTGGAGCAACAGGAACGTCAAGCTGACAACCGAATTACCAAACAAGAAATTGACATGGCCATCCATGCCATGACTTTTGGTGAAAAGCTGGTCCGAGACATTTCTATACCATTCAGTCAGGTCAAAAGCGTTAAATTAACCGATAGCTTAGGCCCAGTGTTGATGGACGAACTGTTTGAGAGTGGCCATTCGCGTTTTCCAGTTTACGATGGTAAGACTACTAACATTGTTGGCATTTTGTACCTGCACGATCTATTACAAAAGCAACACGGTGGCAGTGTTAAGGAGATTTATCAAAAACACGTCGTTTATGCTCACGAAGAACAAAATCTCTACCAAACTCTGCAAGCTTTCCTTAAGACCAAGCGCCATTTGTTTGTGGTTGTAAACCGATTCGAAGAAGTTGTCGGCGTAGTCACTATCGAGGATGTTCTGGAGCAGGTGATCGGCCAGCCGATTGTCGATGAGTTTGATCAGTATGAGGACCTCCGAGCGGTAGCCACGCGCCTAGCCGAGAAAATTCATCAGCAGCGTGATGAATCATCTAACTAGCATTTTCTAGTTACCTCTGTTAAAATTCTGGTAATGAGCCGAGTTTTATCTAATGAAGTTAAAGACCATATTGGTAAGACTACCCAAATTGAGGGTTGGTTACACAAAAAACGTCTGATGGGCGGCCTGGCATTTATAAACGTCCGCGACCGCCGTGGTCTTACTCAAGTAGTTGTGCAAGACAAAGACGAAGTTGAAAAACTGCGTGGTTTACAAATCGGTACCGTGCTGCAAGTTAGTGGTAAGGCAGTCGAAGAGCCCCGTGCCCCTGGTGGCGCCGAACTACACGATCCGACCCTAACTGTCTTGGTGTCGGTAACAGATGAGCCGCCAATCGAAATTGATAAACCAATTTCGCACAAATCAGAGCACCTAGATATGCTGTTTGAACACCGAGTCTTGAGTTTACGTAACCTCCAAGAACAAAAAGTATTTAAATTGCGAGCTAGTTTAGTGAACTATATTCGCGAATACTTGAACGAACTAGACTTCACCGAAATTCAGACCCCAAAATTATTGGGTGCATCACCAGAAGGCGGCGCCGAAGTTTTTAACCTCGATTATTTTGGCAAGGTGGCCACTCTGGCGCAAAGCCCTCAGTTATTCAAGCAAATCATGGTTGGAGTTTACGAACGGGTTTTCGAGATTGGCCAGGCTTATCGGGCTGAGTTATCTGCAACCACCCGTCACTTAACTGAGCTGACCATGCTCGATATCGAAATTGGTTTTATCAGTAGCTATGACGAGGTCCTAGACTTGGTAGCTAACATGACGGCATCAGTTCTAAAGCGCGCTTACAAAGAACATGCCGCTGACCTAAAGAGTCTTGATGCCCCAGACTTAGTCCTGCCGTCTGACGGTAAAACCCCACAACTAACGGTTGCTGAAATCCATGAGATGTACACTAAGGCTACCAAAACTGACACTACACAAGAAAAAGACCTTACTCCCGACGAAGAGAAGTGGATTTGCGACTATTCACGCAAACAGCTAGACAGTGACTTAATTTACGTTCGAGATTTCCCAATGTCGACTCATAAGTTCTACCAAAAAAAGAATAACGACGGCAAAACTGTTCTCTCAGCTGACCTATTATTCCGCGGTGTCGAGATAGCTACCGTGCCAATGCGCGAGAATAACTTCCAATCGCTACTCCAACAGATGAAAGATTCCGGTATTGACCCCGAAGACCCTGGTTTTAAATATTATCTACAAGCCTTCAAATATGGCCTGCCGGCTCACGGCGGCTGTGGTTTTGGTATCGACCGATTCGTCCAAAAAACTATCGGTCTTAACAATGTCAAAGAAGCTACCCTGTTCCCTCGCGACATTAACCGTTTAACCCCATAACAAGTTATATTACTGCTAATGCTAGACGAAAATCAAAACACAAGTTTGCAACAAAGCGCTACTGGTAATCTACAGCAGCCGGGACCCGGTTCGTTGCAACCACAAACTAGTAATACTTTACAACAGACTTCTGTCCAGTCGGTTAACTCTGTAAATTCACTTGACCAAGGTACAAACGCTATTAGTTTAAGCACGATTTCTAACGATACTACTACGACTGCCACAGTTTCTGTGACAGCTGAGCCGACCAACAAGAGCCATCTTGTAATCTACGGAGTTGGTGCAGCAATTTGTTTGGCAGTTTTGGCTTGGTTGGTCTACGGACTTCTTAGGCCAAAGTCAAAAGCTCTATAATCTGCTAAAATAACCTTAAGTAGTAAAATTATGCCAAAAAATAAAGACCAGCCGGCCGCTGAGGCCCACCCTAAACCAACATCTGTACCGCCGTTGCCAGACGCGCCAGCCATTGAGCCTGATGAAGTTGATCCAGTCGTTGACCAGACCACATCTGACGACCCAGAAATTGACCAAGCTATTGACGAAATTACTACCCAAGAAGCCGATGATATTTTAGAAGTCGAAGACGCTGAATTGGCAAAGTCTTTTGAGCCACAGATAGAACCCCGAGGTTTGAAAGCTAAAGTAACTGCCTTGGTATCGGCCTGGTGGCACAACAAAAAAGCTCGTTATGGCACTTTCGTTGGACTGGCCATCTTATTTATACTCTCCTTTGCGATCCCACCCTCCCGATACTTCATATTAAACACATCCGGGGTAAGAGGTAGCGCTTCGCTGGTAGTGATTGACCAAAGTACTCAGCAGCCGCTTAAAAACGTTGACGTAGTTGTGGCCGGACAGTCTGTCAAAACTGATACCGAGGGAGTGGCCAAACTAACTCATCTTAAACTTGGTTCAACTCAGCTAGTGATTAAGCGCCGAGCTTTTGCACCAGTAACTAAAATGATTGTGGTGGGCTGGGGCAGTAACCCCTACGGTAGAATCAATCTTGAACCAACTGGTAGTCAGTACAACTATGTAATTACTGATTTTTTGTCAGGTAAAGGTGTGGCCCAGGCCGAGGCCAGTACTACCGATGCCGATGCAGCCGCCGATGACAAAGGAAATCTAGTCCTGACAGTTGATCCTAGCCAATCTAGCCCACTCCAAGTCACCATTAAAGCCGATGGTTATCGTGACGAGGTTGTCAGCCTTAACTTAGATGACAAAAGCACTCACAAGTTAGACATGGTACCGTCTCACAAGCATACTTTTATCTCAAAACGCAGTGGTAAATATGATCTCTATGCAATTGATGTGGATGGCAAGAACGAAAGTTTGCTTTTGGCTGGTACCGGCCATGAGAGGGAAGATCTAGTTGTCACGCCTAGCCCTTCAACTAGCTTAGTCGCGCTGTCTTCTAGCCGTGATAATGTCCGTAATAAAGATGGCTTTTTGTTGACTAGCTTAAACCTAGTCGATACAAAAACTGGCAAAAAAACCCAGATTTCACAATCCGAAAATATCCAAATTGTTGATTGGTTTGGTAGCCGGATTGTGTTTGTGGAGGTTGGCGCCAGCAGTAGTGCCGATAATCCTAACCGCCAGCGCCTAATAAGTTACGACACTGTGAATAATAGCCAAAAAGTTTTAGCTACTAGCAATTATTTCAACGATGTTTTGTCAGCATCCGGTAATATCTATTATGCACCATCCGACTCTAACGCTTCCAAAGCACCGGGCTTTTACAAAACTAACCCCGAGGGCACGGATAATGTTAATATTCTAAACAAGATTACCTGGAACATCTTACGAACCCAAAATAATCAGATGACATTATCGGTCGGCGGCGATTGGTACAACTATAAGTTGGGTGATGTTAGCGCTACGAAGCTCAATGGTGCCCCGGCCAATACAAAGAACCGGCTTTACCAGGATGATAGCGAACACAAGCACAGCCTTTGGGTAGACAGTCGTGATGGCAGGGGTGTACTTATTAAAACTGATACTACCAGCCAACAGGAAACGGTCATACGTACTCAAAGTGGCCTGGTTAAACCCTTCTACTGGCTAAATGATCACTATGCGGTTTACCGGATCCATACTGACCAAGAAACCGCCGACTACGTCATCAACCTCGAGGGCGGTCAGGCCCGGAAGATCAGTAATGTTAATAATACGGCCGGTCTAGGCAACTGGTATTACTACTAATGTGGCCCGAAGCTAACAACGTCATTAGCAAAACTTACGATTTCCCAGATTTCAAATCGGCTTTGGGATTTGTAGACAAGGTAGGTGCTTTAGCTGAAGCTGCCAATCACCATCCAGATATTCAGCTGGGGTGGGGGAAGGTAACTATTAGCCTCACCAGTCATGATAAAGGCCAAGTAACCGATAAAGATATTAACCTAGCTAAGGAGATAGACGCACTATGAGTAAAAAGAAACACAATCTATGGTTTATTAAAGTCAGGGGTAGCTATCTGCCCAACAGTTGGCAGGGAGCTTTAACCTACATCCCATTTTTGACATTTTTGGTGGCTAGCCTAATAGTTACCATCAACAATATCGACTCTTTAGCTCTGGCAGCTCTGCTAATTTTTCCGCAATGGGTCGCTGCTGCCGTTGTTATGACCTGGATCGCTTCTCGCGAGTCGTAGGCTATAATAGTCTTTATGACTTTTGACGAATACCAAAAACAAGCCCTGACTACCGCCAAAAATAATCCTGACCCGCTGATGGATAAAACCATCTGGGCCATGGGCGTCGCCGGCGAAGCTGGGGAAGTGCTTGATAAATGGAAAAAGATAGTTGCTTACAAGGGCGGTATAGTCAGCCGAGAAGACAAAGTCGAACTAAAAAAAGAACTTGGTGACGTTGTCTGGTATATTGCCGTTTTATCTCATAGCCTAGGAATTAGTCTAGAAGATGTTATGCAGGCAAACATCATTAAGCTGACCGATCGTGATAAACGGGGCATGATAAATAAGGGGCAGGGCGACAACCGTTAAAATTCTAAGTATTAAACTGTTCGTGTAACCATTCGTCCAAACTATCGCCACCACCACCAGCCATACCTACCACCATGTCGCCGGCATCGAGGTGCTTTTGAATTACTTGGCGTAATCGGTCATCGCGTTCCATAGGCTTGGCGATAGAAGAGTCATCGAGATGTTTGATCATCTCAGAGGGTGGGATGATCCGTTGATCGGGGTCTTCTCGGGCTAGATAACTAGGAATCCAGTAGACCTGGGCAGCTCCCTTGAAGCAGTCTTTATAATCGTTGATCATGTAATGCTGTCGGCGGTTGGTTAGGGGTTCATAAACAATAACGACCCTTTTATCTTTAGCCATTTCTAGGGCAACGCTCATTGCACCACGAATTTTTTCGGGCGTGTGAGCGTAGTCGCTGTATAGTCCAGGAACGACGGGTTCCATCCGTCTTTGGCTGCCGGGGAAGTGGTTTATATGCCCAATTAATTCGATAATTGGGGCTTGGGTCAATTCGTGCACCGCCTGAACCGCTAACCAAGCGTCTAAGCGATTAAAATGTCCATCTAGGGTAATAGCCTGGATTTCTGGATTAGTACCCTCCTGGACACTGTAATTCATACTAGGCTTGAGCCCGAGGTAGTCATAGTCTTCCTGCCACATCAACGACCAGTCGGTTTGTTTAATAAAATCGCGGAAAGCTTGCTGGTAGCTGTCGCGGGTAGGGAATATCTCGTGATGGTCCCAACTGACGCCAACAATTAAGCTCAGGTAGGGGTGAAATGCTAAAAAGTTGTGATCGAATTCATCGGCTTCGTAGGCAAAGTATTTACTGTCGTAGTCAAAATGACCCATCTCACCAAAACTAATTTTAGCGCCTAGGGAATAGCTTAGCGGGGTTTGGAGTTGCTTAAATAGCCAAACCACCATGGCAGTGGTGGTAGTTTTTCCGTGGGTACCGGCGATGGCAACCATCCGGAGATTCTTCTCTTTAAGGACTAAGTTTAAGAATTCGTCACGTTTACTAAGTTTAACGCCATTACTGCGGGCAAAATTTATTTCGGGGTGATGAGCATGTTCTTTTTCGATTGCCGAAGAGTAAACCACCCAATCGATTGGGTGGTTAGCGTGGACGGCACTGATTCCGGCCTCGGTTTGGCCGATATGGACATCAGTGATACCGTTCTTCGCCAGGTAATCTATATACTGAGACCCTTGCTTGTCGGACCCAGAGACAGTGAACCCTGCTTGTTTTGCAACCATAGCTAGAGGCCCAATTCCAGCGCCACCGATTCCTGAAAAGTAGATATGCATAACCATAGTTTACCATCTGATACACTAAGCAATAGAATTATGAAAAAACGATCTCACCGTTCCTGGTATCAAATTAACCTTGTTAAACCATGGTATTTTTTGGTACTGGCAGTTGTTTTTGGTTTACTTAGTATTTATGGGTTACGTCAAAACAACCTAACGATGGTTAGGTTGCGCGAAAAAGTTTATCAAGCCGATCAAAATAACGGAGATATAGAAGGTAGTTTACGGAACTTACGGGAATATGTTTACGCCCACATGAACACTAACCTAGCTAGTGGCAACAATGCTATTTACCCACCAATTCAATTAAAGTACAGTTACGATCGTGCTATTCAGTCCGTTAACACCAGCGGTGCAGATGTAAATACTAAAATCTATACTCAAGCTCAGGCAGAGTGTGAAAAACAATTTCCACATGGCTTATCTGGCAGTGGTCGTATCCCTTGCATTCAGGATTATATTGCTAGCCACGGTATCCAGGCCAGCTCTATAATCCCGGCTGCAACACTGTACGAGTTTGATTTTTTATCACCTCGTTGGTCACCAGATCTGGCTGGCCTGAGTATGATAGCAGCGGTAGTGTGCGTAGCACTGTTTGCTATCCGCTGGCTATCAGAACTCCGGCTGAAGGCTGACCTAAGAGACTAGATTAGGGTTTTGTTGTTGAGGCTGTAGTAGGAGTTGAGCTGCTGTTATTAGCGGCGGCTGCGGCACAATTCTGACCTTTTGGATTCTGTTTCTGGAATTCAGCGACGGCTTTGGCAACTTGACCATCAGACTTAAGATTTTCCCAAAAGACGACTTGGTCGGCATTTATAACCATTTGATCTTGCGGACCATGTAGCTCACAACCAAGCTTTACTAGTGACACATCGTTAGCGTTCGAAGTATTAGCGTTTGGTTGAACAGTTTGGTTAACCCTTAGGTAGTAGATACTACCAAGTGTCATGTACTGTTTGTTGAGGACGCCAATTTTACCAAAGTAGACCTGGCCACCATTAAGGAAGACGGCTTGGTATTGATTGCTGTTGACGTATTTTGATTGTTCGTGAGTTTTGCTGAGGCCGATTGAAACAACTAGCGCAGCAATTAATAGGCCGATAGAAACTAGCAAGAACATAGAACCCCAGCGCATAACCTTAGACCAAGTTTTATTTGACTTGAGTTTCGTATGTGAGCCTGTACTGCGGTTTGGACCGGGTGCTCCGGCTGGAGAAGAATTACTACGCTGTGCGAATTCCATATAAATTTGCCACCTTTTTCCTTTAAACTTTATTGACTGGAGTTAGTGTAATACATAAGCAGATTGATATGCAACGGGTCAACTTAATTTAATTGTGAATAACAGAGGTCCACCGTTGTGAATTATTTAAAAACTGTTGACAAGAAGTTCTACCGTGGTTATGTTAGTGTTACATTACTAACTCATAAGAGAGGGAGAGTTGTTACCATGGCATACAAGCACACTAACAGCAAAGGCGTTACTTACTACCTAAACAGCAAGGACGTCACACTACGCGGCGGCAAAGTCCAACGCATCTATTACTTCAGCAAGGACGAGCGCCCAGAAGCCTCAGACCTTCCTGACGGTTACAGTGTTAATGAAAACCCACGTAACGGTTTCTTGACCATCAAAAAAGGCGTCTAGTCTAAGACATAAAGTCTATTCAAAACTCCGAAAGACACCCGGTCGCAAGACTGGGTGTCTCCTTTTTGGTATAGTTAAGGGATGAGCAAAAACATTTTAGAAGTTAAAGCGTTAACCAAAAAATACGACGACAATGAGGTAGTAAAAGGCGTTAGTTTTAGTGTTAAGCAGGGCGAGATATTCGGAATCCTGGGGCCAAATGGCGCCGGCAAAACGACTATACTAGAAATGATTGAGGCTCTGCGCGAAATTGATGGTGGTGAAGCCTGGGTAGATGGTTTTGATGTCTCCAAAGACTCCCAAAAAGTAAAATACATCATCGGTGTCCAACCGCAAAGCCCAGCTTTTATGGATAAGGTAAAGCTAACCGAGCAGCTTGAGCAACTAGCCTCGGCTTATGGGCGGACTGTTGATGCCATGAAACTGCTGAAGGAGGTCGACCTAGGTTCAAAAGCTAGCTCCTACGTCGAAAGCTTGTCGGGCGGTCAGCGTCAACGTTTTAGTATTGTGGCATCACTGGTTCATAAGCCAAAAGTTTTCTTTATGGACGAACCGACCACTGGCCTAGACCCACAAGCCCGCCGCAAGTTGTGGGAACTTGTCAAAACAACCCGTGACAGTGGTGTTACGATTATTCTAACGACTCATTACATGGAGGAGGCTGAAGTCTTGTGCGACCGAGTCGCAATTATGGATCAGGGTAAGATTATCGCCCTGGATACGCCTAAAAACCTAGTTAAGCAGCTGCTAAAGCGGGGCTTTAAAAAAGCTCAGCACGTCGAACAAGCTGATCTAGAGGATGTCTTTATCGATCTGACAGGGAAAGGACTCAAGGACTAAGTATGAGTCGACTACCCAAATCTTTATTGCCAGTAAAAGTTTTCGCTAAAATCGCGATTCGGCGAACCTTTCGCGACAAAACTGCCCTGTTCTTTACGTTCGCTTTCCCGCTAATCTTTTTGTTTGTTTTTGGCGGTATATTCGGTAAAAGTAGCGGCGGCACTTCATTTAAAGTAGCCGTAATTAATCAGTCCAGTAGTCCATATGCCAACCAGGTTGTCGAGCAAATTAACGGTAATAAACTATATAAAGTTAACGAAGGCGTTAATAGTTTGGACGCCGCCAAAGATAAGATGAGCCGTGGCCAACTCGATGCTTCAATTATCTTGCCACCTGATTTCGGCCAGCAAAATGGTGATTTGCCAACCGGTAAGGCGGTAATTTACTATACCCAAAATAACCTTCAAGCCAGCCAGGCTTTAACTTCTATCTTGAAGTCTCAGTTTGAGGGGTTAAACCAAAAATTTGTCACAACAACTACGCCATTTACCGTCGCCTCTAATCAGCTGAATGTTAAAGGCCTGACAGCGTTTGATTACACTTTTGCCGGCTTACTCGGGTTTTCGATTATTGGTTTAGGCATCTTTGGTCCTGTTAATGTCTTCCCGGAGCTCAAAAAACAGGGGATTCTACGCCGCTTGCACACTACGCCATTGCGCGTTTGGCAGTATTTTATGGCCAACGTCGTCTCGCAGACAGTCGTAGGCTTGCTAACCATGGCTCTGTTATTCGCGGTCGCAATCATTGTATTCGATTTGAACGTGGTTGGTAATTGGTTTGCGGTTATATTTTTCTTAACTATTAGTATCGTGATGATTTTAGGAATCGGTTTATCACTAGGTGGATGGGCCAAAAATGAACGTCAGGCGGCGCCACTCTCCAACATCGTCGTCTTCCCGATGCTGTTCCTCTCGGGCACCTTTTTCCCACGATTTCTAATGCCTCAATGGCTGCAAATTGTCTCAAACTTCTTACCATTAACACCGGTCATTGACGGGATTCGTCTAATCACGACAGAAGGTAAAACGCTACTCCAGCTTGGCCCTCAGATCGGTCTGATTTTTGCCTGGATGATCGTGATTTACTTTATCGCTTTCCGCGTATTTAGGTGGGAGTAAAATCAGCACAGGTTGGGGTTGTAATATAGCCTTAAGCGTGATATAATAGTGGTATGAACGAACATGAACTCCGGTCGGTTGCACTTGATAACCAGCGAAATCACCAAGCATTTGGTGGTACCGATGGTATGACCCCCGAAGTGTCTAAAGATATTGGCCTAACTGATCCCCAGGCAATTCCTGAGCTGCTGGCACGAATCAGTGAACGTCTGGTCGCAGGGGAGGTTATTGCAGATGTAGACGTTGACGGTTCCGATAAGCGGCACCCAAGCAACGGTAAGAGCAGGACAATACTAAATCCGAACTTGCCAGGACGTGAACAAGCGAAGGATCAGAGATTTAACCGAGCTACTGGCGGCCTAGGCCTGGCTTTAGTAAAAGGCGAGTTAGAGCAGGCAACTCACTGGACGGGCAGTAACAATAAGCAAAATGGCTCCTAACCCCTTAGTTAATACGGGTGGGGAACAGCCGGTCATACCTCATTACGAAACAGGTGACAGACATTTAGATCGTTTTCAACGGATAGAAACCCTGAGTCGTCTCGACGACGGTTTTTTACCCACTACTTTATCTGAGCAGACAGAAGTTATGGGTCTTCAGTCGGTTATTGATCGTCCGTACGGGGTGGCCAAACACTTAGCTGAGGTTGTCATACATCAAAAAGCCGCTAACACAAAAGATCCTTTGAGTGCGGCTCGTAAAATAGTTAGAAACTATATCGATTACGCAGCTGATGCTCAACAAAGAGTAGGTGAGCTTGATTCCTTGCAGACTACCCTAACCGATGTTAATCCGGAGCTATTGCTATCACGAGTGGTAGACGCCAGCCAACCCGGAATTCTGGCATTTTTGCGGTTTTTTGATCTCTCGGCACTCCGTGACGGTTTTAAAGATACCAAAATTGGATATGATCCTCAAAGAGTAAACTATTCTTTAGAAAACGGGGGAATTATGGTTTTTGCGGATATGGCAGTAAATAGTTGGCGGGTCAATCAAGTCCGTAAGCGGATGCCCGAAGCAACCACAAATGAGCAAAACCGAATGTCTTTTTGGCTGGAGCGTTTGGTTGAAGTTGATAAACACTACCCGGTATTAAAACCGGTCGTAAAAGCAGGCCTTGACGCCATCCATGCTCGATCTTCCTAAGCCATTTTTAGTACTAGCCCCGATGGACGATGTGACTGATAGTGTTTTTCGGCAGGTAGTTGCTGCTATGGCCGCACCGGACCTGTATTTTACGGAGTTTGTGAATGTTGACGGCTTGCAGAGTCCGGGCAGGGAGAAGCTCTTGCCCAAGCTCCAGCATACTGCAAAAGAAAAACCATTAATTGCGCAAATATGGGGTAAAAGCCCCGAGAATTACTACAAAACAACGCTGGAACTCAAGGAAATGGGCTTCGCTGGGGTGGATATTAACATGGGTTGCCCGGATAAATCAGTAGTTAAAAATGGTTGCTGCAGTGCACTTTGCAACGACAGGGAAGCGGCAGGGGAGATAATCAAGGCTGTTAAACGAGCGGCCGGGGAAGACTTCCCCGTCTCTGTAAAATGTCGTTTAGGCTTCGACGAAATTGACCTATCTTGGATAGAATTCTTGTTATCGTTTAAGCTTAACATGTTAACTATTCACGGTCGGACTACTCGTGAGATGTCCAAGGTACCGTGCCATTGGGACGTAATTGGTCAGATTCCGGCTTTGCGCGACAAACTCTCCCCTGCTACTTCGATTGTTGGTAATGGCGATGTAATGTCGCGCCAACAGGCCGAAGAGCTGGCTGAGCAGTATAATCTTGACGGTATTATGATTGGCCGTGGAATTTTTGAGGATCCATTTATTTTTGCACTAAAAAGTCCGTGGGCAGATTACAGCCGGCAGCAGAAGCTCAGACTATTTAAGAAGCATATCGATCTATTTGCCAAAACCTGGCAGCACAACGAACGCAAGGTTCATACTCTCAACAAGTTCTGCAAGGTTTATGTTAATGGATTTGATGGCGCCAAGGAGCTACGCGAGCATTTTATGGCTGCTACTAGCACAGAGGAGCTAAGCGACTTTTTGGTAGCGGTGATGGCGGGCACCCCAGCCGGACATCTTAAATAAGACATCCTAGAGTTCTTGGCCCTTGGTACTTAATTCGTATCTAAATCGAGGCTAATGCTCACAGTACAGACGTTTGGTGACTATATTGACTGTCTCTAGTTTAACAAGCCGCTTCACAGATGGCAGCCAATTTAAAACGGGCTGATGTGATTCAAAAGGATGTAAATGTTAGTAATTTGTTTTTGAAACTATATTTTGACCACAAAAAATGACGCATTATCGATGTGATATGTCATGTCTTCTGTGCTATTAGTAAGCTTTAGTTTTACGCTCAGTTCTTTAATTTCTAAATACGGTGAGCTTACATCGCTTGCAGCTTGTTTTTGGGCTGACCCGATTTTATTGGTAGTTTTCGAGTTATTTTTGTTAAATACGTACCACCCTACAAGCCCAAGCAGCCCAACTACTACAATAATTAAGATTAATTCGAGCGCACCAAAACCCGATTGATTGTTTTTGAGTTTATTCATACGACATAAGCATAAGCTCAATCTTAGCTTTTGGCAGCAAAAAAGCACTTCTCTCAAAGTGCTTATGCTTGGTGGGGGTGGTAGGAATTGAACCTACGACCAATCGGTTATGCGCACCACTACAGCTTTCGATGCCTCTTTCGAGTTTGTGGTCCGGACTGTCTCTTTATCCGCCAAAAGACGGATACTTGCCGTTCAGTCTCTACACCTTTCCATCCGAAGACGGACTTGGCTCGGGATTGCCTTTTTATACGGTTTCCCCGAATTTGACAAGCTATGCACTACCAGTTACCCAGTAGGCAGCCCTTTTTCATTTTGACATATCCAGCATATAATATAGTTATGACTAAACAGTCTAACTGCATAATATGTAGTAAAGTACTTAGTGGTAAACAAAAAATGTTTTGTTCAGTCACGTGTAAAAACACGCAACATCAGTCATATCCTGCTCAAAAAAAGCGAGGCATAGAAAGAAAACTCCACTTTGTAAATTTACTAGGTGGTAAATGTTCTAAGTGTGGTTATGCAAAAAATCTGTCCTCTTTGGCGTTTCATCACCTTGGCGGAAAAGATTTCCAACTGGATGTTCGCTCACTATCAAATAGAAAGATAGACCCAATTATCAAAGAAGTTGCAAAATGTAAACTCCTTTGCCACAACTGCCACGCAGAGATACATAACCCCTCAATGGACTTAGCCAAATTGTTAATTGAGCCGACTGCTCTAACCACTGAGCTACACCCCCGTGGCTAACAGATAAGAGTATAGCAGATTTTGCTCAAAGGATTGTATAATAATTAGCGTAAATGCTCGATAAAATCAAAAACTATCAAAACCATCCCTATTTCAAGCAACTTCAGGACGTGCGGGTGATTGGTCTATTGGTGTTTGCCGGGCTGGCTGTTTTGGTTAGCTGGAGCACCATATCGGCGATTCAGACCAATTATGGCCTGCAAAAGCAGATCTCGGCCATTCAGCAACAAAACCAGGTCCTGGAGCTTCAAAACAGTAACCAGGCGCTAAGTAACCAGTCTCTTAATACCAACCAGTTTCTTGAACTAGCGGCCAGACGACAGTTTGGAAAGGCGGCGCCAGGCGAAAAGTTAATCTTAATACCTAAAGCAGTTGCTTTGGCTCATACGGTTGATATTCGTAGTACCAGTACTAAATCAGTTGCTGTTTCGGTTCAGAGTTCTGGGATGCAGCGAAACTTCCAGGCATGGATGGACTTTTTCCAGCATAGGCAATCTGATGAGTAGGGTATACTTATAGCCATATGGAGACTTTGAACCCAATGTACAAATACGCTTACCGACTGCTCATAACCGCAGCATTATCTTTGTTGGTTGGCGGGTCAATTTTTTATCATATCGTCGAAAAATGGAACTGGCTGGATTCCTATTATTTTTGCGTTGTGACACTGGCGACTGTTGGATATGGTGATTTAGTACCTAAAACTGACCTCGGCAAACTGTTCACCACTTTTTATATATTGATCGGGATTGGCATTATTGCCACGTTTGCTTCGGCATTTATTAAGCGTCAGGGCCTAAGGGCTAAAGATCGTTACGAACATAAGCATAGGCAGTAACAAAACTTCCTTGACATCTTTTCCACTTAGCGAGATGATTTAGTTATCAAATAAGGAGGGTTCTTATATGGTCGCACCAAAAAATACACCAACCGGGTGGGTTGGCTGGATATACTTTGCCGGTATACTCTTGCTGGTCCGTTCTGTGTTCCAAGCATTCATGGGAATCGTGGCTCTAACTCATAGTTCATTCTATGTAGTTACATCGCACACACTATCAGTTTATAACTTTACGACTTGGGGCTGGATTCATCTGTTCCTAGCTGTCATCCTGTTATTTGCTGGGTTCTCAGTGCTCTCTGGCCATATGTTCGGCCGAGTCGTAGCTATCGTAGTTACAGCCCTAGCTGTGGTTGCTAACCTGGTCTTTATTCCAGCCTACCCGGTCTGGTCTATTGCCGCTTTAGTAATCGACGCCTTGGTACTATATGCCTTGGTTGTTCACGGCAACGAACTAGCTGACTAGTAGTAGCTAGTTCAATCAATACCGGTTCCGAGAGGGACCGGTATTTTTAGTTGAAGGTTGTTGGGATATTGTAAAGCTTGGTAGCGGTGGCATCGGCAGTCGTGCCGGCGTACATTACGATCCAAGTTTTGTCAGATAATTTTGCGTAGTAGGTTTTTGCTGGATCTTTGGTAGCGGCAGTGGTACCGCAAACGGCTGATACCGTAGTGAATTTCTTATCTGTTGAGTAGAGAACCTTTTTAGTAGCTGTTGGCTGTACAAATACCAACGCTTTAGCAGTTGTAGGGTCGACCTGTGCTTGGCAGTAATCTTGGACAGCCGTAATAACTTGCTGATCAGTGGTAGGTGCGACAGTAGCGGCTACTGCAGCAGTTTTGGCTTTTTCGGCATTAGCATTAAGGGTATCGATTTGGGTATTTAACTCGGTAACGTAGGCTGTTAAACCCTGTACTTGTTTAGCTAGCTTATCTACCTGCTGGTGTTGCCAGTAATAAACACCGTACCCAGTAGCAGCTATTAAAGCGATAACTAGTAGAAATAGGCCGAACTTCTTGCCTTTGCCACTGCGTTTTGGCTTCATGACAGTAGTATTTGATATAGGTGCATCAGGCTTAAACGGATCGGTAGCCGTCTCAACCGGCGAAGCTGCCGGAGTTGGCTCGAAAGTTTGCTGCGGCTTTGGTGCGGGTTTCATGTCCATGTCCATTGGAATATATTATTGACGATGGCAAGAATAAACACAAGCTTTATTATAAGCTTGCTTGCTCAGTTCCGAATAGGACAGTTTCTTCGTACGACTGAATGTACATTTCAAGTGCATTTTCGATTCCATGCCAAAAACCACCAATGTATTTTTCGCACAACTTTGAGTTTTCGCCGTATCCATGGGCCCTACTAAATAGTAGCCCATCAATCACAGCTTCCATCTGGTGGGCGTCAAATAGGTAATCACCGGTACTTATATGCGCAATTTCATCACTAGCATTAATGCAGCCGGCGTAAGCCCGTTCGTCAATTCTGGCTTGTCCAGTTCGGAGTTCCTTTACTCGTTCGAGCTCAGTTCTAGTAAGGACGGGTATTTCGCCAAAACGATTTGCAATAGTACAGAAATATTCGTCAAAAGTGTTGTATCCACTACGAATAAAGTTTAAATATGTAAGGCTGCCAATTGTAAAGTCGTAGCCTTCTTGGATGCCGAATACATATGTGATTACTTCTTCTTCACTTAGCATGGGTGAACATTCGTATTCTAAAAAGAAATCGCAATCGTGAGTAATAACCTGAGTTACGTTAGGGCTGTATTGCTGGACTAGTTCGGATATGCGGGAAGTTCCAATGCTAGCAGGCACTAGGTCGCTGGTAACAAACTCAAGCTCATATCGCTCTTGATAAGAGGGTACAGGTAGACCTAGATATCTTGCTTCTTCTTGTACAGCCATGGAATATAGTTATATCAGTTTAATTTAAAGTAAGCACAAATGTTAAATAAAATATTTGGTAGCAGGGGCGAGATTTGAACTCGCGACCTCAGGCTTATGAGTCCTGCGCTCTAACCAACTGAGCTACCCTGCCACGGTGGAATTTGGACAACTACAGGAGTGAATATATCACGTTTCGCCCCTGTTGGCCAGCAAACTGCCCAATAAAAAGAACCCTCGCGTAAGAAGGGCTCTTTTTTAATTAGATGAATAGATTTACAGAGACGAAATCAATTCGTCGAACTGGGAAACCGATTGATCACTTGTTTGGAGGAACTCGTAGGCGAGTTGGTTTTGCATAATTGCTAAGACTTCCTTTTATTTTGATTGTGTTTGTTTTGTCATGACAACACTCAGTATTATACACGGAATTGCTAATTTGTCAATATTGCTGTCTGATGAAGACGTTAAGTGCGTCATTGTAAAACCTGGTCTCATCTGTTATGCTATAGTTTGCTTAAACCCGACGCGGGGTGGAGCAGTGGCAGCTCGCGTGGCTCATAACCACGAGGTCGCAGGTTCGAGTCCTGTCCCCGCTACCA
>JBAXGG010000012.1:0-26156 GCA_037139495.1 Candidatus Saccharimonadota bacterium | reverse complement strand
TTACTAGAGTGGTTGAATCAACAAGTCCCAGCTGATGGGTTGGGAGCGATCGGGCATCGAATTGTTCATGGTGGCCCTGATTACTTTGAGCCGACTCTTATTGATGATGGTTTAATAGCCGACCTACAGGGCACCTATGGTGAGGTTTACCCTAGCATTAGCCAGGATAAACATGGGCTTAAAAAGTTATTCCAACAGTTTTCTTTTCCGAGTGGAATCTCCAGCCGTGTATCGCCTCAAACTCCTGGTTCAATTCATGAAGGCGGGGAATTGGGCTATTCTTTGAGTCAAGCTTTTGGGGCTGTTTTTGATAACCCAGACCTAATTGTAGCTTGTGTGGTTGTTGATGGCGAGGCCGAAACTGGCCCGCTGGCAACAGCCTGGCACGGCAACAAGTTCTTGAACCCGGCCACCCATACTGTCCTTAACCTCGTAGTTGATGATGTCGACAAAGTCGTCGATGAACTAAGCGCCAAGGGCGTCAAGTTCGAACAGTACGAGGGCATGACCGACGAAAAGGGTATAGCCCGCGGTATAAGTGCCGGTAGGGGTCCGGACATAGCATGGTTTAAAGATCCGGCTGGAAACATTCTTTCTGTCCTACACAACGCTTAGATGATTATCCTGCTCCACTCCTCCAAAACCATGCGTCTGCAAAATTCCGATAATTTGCGACGACCGGCATTAATTAATCAGGCACAGGAAATTGATAATTACCTCAAAACTCTGTCACCAACCCAGTTGACTAAGATAATGCACATTTCGAACCCGCTGGCGGCCAGTACGCACCAACTGATTGCAGATTGGACGGTTAGACCGACCAGCCTGGCTCTGGATAGTTTTGTTGGTGATATCTATCGTGGCCTCAGGGCTAGTCAGCTATCGACAGAGGAGCGAGATTACGCCGACAAACATTTATTTATCCTGTCCGGATTGTATGGATTGTTACGACCTTTTGATGGCATTCAACCTTATCGCTTGGAGATGGCCTACAAACTACCTAGCGCTAAGTTCGCTAACCTATATAAGTACTGGGGAAGTGTGCTCGCTGACGCCCTACCAGCCAAGCAGACAATCGTTAACGTTAGCTCGGTTGAATACTCAAAAGCTATCTTACCCTACATTGATGCCAAGAGAGTCGTCACACCAGAATTCTTAACATTAGACCGCAAAACTGACCAGCCAAAGTTTACTGCCGTTCATGCTAAAGTGGCGCGCGGCGCTTTTGCCTGTTGGATGATTCAACATCAACTTCAAGATGAAGAAAAACTGCAACAATTCAATGAATTTGGGTACGAATATCACCCTGGTTTAAGTAAGCCGGAAAGGCCGGTATTTGTTTGCCAAGAATTTGGTGGCCTTGGCCTAAAGGTTTAGTTATTTATCTACTCGGCGGTGTACTGACGTTTTAAATAAGCGTTTATCGTGTCCATACGGTTGCAGTCTAAGGTAGTATGGCAAACAGCCCCATCATACTGGGAATAAGCAAAAAATGCAGCCTTTTTTTCTTCCAGTTGTTGGCCTTCGACATTAGCTACTCTCTGGCGAACCGGGTAACCAATGTAATAACTAATTGGTACGGCAGCTAGGGCAGCATTCTCATCGTGGGCTTTAAGGGTTAGACGTCCGGCTGCCATATGATCACTGTGGTCCGGAAAATCAGTCCCTAGATTGTAGGGAGCTTGGGCATGAATAAAAGTTGGATTAAATGTCTGGATAATTTTGCCTAGGCCATAAGTTAGTTGATTGACGTTGTAGCTCGACTGGTTATCAACCGAATTTAGGCTAGAAATATGACCATCCTCAATTTTAGATAGGCTTTGGAAGTGGTTATCGCGGAAGCCTTGGCCGCGAAGGTTGCCATCCGGTAAGCGCATAAATATTAATGATACGCGGGGGTTGCCTCGGGGGTTGGCAACAATTGCAAACTGGTCCTCGGCAAGCTTAACAATGCGCTCCACCCAGATAACTTTGGAATTCAGCATAGTAGAGTAGGCAGTTTCGGCGGCTTTCTCTCGCCCCGTCCAGTATAGACTGTCGCTGCCGGCATCACCGGCTGTTAAATATACGGTTCGGATACAGTATCCAACGTGTAGCCCCGTAATTATATCTGGGTTCATAAATAACAAATCATCATCCTGATGCGCGACAACATTAACTATCGTCGAACCGCTACAGGTACGGTATGGCAATTGGTTAAGAGTGATTGGAAGCACTGTACTACTGGCTGGGGTGGCAATGTTTGGTTTCGGCGCGCTCTTGTTTATGCCGTGATCATAGAAAAGTAATAATTCCTTTGGAGCATCAAGTTTACCGGAAATCAAGGTACTGGCATTTGGGCGACCATAGGCAGCCACGATTTGGTCTAAGCTGCAGTTAGGGAATCGAGTTTTGCTGTCCTCGTACGACAATAAGTAGGCAAAGCTTTTATCGGCTAAGTTAGGCTGCCAGTTTTTGCTGCTCAGAACAGCTAACGGTTTAGTGCAGTCGATCATAGGCGTTATCGATAAAACTCCCGAACTGGCTTGTTTAATTGGGACCACACGCCAATAATCACCAGCTAAAGTAGTGACGGGATGGTTACGCAAGGCTTTAACTACAAGTTGGTTGCTGCTATCAAATTGGGACAAAGCCGCCTTATCGGTGCGGTGTATGCGGACAACGGGCAATATACCGAGCATAATACCCGCAACTAAAACTACGCCAATAATTACCTGTTGCTTTTCAGGTATTACTATATTTCTTAGTATTGTTGCGGCACTAATAAATACCGCAATAACAACGATTGTTAGATAGCGTGAGTCAGATGCAAAATAATGGTCGGTAACCACGAATGCCCCGACTGCCGCCAAAGAACTAAATATCAACAAGACTGACAACATGACGGGCCAGTCAGCTGGTTTTTTGGATGGCTTTTTAGCTACTGTTGATAAGGCTAGCATAGCAGTTAAAATCACGCCGGTTATCATAACGGCTAGGTTAACTAGATAGCTTAATCCCCATGGTCGCACCAGACGGCTAAAGTATTGGCCAGGCAGGTTTTTGAGCGTACTAACGTCATAAGCCGGATTGGCACCAAAGTTAGTTAGGCTAGAAATAATTACAAATACTCCACCTACAACCCAATGCTTAAGACTGACAATTATTTTATACGGACTACCATCGTTATTTTGTGAAAGGTTAGTTAGCCCGGTAGCTTGAATTAGCCACAACAGCCCAAATGACAGCATTCCCGCCATAATACTCATTAGTAACCAACGACCGGCAAGTTTTGCTAGCCCAGGCTTCTTAGCAACTAGGTAAACCAGGCTGGCGAGAACGGCGCCACCTAAACTTAAGCTCAAAAATAACTTATCACTGGTAATTAATAAGGTTAGGGCCGTAACAGCACCAAAGTAGGTCCAGCTTTTAAGGTGCTTGGACTTAACTAGCAGGAATAAGCTAGCCAAAAATACGACGTACTCTAGGTTCCTGGTGGCTAGCATTGCAAAGTTGACCGGCAAAAAAACTCCAGCGGCTGGAACGGCGGGAACCAGCAGCAAAACGGAGGCCAAGGCAAGCATAATTGTTCCAAACATCATCGGCCTAGATTCTATTCGGTAGATAATGTAAGCCAGTACACCAATAGTCGCTAAAGTGGCCAATACTGTTAAGCCAATGTAGCTGGCGTTGCTGTAGCCAAATAATTTAATCAGATAGAAGAGCGGCCATTTGATTAGAAAGGTATGGGTGCTAGGGAAGAGTGCGCCGGTAAAAGTTGCTTTATATTGAAATAAGGCTGGGTCGACTAATTGGTCGGCATTACGCTGTTGTAGGTTGGCGCCAAGTAGTGACCAGAAGAGTGAGGTTAAAGCTAATATCATAACTGCGCCTAAGGCATACAATGGCTGCCAGCTGATCTTTTTGGCAACAACCTTATTCTTAGAGACTTTCTTTTTAGGTACAGACTTTTTTGCGGCAGGTTGTTTAGTCACAACCTTCATGGTCGCAACCTTTTTTGCAACGACCTTTTTAACCAATGTCTTTTTGACAGCTGGTCTCTTAGTAACAGTCTTTTTGGTCGGTTTCTTTTTAGCGGCCATTAAGCTTAGTTTTCTTCAATACCAGCGGATTTACTGAAGTCGATTACGTAAAGTGGGCGCTGTTTACTTTGAGAATGAATATGCGAAACATAAAGTGATAGCATACCCTGAGACATCAAGATTAAGCCGACAAAGAATAGGATTACGATGCTTAATTGAGCCGTCCCAGTAAAATCCCAGTTTAGAGGGTCGCCTAGCAGAAGCTGTTCGATAAATACCACACAGCCTAATAGCAGCGCCGAAAGAGTCAGAAAGATACCTAGGCCACCGAACAAATATAGCGGTGCGGGGCTGAGAGATACAAAGCTATTAATCGCCAGCCCAAATAGCTTACTGCGGCTGTAGCCCGGTACGCCACTTTGGCGGCGTTTGGCGGTGTATTTAACGTAGCTGGGTTCAAATCCTAACCAGTCAATTAGCCCTCGAGTAACCCGGTCAGTTTCGTTAAGTTGCAAAAAGGCCTCTCGAACCTGAGCTGTTATTAATCGGTAGTCAGTTGAGCCGGCGACAATCTTTTGGCTGGATAGGGCGTTAAAAAAATGGTAAAAAAGTCGAGAGCCAATGCCGCCAGCATGCTTTTGACCTTCGGCGTTGGTTCTTAGGCCTACCACTACTTGGGCCCCGTCCTGCCAGGCTTTAATAAATTCTGGGATAAGTTCTGCCGGGTGTTGGCCGTCACCGTCCAGGGTAATTATTGCTTCGCCACGAGCTTGGGATATACCAGCCGTTAAAGCTAACTCTTTACCAAAATTACGTGAGAAACTGATTAGTTTGACGCGCTTGTCGCTTGTTTGCTTTTTGACTAGTCCAGCGGTTTGGTCGTGGCTTCCGTCGTCAACATATATTACTTCAAAATCCCGGCCTATTTTTCCTAATACTAGCATTAGGCCGTCATGGAAATCATGCAGGCCGGCCGCTTCGTTATATAACGGCACCACAACAGAGACTAATTTGTTATTAGTAATGACCATAACTTTTATTTAGTATACAGGAATAAAGTAGGTTAATTTAGGAGTTTTTACGGGTTGTAATATAGAACTTTAATCCGAGGGCTATGGTAATACAAACGGCTCCAATTACCAGGCTAACGATCTGGAGATTATGCAGCAGCGTTTGGGCGATAACGACAGCGGCATTCTTGGTCGTTAAATCTGTGCTATTGCCGATGTTGATATATGAGCTGACCCAGATGGAAAAAGCCAGTAAAAGCGTCAGTATTCCGGTGCCAAATAATAAGCGGAGTATGGTTTTGAGACGATTTACTGAAATTATAATTGCTAAGGTAATACAGATTAGCGTTACGGCGACAATAGCCCAGGTGGCACGCTGGAAGTCCTTGTAAAAAAAATGTGCCTTCTGTATGCCACTACCAGCTAAATAAATTTGAGTATTATTCGGTTTTATCTCTATCTGCTCGGTGATTGGAGCCAGCGGCGTCGTCTTTAGCTGGGCAATCACCCCAGTAATTACTGGGTTTAGGTCGAGAGTTAAGCTTGGCGAATCGGTACTAAGTTGTCTAAGTAGTGCCACATGAGCCGTATGATTGGTTGTTTCCCATAGTTGAGCGAAAGTTGGCAATTGAATGACCTTTAGCACATTAGCGTATACAATCGGTTGCAGTAAGCTAGTAAATTGGTTGGCAGTTTTTTGGTTATTTAGTTTGGCTGGCAGCAGGGCAGTAGCAATTTCATCAATCGGTACATTTGTAATAATTGCTTCACTGGCTTTTTGTGCAATAAAATTTTGAATCTCGGGCTTGGTTGCTAGTGGCGCCACAGTTTTAACGTAAGTATCAGTATCAGTCAATGTCCGGTTTAGCCAGATAATTACCAAGCTAGAAAGTATCAAGCTGACAGAGATGATCGCCAGTAACGAGGCTAATAAAATCCGCAACCGTCGATGCGGGACATAAGTTACACGTTTTGTTTGGGTTTGAACCATAAATCTATTAAAACACTAATGTCTTGAATAGCAACAATTAATTATCTTTAGATTCACCAGCCCAGATGCCGAATTTCTCCTTTTTGGAGTATTCACGGCATTCCGGTATTACGACACAATGAGCGCATAGATTTTTCGCCCGGGCTTCCCGGTTTCTTTTTTTTGCCGGGTGTTCACCCGGTTTAGCAAAGAAATCGTTGCCACCTGGTTTAGTCTGAGTCCCTCGGCAGGCGGCATTTTGCTGCCAGTCGGGGTGTAGCTTATCTGTCAACGAATTGAGGGCACTTTTCTGTAACTTTGCATTGTTCTTTAATTTCACATTTCTCAGATTAGGAAAACCCTCAGTTTGTATTTCATAAAGCAGGTTACGTAAATGCAAGCGCCGGTTATAGGCTGCCTCATCGAGGCCTATATTTGCTAGTAAATTGTGGGCTTCCCAAGCTGCCAGTTGGCTAGCTTTTTCGTCTAGGAGCGGTATCTGGCCACCTGCAAATATATATTTTTTAAAAAGCCCTAGGCCCTGGTTATACCGAGCTTGGTGGTAGGCTTTCAAGTGTCGCATGTCTTTAATAGTTACATCGACTAGACCAATTTGACCAGCCTCAACCGTGACAAGTGGATCACTGTTTCTATCGACTAGGAATTGGTCTAGCCATCGAACTGACAAATCAACCGCCGATTGTCGGGATGCATCATCAAGATCAGAAAAAAGCTTTTCTTCAAAATATTCTTCAATAGGAGCAAGCTGTCTTTTAAGAATTAATGCCCCAAGTAGCTCGCCAAGGTAGGGTCGGTGTAGATAGACAGACGTTTGATTTTCGGATGTCAGCGCGTCAGGGCCATAAATTAGTAATTTGCGAGTTGCCAAACCAAAGTTTTTAATAACCAGGGCGTTATCAATATTCAGCTGATCACGGTTGAATTTAGGTATATAGCCATTGATACCAGGCATAGAGGTACGCTCGATCGAATCCATCATAGCTTGATGCAAATTTTCGGCTGAAGAAGGGGTTGGGTTATCACCCATAGTTATATTCATAAATCATATACAGTACAGTATTATTAAAGCATTTTTAAAGCAAAAAATCAATTTTCAATCAATACTGGTAGCTATTTGAGGATGAAAACAATTACGGTCGAGCTGACAGTGGTTATAACGACACCCCAGGCTAAGTCTATCATTGTAATCATTGGCGACCAGCCTTTGAGGACAGCTTGGTTTGTTAGGTCAAAAGTGGCATAAGTTACTAGTCCAAATAAGGGCGCTAGTTTAGCGGCGTGCATGACGCTATGCTTGTCGATAGCCGGCGCAATTACAAAAATTACCAGACCGACAATAAAAATCAGATAAAACAGCAGAGCTGGGACAAGACTCGGCTTTGGCGCCAATAAGGTCCCGATATATTTCTGATAGATCGGCGGTGAAATTTTAATTAGCCAAATCGCATCTAAAGCTAAAAATATAAACAAACTGCAAATGTAAATCCATATTATTCGTTGCATAAGCATATTCTACACCATTGGCATCGACATAAGAAGAAGTGTAAAATGATGTGTATGCCTCGTACTACTATCAAAGCCGAAAGTTCAACCAAAGAGTATCGTAAGTTTTTTGCAGTTATACTCTTCATTTTTTTGGCTTCTACCTTAATGAGTACTTTGATTGCTTTTAGATGGGCAGACTGGCTGCGATGGTTCATCGGTAGTTCGTTGTTAGTGTTCGGTGGCTTTAAATTAATTAGTTTTGAATCATTTTTACAGGTCTTCCCTCGATATGACCCACTTGCTGCTCGTTACGGCTGGTATTCCTATATCTATCCTTTATTAGAAGTATTGTTGGGCGTATTTTATATCTTGGATATCGCTCCGGCAGTACGCTACATTGTTACTTTCGTAATGCTGTCTTTCGGTTTAGTGGGGATGGTTACCAACTTGCAGCGGCATGGTCCTAGCACTAAAAATACGTGGTTGGGTAACATATTTAAGCTACCTATGTCGACAGCAATTTTGTTCGAAGATGCCCTGATCGGGCTACTAGCTGGTGTTTTGCTAATCGCCAGTTTTATCGGATAACCGGCAATAAGGCTCGGCAAACACTGACAGTAGCGTCGGTTCCACCAGGCAGATTCATTAACTCTCCATCCAATTGAACCATCTCATTTTGCGGAACACTGAAGTAATAAACGGCTTCTTGCGGTAGATTCTTTAGGCCAAAGATAAATAACAGTAGGTTTAAAATAATTCTAAACAACCAAAATTGACTACGATGAGGCAAGGCCGAAACCCGGAATGAACCATTGTTAATGTCACCTTTTTTACCGAAACGTAGCACCTTAGACATGTGTGGGATATTGGCAAATACCAGGCTATCATAGCGTTTAGTGCGGCCGTCGTGGTTGGTTATGGCCACCGGATGATATGTGAAGATAGAACGGGCAACTAGCAGCACCTCTTTGAAAGGGCCTAGATTCTCTGGATTGAGCAGACTAGCGGCATGGCTGGTAATACCCAATCCAATGTAGGAATGGGCGTAGCGGATTTGGGTGTGACGGTCTTTGCGAACAGACAGCTGAAGTAAATCCATTAGTTCGGGCTCGGTGTTGAGGATAGACCAGCTTAAAGGACGGAGTTTTCGAACGCTACGCCGATTATCGTTAGCATTTCCGGCCGGCAAGATAGCACAGACTGGATTAATCGGTGGGTGATCGACTTTAGCCCTAACAACGCCGTTGACAACTTCGTTATAGCCACCGTCGCCACTGGCCGAAATAATCAGTGGATTTTTGGAGCGTAAACAGGCCTGATAGGCGAGCTCTTCGGCATGACCGGAATATTCGGTAGTTTGTAGATTAACCGTCAGGCCGCGTTTCCGTAAGCGATCGGCCATTTTTTTAGCTTTTTGCCGAGCATGACCGGTGCTTATAGGGTTATAAATAATCAAAATTTCAGAATAGCTGGGCATAACCACATTATACTAGAGTACAATATAGGTATGTTGATTGCGGTTATAGTTTTAGGAATTTTGGTGCTCGGGCTGGGTGCGTATATTTTACTGTCCCGTAAACCTCCGGCTGGTAATAGCGAAGTCACTAGCTTACTTAAACAAGACATGAATCAGCTTAACGAGGGATTGCAGAAACTTAACGACGGCCTTAAAGATCACCTGACCAACCGCTTGGATAAAAATCAGGAACAGATGAATCAGCAGTTTAAAGCCAGTGCTTCGATTATCCGCGAGGTTACTGTTAAGTTGACTGAGCTCGATAAAACTAACAGCCGAGTTGGCGACATTGCCACCGAGCTAAAATCGTTGCAAAACGTCCTGCAAAATCCTAAGCAGCGCGGTGTATTGGGTGAATTTTATCTGGAGCAGATTCTACAAAACGTCCTGCCACCGGGCTCTTTTACGCTGCAGTACAAAATTTCTGAATCTAACATTGTTGATGCGGTGGTACATTTGGACGGCAAGGTACTGCCAATTGACAGTAAGTTTAGCTTAGAGAACTACAATCGTTTGATCGATGCTACGTCGGAAACTCGCCCAGCGCTCGAAAAGGCCTTCAAAGAAGATTTGAAACGCCGCATTGATGAGACAGCCAAGTATATCCAGCCAAAAAAAGGCACCCTCGACCAGGCGATGATGTTTATTCCATCGGAAGCAATTTATTATGACCTACTGGCTAATAAGGTTGGCGCGACTGGTGTTAGCGGTCGCGACTTAATGGAGTACGCTGTTGTCGACAAGCACGTATCGATTGTTGGGCCGTCAACTTTGTCGGCCATGCTGCAGGTAATCGTGCAAGGTCTTAAGAGCATGGAGATTCAAAAAGATACCGAAGTTATTCGTAAAAACATTGAGCAGTTACAAAAGCACCTACTCAACTATGATGGCTACTTTAAGCGAGTTGGTAATTCGTTGGGTGCAACCGTCGGCCACTACAACAACGCCAGTAAAGAGCTGGGCCGGATCGATAAGGACATAGTTAAGATTAGCGGCATTGGCGAGCCAGTTATCGAAGCCGAAGTGCTGGACCGCCCTAATACCGATTTAAATTAATCGTTAAGGAAGTCAATGACTACGGCAGCCGTCCACGAAAAGTTGTTAGTACCAGCTGGAGAGCCGTCTAAGGGCGAGAAATACTCATAAAAGCCACTCTTTGTGACCATTTCTATCGATTTGGCACGCAAAGCCTTAGCTTCTTCTTTATAGCCGTAACGTTGCAAGCCGTCGGCCAGCAACCAGTTGGTGTTTAGCCAGGTTGGCCCCTGCCAATACATATGGGGATGAAACCATTCGGAGTCAGTTGGAACAGTCGGTACCGGATATTTGGTCTGATATTGTTTAGAATTTAGAATTGTTACGAGTTCTTTAGCCTTTTCTTTGCTGATACTACCCGAGTATAGTGGCATTAGACTAGCGATTGTAGGAATTTTTATGAGACGTTGTGAGCTATAGCTGCGCGAATAAAATTGCTTGGTCTCGTTGTCCCAGAGTTCCTCGAGCGCCTGTTCGGTCCGGTGCATACGTTTGTCTAGGTCGTCATCTATGTCTCGACCAGCCGTACGTGCAATGTACCTTAAGTGTTGGTTGGCGCGGGCAAAGATACAGTTAAAGGTCAGATCCTCAATGGTTATCATGGAGTGATTTAAAACGCGCTCTATTTCGTAGCCTTTGCGTCGCAAACGACGTTGGATGCTATAGAGCGTAAAGACGTCAACGGTGCTCATGCGTTGTTCAACCGATGACGCCAAAAAGTGAACATCGCGCCTGAAAAACGTAAATACTCGATCTAGTTTAAGAAAGTGCATGGCGCTGACCCAAAAAGGCAGTTTATTTTGGTGAAGTTCGTCTATCCAGGGTGGGGTATTGTCTAGGCCAGTTTCCCAGGGATGGATTTGCAGAGTAAGGCCAGTATGATGAGGATCGCGTTCGGCGTAAAGCCATTGGTGATATTTAAGTAGGGCCGGATAGGTTTTACCGAACCAAGTCCGCCGAGCCGGTAGAGGCAGTTTCTTGCCAATCCGCACAATCGCTTCAGCTAACATCGGTGGCTGCGTAATACCGCTAGTGGCGACCTTATCGGGCGCAAAGGGTGAGATGTAGCTGCGCCAGAATTCCCGATCTGGCCGATGCGTAAAGTCTTTGTTCAAGATCATGCTAGGTAGCATGCCATTCGCCCACTGTCCCTCAAGAAGGCGTAAAATTTCTTGCTGTGCCCGCTCAACATCGTAGTTACATAGGCCAATGGCAATAAAACAGCTATCCCACAACCACTGGTGTGGGTAGAGGCCATGGGCCGGAATTGTGTATTGACCCTCGTGGTAGTTGTTTTTTAAAACGTTCTTAGCGGCGTCCAACAAACTAATTTCTGGGGCTGGTTCGGCAAGGGTTTCATCCATTACCTCTTAGTATAACGCTTATTGTTTTTTAAGATGCTGTATAAATATGATGTCACGTCCGGCGGCCGGGCCGAAACCTAGCGTACCTAATGGAACCTGGGTAATTGGGTGTCGAAATTCGCTTTTGACCTCAGGGTGTGGGCGGCGTAGTGCCGCATCTTCAATCATCTGCTGCTCATCGACGAAACCGCAGGCGCTGAGTGCTTTAGCACCGGCGACCTCTATCATCGGCCAAATCATGCCTTGCCAATAAGATGGACGATGGAATACTGAGTCAAGCGGTACAGCCATAAAGCGGGCGTCAAATTTACGCCCAGAGAAAAGATCAGAGACTAATTTTTCTTGGCGTTCTTTAGGGGGCAACGCCATAAGGGGTAATATGCTACTAATAGTCTGGATTGGAATAAGTTGGTTATTGCGAGCATTTTTGCTGTAATAACTTTGAGACTTTTCATCCCAAAGTTCTTTGTGCACGGCCCGCTGTTGTTTACCTATTTTATTAGCTAGTTCCGTATCTAACGTGAAGGCTGGGTCAACAATTTCTTCGGCAATTTCCTGTAAACTGGCAAAGGCATGCGCGGCAATAGCATTAAAACCAACGTCCTTAATAAGAGTAATCATCGGATCGGCCATGGCAGCTCCAAGTTCATAACCAGCCTTGCCTAAACGGCGAGTCTGGAACCAGTTTACTAGTACATTCATATTAGAGGCTCTATCGGAGATCGGTAGGCGGTCATGAAGTAAAGATGGCCGGCAATCTGTCAGGGCGTGACGGCCGATATTGATTGCGGCGGTACAAAAAGCAGTTGCTAGTTGGACTAACTCCGATTCATTCTCCCAGTTGGCATACATAGTTTCGGCCCAAGGCGGTGTATCGTCCATGCCAGTTTCATAGGCATGTAAATTGATAATAAGGCCGTCGTTGTCAGTTCTTTCAGTCAGTAAGAAATCTGCGTAACGCTTAAATGGCGGAAAAACGTCTTTGTAGAATCTTTTTCGTTCGTCGGTTGGAAGGTGCTTGCCGACCTCAAGTGCAGCATCAAATAACAAGGGTGGCTGGGTAATACGACTAGTAGTGTGGTGCTCGGGTGAGCTTGAACCATAATTACCCTGGTGTACTAAACTCTGCAGGCGGCCTAATCTGCCTCCGGTCGAGACATCATTGGGCAGTTGACCATTAGGCGCTTGGTATCGTATTGCTAAACGAATATTGTTAGCGGCTTGGTACGGGTTTTCGTAGGCTAGAGCCTCATTGATGATTGCCGAATCCCAGCTAAACATCGATCCTCTAAAGAGCCGCAAGTCAGGCACGGGGAAGCCATTTACATAATTTTTGGCAAGTACATCCGCACTACTGTCGTAGATTTGGGAAGTTGTACGGCTTTCCATAATACTTACTATAACACTTTAACCTTATTATGCTAGGTAGAACCTGGGTTTGTTTTTTTAACTATCGTGATTTTTCTACGAATGCATTCGTTTTTAATTAAGAAGTTATGAATTAGAAAAAAACTTCACTAAAAATCCGTTTTAAGCACAAAAAAGCCAGCCGATCCGTGCAATCAAAGCGTTTTAGCGGTAGTTGGTAAAGTTCAACGGAAAATCGAAGTCCCCCGACTGGATAATTTGTAGAACAGCTTGCAGATCATCCTTTGAGCTGCTAACTACGCGGACTGTCTCGCCCTGAATCGAAGTTTTAACCTTGGGTAGTTCGGCCTGCACTAGCTTGGTTATCTTCTTAGCCTTTTCGGAGTCTAAACCTTGCTGGAAAGGGACTTCTAGAGTGGTTTTTAGGTTGGCTACAACAGGGGCGCCTGAGACATTCAGGAGTTTTTGGGATTGTCCACGGGTAGCTAGTTTTTTACGGATGATATCGAGGATAGATTCAATCTGGTAATCGCTATTGCCGGTAACTTTTAGCCCGGTTTTGTCGGAATTCAACCATTCTAACAGGGCCGGCGTGCCCTTGAAGTCGTAGCGGGCTGCGATTTCGCGTTGTGCCTGGTCAAAGACATTGTTAACCTCAGCCTTGTCGAATTCACTAACGATATCAAAAGAAAATTGTGCCATATCAACAGAGTAACACAAATGATATACTGGGTTTAATTATGAGCTACCAAAATAAGAAGATTGCTGACGTCGCCGAGTTGCTGCAAAAACGACTAGAGGAGCTAAAAGATAAAGCTACTATTTTACGAGCTATTGAGCTAAAGGCCCTTTATGCTGAGTTGCCGACTCTAAAACCAGAAGAAAAAGCGATGTTTGGTAAGGAGATTAACAAGCTTAAAGCTGATTTAGCCAATCAGGTAGCCGAAGCTCATGTTGAAGGCGAAAAGCTCGATCCTATTGATGTTACGGCACCTTTTGATGTCAACGTAGGTAACAACAAGCCAAGCCTGTTAAGTGCCGAACAGGGATCGAGACATCCGTTGATGACCGAACTAGACAAAGTTCTGAGTATTTTTTATCGGATGGGCTTTACGGCTATCGAGTCGCGCCAAATAGACGACGACTATCACATGTTCGAGACTCTTAACTTTCCGAAGGACCATCCGGCTCGCGACGACTATGACACCTTCATGACTAAGGAGGGCTTAATCGCTCCGGCCCACACTAGCACCATGCAAAACCGGGTACTCAAAGCTGGCAAAAAGGATCTGGAGGCGGGGCAGCCAATTGCTACCGTTATTCCGGGCCGTGTTTTTCGAAACGAAGATCTCGACGCTCGGCACGAGCATACCTTTTATCAGCTGGAAGGAGTATACGTAAGCAAGGGCATTAATGCCGGCAACTTGATCGCAACGCTCAAAACTTTTCTAGAAGAGTATTACCAGCAGGAACTGGACGTTAAAACCCAACCCTTCTACTTCCCGTTTACTGAACCTAGCTTCGAGTTTGCCATAAGTTGCCCATTTTGTGCAAAAAAAGGCTGCCCAATATGCTCCTACGCTGGTTGGATCGAATTACTTGGCTGTGGCATGATCCACCCCCATGTTCTCAAGATGGCCGGTATCGATCCTAATGAGTACACAGGCTTTGCCTGGGGCATGGGCATCGACCGATTGGTGATGATGAAGGAAAACATCGAGGATGTCCGCCACAGCGAATCCGGTAAACTCGAATTTTTGAGGCAATTTAAATGAAACAAGTAACTACAATATCAGTAAAAGATCTTAATGATATGGCTGCCAAAATGTATGACCCGTTGGTTAAAGCCGTGGTAGATATTAGCAAAAAGCTAGTAGTAGTTGATGCCGAAATGCATGTAGACGAGGAGCAGTATTTACTAGAGAACGGGTCTAAGCAGGATGATCTATGGGGATTTAACATGTTTCCAGGCCAGTTTGGTACTGACAGGTTCATTGAGTTTGATTCGATGATTAATATCAGACCACGACAGCACAACAACACCCGTACGGTCGAGAGTTCCGAAATCCAGCAGCAGATCGCCCAGATTGTCGCAGAGATAGTCCATGAGTAATTTCCAGGTTGACCGCGCTAGGTGGGCGAGCATGACTATGCAGGAACAGATGGGCAACATCGGCAGCGAAGTTGGTCGCTCAATTAAGGCCTACAGGGTAAACGACACCGAGCGCTTTAATGGTGCCCTGGATCGGGCTTTAGACCTGTTTGATGCTACCACTGACGGACTTGTGCAAAACAAATCTCCGCGTACCAAAGAGGTTTTACGGGCCAAAGATCAGTACCTGGCACTGTTCTTTAACGATACATTCGCCGATGACGCCGATAAAATAGAACAGTATTTTACGCAGTACGCTTTGGCTGCGCGGAGGAACAGGTGAGCTGGGTTAATGAAAAGACCAGCGTTAGAGGCTGGATCAAGTCCCTGGAAATAACTGGTAATAGTCATAAACAAAGTGCGCCAAAACAGGCGCAGTATATCAACAGCGAGGGGTCGGTCAAGTGAGTGATAAACGAGTCCTAGTCTTTGGCGATAGTATTGCCTACGGAGCCTGGGATACCCAAGGTGGCTGGGTAGATCGCCTTAAGCGCGCGGCCCACCAGCAAACATTAGAGTCAGAAGGCCAGACCAAGGTTCAGATTATCAACCTCGGCATTGGCGGTGACTCAAGTACTAAAATTCTTGCCCGGCTTGAGTCTGAAATCACGGCGCGCTATTCTGCTAGTTGGTCGTTCATTCTTGTTTTTAGTTTTAATGCTAACGATGAGCGTACACGTAATGCTGTACCAGAAACTCCACTCGACCAATTCAATCGAAATACTCAAACTATCATTGATATTGCCAAAAAACATAGTGATAAAATCTTATTTGTAGGGACCACACCAACGAGAGAACCAGAGGTCTCACTTAAGGATGCCAAATACTCTGACGAAAGAATCGTGGAATATGAAGCAGCCCAAAAGGCCATCGTCGAAGCCGCCGGAATTACATTTGTTGACGTTCGTGAGACTTTTGAATCGGCCGATGAAAATGTTTTTAGCTACGACAAAATCCATCTCAATGACGCTGGTCACACATTGTTAGCGGATTTAGTAAAGCCAAAGCTAGAGGAGCTAACAGAATGAAAATATCATTAACCAGTCTCAAATGGCTAAACCAACTGTACGGATGCAGCGATAACTCTGAACTAGAAGAAGTTGACGATCTGATATCAAAGATTGGTGCCCAACTCGGTGAAATTGACGAAGTTATCAACCTGAGTGAGCGTTATGATGGTATTATTGTGTCTCATGTGGTTAGCTGCGTTAAGCACCCAGGTGCTGACAAGCTACACATTTGTATGATTGATGATGGGGGCGTGGCCAAAGGAGTAAAGCGCGATAGCGATGGCAATGTGCAGGTAGTTTGCGGTGCTCCCAACGTTAAAGCGGGTCTCAATGTTGCTTGGTTACCACCAGGCTCAATCGTCCCCAGCACCTATAACAAAGAAAACTTCACGCTTGAATCAAGAGAATTAAGAGGTAAGGTTAGCAACGGAATGTTGGCCAGCCCAGCTGAGCTGGCTTTTAGTGATAATCATGATGGTATTTTGGAAATTAGGTCTGAAGAAGTTGGTATAAAAAACGTCAAACCTGGTACGCCGTTCAAAAACCTCTACGGACTAGACGACACCATTATCGACATCGAGAATAAGATGTTTACTCATCGGCCGGATTGCTTTGGCATGTTGGGTGTGGCCCGTGAGTTGGCTGGCATCCAAAACAAAAAGTTCACGTCGCCAAAATGGTACATCGAGCCAATCAAGCTGGAGTCCAAACCGGACCCTGTCGTTAAAGGGCTAACTGTTGAAGTCGACATACCCAGATTGGTACCACGCTACCAAGCGTTGATTATGTCAGGTATCAAGGTGGGTCCGAGCCCAGTTTGGTTGCAGACCTTCCTCTCCAGACTAGGCGTTAAGTCCATAAACAATATCGTTGATATGACCAACTACATGATGCTGACCACTGGACAGCCATTGCACGCTTTTGACTTCGACAAAGTTGCCGTCGACGGCACAGCCCACATTGTCGTCAGAAATCCTAAACCCAAAGAAAAACTGACCCTGCTCGACGGCAAGACCATCGAGCCGCGTAAAGATGCCATCCTGATTGCCGACAAAGATAAAACAATTGCACTGGGTGGTGTAATGGGCGGCAACAACTCCGAAATTGATGATAAGACCACGCGCATTATTATTGAAAGCGCAAACTTTGATATGTACAACATTCGCAAAACCAGTATGGAACATGGGTTGTTTACCGATGCCGTGACGCGGTTTAACAAAGGTCAATCGCCTTGGCAAACCGAAGCCGTACTACATCAAGCCGCCGCAATGACTGGAGAAGTGTCACCCGGGGCTCACGTCGTCGGCGAACCGGTTGATGTTAAAAATCACCTCAGCAAAAATCCGACTGTTAGTGTCGGAGCCAGTTTCATAAACGAACGCTTAGGTCTGCAACTTAATCCGATAGACATGAAAAAGCGGCTGGAGAACGTCGAGTTTCAAGTTAGCCATCATAATGACCAGCTGGAAGTGACGGCACCGTTCTGGCGAATGGATATTGCGATTCCAGAAGATATTGTTGAAGAAGTTGGGCGGTTGTACGGCTACGACCATTTGCCGTTAGGGTTGCCGATGCGCGACTTAACTCCAGCTCAAACCAACCCCCAGATTGATTTTAAAAAACATATGCGCAACATTTTATCGCGGGCTGGGGCCAATGAAATATTGACCTATAGTTTTGTACACCGTGACTTACTGACTAAAACTGGACAGGACCCTATGCTGGCTTTTGAACTGTCTAATGCTTTGAGTCCGGAACTTCAATACTTTCGCATGTCACTGATGCCATCATTGTTAGACAAAGTCCATGGCAACATCAAGGCCGGAAATGACAAGTTCGCTCTTTTTGAGCTGAACAAGACTCATAACAAGCTGCACACCGACGACGACCATGGCTTACCAACCGAAATTAACATGCTAGCGTTGGTTTTTGCCGCCAACGACAAAGCGGCCAAATGTTACGACGGCGCTCCTTATTACCAAGCACGTAAGTACCTGGATTACCTAGCTAACCAACTAGGGCTGACATTTACTTACTCGCCAATTACCGATGCCAATTCAGTAGATTTTCCGGTCATGAAACCATATGATTTATCGCGTTCCGCTTTGGTTGGCGTGGCTGGTACTGATATCGTACTAGGCTCTGTTGGCGAATTTCGCGCCAGAGTCCGCGCTAGTCTAAAGTTGCCGGCCTTTATTGCCGGCTTTGAGATCGGCCCACTGCAACTACAAAAAGCTATTACTTTGTCGGCCGCAGTCTACAAGCAACTAGCCAGATATCCTCGCACTTCACAAGACATCAGTTTTAAAGTTCCGGCGAATACGTCGTATGCTTCGATGTCGGCTTTAGCTTCTGATGTGCTGGCAGCAGCAGCTTTGGAACACGGTTACGAATGGTCGATGGATCCCTTGGACATTTATCGTTCCGAAAACGGCGCCAAGCACGTTTCGTTTCGAGTGACTTTGTGGAAACTTGAACGAACTATGAAGACTTCGGAAGTTTCGGGTGTGTTGGATGCGGTGGCCGAGAAGGCGAAGAGCACGTTGAAGGCGGAAAGGCTGTAAAGCTTATCTGCTAGTACGGTCAACTATTTTGCAACCCACCCGTTTCTATGCCAGATATTAATTTCGCCCTTTTTAGTTAGCTTATAATTACTTTCTTAGACTTAATATACCGCCAGCTCAAATTCTTAGCGTTATCAGTTGCAAACAAAAGAGGGCCTAGCTAACGTCCACTCTGACAAAGCTTTCGGCAAACTTGCAACCGGCTTTTTCCCCGGCCTCGGCGGCCCAAGTGCGAATCATTGTAATGGCGGCCGGTCCAACTTGGGTTTTGTGAGCCCGTAGAGCTCTGGTCTTTATTTCAAATTCCTTAGAGATATCGACATAGTAATTCGAAGTTTCAAAGTTAACCAACAGAACTGTTCCAACCTCAAAGGGCTCCAGCCCATTTTTAGCGTGATCTGGAAAGGACAAGTGATCGCGGGCAAGCGGGTAGACAGCATCAAGGCAAGCTTGGCCAGCTGCGCGGTGATCAGGGTGATTAATAAAACCCCGGCGGGACGAATAAACCATAGTTGGATCCATCGTTAGCACAACGTCAGGTTTTACTTCACGTATTCGCAGGGCTACACATTCCTTTACTTCTAGACTGTTTTCTAGTTCGCCATCGTTGTAATCACAAAAAAAGACTTCCGTGACACCCAAAATTTTAGCTGCGGCCCTTTGTTCATCACGCCTTAAGTCTCTTAATTGATCTTGTGATAGCGAACGATCATGCGTACCTTTGTTACCGTTGGTTAGTATCAGATAATAAGCTTTGGCACCAGACTTGACCCACTTTGCTACACTTCCAGCCATTCCGAAGTCCAGGTCATCCGGGTGTGCGGCTACACCAAGGATTACGCTAGGCTGGAGTTCATTCATGCCAGCTCCGAGTTGCTTAATTCAGTCTTAAGTTTTAATCCACCGATTTTCTTTATGTTGATTACTAGATCAGCTATGAAAAGTATTTGAAGCTCGTTCCTGAAAGTATGCAAGTGGGATTCGACAAAATCGATGTAACCACCAAGCTGTATCTGCATTTTGAGCTTTTTGTGCAAATCCATAATTAGCCGCCATTCCGCTGCGTTAGTTATAATTATAAAACCGTTAGCCGCTTTGTTGTGCTTTACTGGTCCTATGTTAATTAGTGGCATAGGTATAGTTTACTCTAACTAAATTTAAACATCGATAGGGGGGATTATTTTGGTTAGTGCCAGGATAACCCTAGAAAATTTTCTGACACCTTGATTCTCTGGAGTCAGCTCATAAATTGCAGCATCGAGTATGGCAGAACCCCGGTCGGTTGCAGATTCTAGATCGGACTGAACTATGATGCCACATCGCCAGCTAGTATTCTTGATAACTGTTTCGCCTATTGGGATTACTGCAACTAACAATGGTAATTCCGAGTAAGCGTTTGGTCTTCCTGTCCAGTAGAAGGACCTCTCTTCATCAGATTCTTCAGCCAAAGTTCCCGTATATGGCTTTTCAAATCCCCAGGCTTCCAGGGCTAGAAGCTCGTCATGAGTCGGTTTTATTTTTTGTAGAGAAGGTGGTCCAGTTAGATCCAGTAATGCTTCAGCCCCTAATTGCTTGAATGTTTTAGTGGCCATCTATTTTATCGCTCCCTAATTCTCAGTTGGGCATTCAATGCAAGGCTTTCCGATTCATACTTCTTTAATTCTGGTTGGGTCACGTCGTCCATGCTAACGTGATGTCGAGCATTACCCGTGATCAATACTGAAACTGTAGCCCAATCACAATTAGCAACTACATATTTCGACAGTATCTTGGATCGCTGGTTAGCTCGGGTGTCAGAAGGGGCATTACGGTATGCTTTCTGTATAGCGATTGGACTAACAGTCCTTCTAAAAATACCTTTATCGCGCATTCGGTACCCGTTTCCGTAAACAGGGTTTTTTACTTCACCATTTTTTGCTGAGTACTCTATCGAGTCATACCTCAGATCTGCGGCTCTTGCTTCTATATCCGTGGTCTGACGATTAATCCCGAAATCCCTGTCTTTTTCGATGCCCCTAAGTATGAAAGATAACTTTGCAGCCCAATCAGCTCTGTCTGCCAGAAGGTTTATCTCGGATTGACCGGAAACAACCGATTTGTAATCCTGGCAGAAGTTATACAGTTCCATAGCAACGTTGAAATAATCGTGGGGGATCTCGCCGACATAACGGGGCAGTTCATCCATAGCCAGTTCTGCAATATATTGCTGAAAATCAATTGCAGCTATCTGTTCTGGTGTTGCGGTAAGGCGGCCGTTTTTACCAAGCTTCGCATTATTTACCTGTTTTGTTCTCAGAAGGATTGAATCGTAGTTTTGCGGTACGTACTTATCAAGTTCTTTCTCTAATGGAGTTTGATTTAAAGCCAGAACCAATGCTGTGCTGCCCATTCGCATCCACACCGCCCAGTCTGAAATATTAATATCACTACAGCGGACTTCGAATCGGTACCCTCCCTCTTCCCTACTAGTTCTGAACATAGAGCCACGGTAACTGTAACTATTAATATCCAAAAGGCCACCAATTTTTTGGGCATATTTAAATCTCGTATCTGTAACCATGCCAGCTCCAGTCACTAATGACCGAGTTGCAAAATGCTCTAAAATACTTGCGGTAGCATAGTTGTTTTTACCGGGAACGTTTAGAGGTGTATTATTTGCAATACCGAAGTTATCATGACTTGCCTTGCGATTACCATGCGAATCAACCACGCGCCGTTGGATCCTAGCGTTTACCGTATGGTTGTCACTAGACTCACTTTTCAGGTAAGTTTTAACAATTTGCTCCAATAAATATTGACTGGCCTTGTCGTAGGGTACGATATCTTTTGGTAGCTTACATTCAGGTGTTGCTCTTTCGAGATTACCAAACCCCATAGATTCTTCTGAGCCTCCGGGGTAAACCTTACTACCATTAAGTAAAAAATTATGAGCATTACTGCTAAATCCGACAAGTTCGGTGGGTATTAAATATTCCAAGTCGCTAACCAAATCATCAGGCTCGGACATTTCCCCGTAGGTGTCTATCATTAGCCCGGTTTCTTCTTCGTTACCCATAGCAAGGGGAAAAACTTGATTTTGATCTAGGTATTTACCCATACATCTCCTTAAAACCAAGATGATACCACTTATTCACTAGTTAAACAAAAGTTGGGTAACTTTTTTTACCCTAGTTATTATAAAAAACGATGGAAAATAGCTTTTTTCAAATATACTAGCTTAATGATTAATAATGAATTTTTCGTGCCTCGTAATCTCTTAGAAACCTGCCAAGGATGGCAGGAAGTAGTTCGGAGTGTTGAGGGAATTGAAGCTCAAGACCAGGCCGGTCGTCAAGCTTGCGAGGGTATGAGAGAAAACCGATACTTTAATGGCGCCAGTAAGGTGATAGTTAAAACTGAATCTGCGCTGATGCTGCCAGACGGACTTTCCCAGGAAGAAATGGTTTGGCCTACCCTGCAATTTGGCGTACTTCGTTTAGTAGGGGATTTAGCCCGAGTTGGCTACATTAGGGTTAACTCTGAAGGTACGATTGCTTGGATGATAAATAATGCCAGAATAATCGATCGGCCTCAGGAATTTGAAATAGTCGACGAGGAAAGGCCTTCAGAGTTTGGTTATTATCTCTCAATAGAGAAACCAGTTCGGCGTCCTTTGTATCTACCAGTTGGGTTGATTGATTACGCATTGTGCGCTAACTAATCTTTCTTGACAGAAAATACTTGACTTGTTAAGCTTGTAAAATATATAGGGGTATTCATGTCAGCACTAATCCAAGCGCAAAATATTCGCAAAACTTACGGTAACGGTGAGGCAGCATTTACCGCTCTACGTGGCGTGGACCTGACCATTGAACAAGGTGAAGTTGTAGCCGTGATAGGTAAAAGTGGCTCCGGAAAATCTACCCTAATGCACCTATTGGCCTTGCTGGATTCACCAAGTGAAGGTTCAATTTTAGTAAACGGCACCGACGCGTCTACTCTTAGTCGCAAACAGGTCGACAAGCACCGAAACCAAGATTACGGCTTTGTTTTTCAGCAATTCTTCTTAAACGGAGATGAAACTGTCTTAAGTAACGTCATTCTACCTCTCAAAATTGCAGGCGTAGGCGCCCGCGAACGCAAGAAGCGTGGCTTGGAGGTGCTTAAATCCGTCGAGCTCGAAGATAAAGCTAACAACAAGGCCGCCGACTTAAGTGGTGGCCAAAAACAGCGCGTCTGCATCGCTCGAGCCTTAATAAATAACCCTAAACTCATATTTGCCGATGAGCCGACGGGTAATCTGGATACTGCTACTGGGAAAAAAATTGAGAACCTTTTGTTCTTTCTCAATAAAACGAAAAAGATCACCCTAATTTTTGTCACTCATGACGAAGATTTGGCTAAACGCTGCCAGCGTCAGGTTTACATCAAAGACGGCCTGATTGTTCCACGAGCCAGGAATGTAGCAAAATAATGAAATATTTTGACATTGTCCGCACTGCTAACTCCAACTTGCGAAAAAGCAAAGTCCGCACGTTTTTAACAGTAACCGCTGTAGTGATCGGTGCTTTTACGCTAACCATGACCAACGGCCTTGGTGATGGGATTAAAAGCTATGTTAACACCCAACTGGGTAATGTTGGGGCCAAGGACAGTTTGTTTGTCACCGCCCGGAGCCAAGATAAAGCCACCAAAGAAGCCAACAACGGCCTAACCGAGTATAACCCGGAGCGTAAAAAAGTTACCGTTCAGGTTAATGGCCCTCCCGGCAGCCTATATATGACTAATAAAGATGTTGTTAAGATTGCGGCTATTCCTGGTGTCAAAGAGGTAATTAAAACCTACACTATTTTGCCAGATTACATGACTACAGGATATAAGAAATTCCAAACTACCGTTAGCCAATATACCGACGGCTTTAACATCGATTTAGAAGCTGGCCGATTAGTTAACAATAACTCCGCTGAAGAAATTACCTTACCACAAACCTACCTCAAGCCACTAGGTCTGGGTGAGAACGCCCAAGCTGTTCTTGGTAAGACAATAACCTTTGCATTTACCAACGCTACAGGCCAACAGTTTACAAAAACCGCTACTATCGTTGGCGTACAGCGCTCAACACTGGTTGGTAGTGCTGGAATTAACGCCTCCTCGACCTGGGTGAAAGAAGTCTATGATTTGCAAACCGGTATACTGACTGCTAACGATCCTCAATATGTATATCTGATTGCCCGTTTTGACATCAACTCCACTAAAGCTCAGCAGGATGCACTAAAAAAGAACTTTAATAATGCTGGTTATGAAGCTCTGACCATACAAGATCAAATAGGGGTGGTAAATAAAATTTTGAATGCCGTGACTGTTGCCTTGAACATTTTCGGCGGCATTGCACTACTGGCCGCAAGCTTTGGTATCATCAACACCTTATTTATGTCGGTGCAAGAACGTACCCGCGAAATCGGCCTCATGAAAGCGCTCGGTATGGGCCGTGGCAAAATATTCTTGCTGTTCAGCCTTGAGGCGATTTTTATTGGCTTCTGGGGTTCGTTACTCGGAATTGGTTTCGCTAACATTGCTGGTCGCGTCTTAAACAAGATAGCTGCCAATACTTTCCTAAAAGGCTTTGAAGGCTTCAAGCTGGTGGCCTTCCCGTGGCAATCAATGCTCCTCGTGATTGGTATAATTGTTGTCATCTCATTTTTAGCTGGTTCTTTGCCGGCCCGACGTGCCTCACGCAAAGATCCTATCGAAGCGTTACGCTACGAATAGCGTAGTTATGGAGATGGAGTGTTTTTGCTCCGAGCGCTGAGAGCCTTCCAACCTTAATAGCTTTCAATGAGAAGTTATAAACCCGAAAAAATATATTTACGACTATATTTATAAATATATCCAAAACCCAGCAAAGCTCCTATAATATGAGTTAATGATAAAAAATCGTACCAAAATTGGGTTTGTAGTATTCATCGTCCTGCTTGCAAGTGTCGGTATCGCTGCCAAAGCGCGGGCTGGTGTTCAGGATTTCACGATTGGTTCCTTTAAAGCTGATTACTTTTTGCAAAGTCGAAATGATGGTGTGCCGACAGTTAAGGTTGACGAGGTGATTAATGCTAACTTCCCGACTATTAATCAGAACCACGGCATTTTCCGGGCAATCCCAAACACTTATAAGGACCAACCGATCGACCTTAAAATTCAATCTATCAGTAACGCGGACGGTGTATTATATCCATACACAACTAGTTCGACCAGTAGCTACAAGATTTTAAAAATTGGTGATGCTGCCACCTACGTAGATGGGCCAACCTCATATCATTTAGTTTATTCCTTTAAGAACCCAATTACCTTTTATAGTGACCATGATGAGTGGTACTGGGATGTTAACGGCACCCAGTGGAATCAGGTTTTTGGCCAGACTAGTGCTGTTATCCACGTCCCCCGAGACCTGGTTAGCAAGCTCCAAGATAAGCAGGTTTGTTATACCGGCACCCAAGGTAGTACAGCCCAAGATTGTACGATCACACGCACCGAAGAATCCGACGGCTTGGCAGTAACAGTGCGGACCGAAAATTTGCCAGCAGGCGGTAATCTGTCCTTTGTATTATCCTTTAAGCCGGGTACATTCAAAGTTGATAAGGCCGCTCATCAAGAGAAGCAGATACATAATCTAATCGCTATCGGAGCATTTTTTCTGTTGCCGGTGATCGTGACTGTGTTTATGTATCGGCAGTGGAGCAAGAATGGCCGTGATGCCAAAGGGCGAGGGACAATTGTGCCGCAATACGTGCCTCTACCAAATTTCAACAGCCTCACCAGCGACGTTATTATTCAGCAAAAACTACGCAACAAGGCTGTTACGGCCCTGATAATTGAATTGGCCGTACGGGGATATATTTCAATTAGTGAGATTCAGATTGATAAATTAATCGGTAAGAAGATTGATTATGAACTCAAACTGCTTAAGACACCAGATGACTTGACGGCCGAGGAACGGGCTGTGGTTGACATGGTTTTTAGTAGCAACGATTTGGGCAGTACGGTTCAGCTACTGGCACTCAAGAACACCATGTCTGGTGATTTTTTGAGGCTCTCAAACTCTATCCCAGAAACCTTAGCTAGCCGGGGGTATTTCAAGTCTAATCCTGTCAAAGTTAGTAAAAAATATCAGTCAATCGCCTCAGGCATACTTGTTGGTTTGGTATTTTTCGGATTCGTTCTAGTTGCAAGAAACGGGATCCTGGGCGCCCTAGTATTGGGGGCTGCATTGGCAGCTTTAATAATGCTGATATTCTCTCACTTTATGTCAGCCCGGACCGCAACTGGGGTAGAGGCCCTAGAATATTTGGAAGGGCTGAGGATGTACATGCAGTTAGCCGAAGCCGACCGGATTAGATACCTGCAAAGTCCAGAAGGAGTTCGACAGTGGGGTGACCCTAAAGATCCAAAGACCAAACTCAAGCTGTTCGAAAAACTTTTGCCCTTTGCCATCATTTTTGAAATGGAAAAAAACTGGGCAAACGAGTTTGCCGATGTTTACAGCTCACCACCAGATTGGTACCACGGCAACTGGACCAGCTTTAACACTGGTTACTTGATTGGTTCGATTAGCACTTTTAACAATGTTAGTCAGATGGCTTTCGCGCCACCGAGCAGTTCTTCCGGT
>JBAXGG010000011.1:0-28421 GCA_037139495.1 Candidatus Saccharimonadota bacterium | reverse complement strand
CGTACCTACTGAGGAGAATGAGTAATGCCCCATAACAATCGTACTGTTGTCGAGACTTATCACCGAAGTGCCCCAGGCATTGCGGTAATTCTCGAAATGTCGACTGGGCAGTATTGCCTGGCGTCCACGCCGCTTCCAGACCCCGACTCGATCCATTACAAGTCGATACTGGCGGCTCGCCAAGACATCGCAAACAAAGTGGCGGCCGAGTTGCGAAAGCAGCCGCATTTCGCAAGTATGGTATCGAACTATGAAGCTCTCACGCTCCGCCCTTTGTACGAACAGGACATTCAGGTGCCTGGGCGCACAGGTGTCTATGTTCAGAGAGTCGACACTCCGATTCCAGGCATCGCGCCTCTGTCCGACGGTCAGGGTCTCGAAGATAGTACTCCAATTCTTTTACCATTCGCTCACGTATCGTGATTTTTACTCCCGCTCGACCTTCTCGGTCGAGCGGGAGTGCTTCTTTCTAGTAGAATGTGCTAGCATAAGCGTATGGCAAAACGCGATCATTCGACCAGTCATAAGTCTACCGGTAGGCCGGATGATGGCTACGAAGCCGAACTTATCTTTGTCGAACGGCAATTCCCAATTGTTATGCGGATTCCGCTGATTGCCGGGATGTTTTTAATCTTGGTTGGACTCGTGCCATGGTCATTCGCGACTGCCAACGCCTACTCTTGGCAGCCTTTAACAATAAATTGGTTAATAATATGGTCTGCGATACTGCTGAGTTATTGGATATATCATTTTGTTGGTTGGTACTTTACAGTATTGATTTTGACTTCAGAAGAAGTGACGTTAATTAAGCAAAAAGGATTTTTCAAACGGTCAGTTCAGAGTTTGACACTCAATAATGTCCAGAGTGTGAATTATACAATCCCGGGCATGCAGGGCGCGATGTTTCATTTTGGTGACTTGCGAATTGAGACGCTATCCGGTAGTGGTCATATGTCTGTGAAAACGATGTTTAAACCAGCCCTGCTGCAGGCCGAAATATTAGAGGCTATACAAGACTATAGTTCGACAGATAAAGATTCGATAGTGTATGATACTACAGATAGTGAGTTTAGGAATAAATAAGGAGTATTATGGCCGAATCACCGAAAAAACCTCAATCTAAGAATTCTGAAAAGGCCGAATCAAAAGCTAAACCAAAGGCAAAAGATAAAGTATTAGCGTCCAAGGCAGAAACTTCTTCAGATGAGTCAACCGCCAAGAAAAAGACCGGCTTCAAGCACCGTCTCAAGGCTTTAGGTGTAAAAACCGGCCCGAATCGACGACTGATTGTGTTGGCTGGCTCAGCAGCATTGGCTTCTCTTCTTATTACGATTACGGTATTTGGTGTCATGATCTACAAGTACCAGCGGGATGATCGCGCAGTTCAGATAGCTGCAAATATCGTGCCATATCCAGTCTTGAGTGTGAACGGAAACATTCTATGGAACTCGGAGACATATGCTAGTTATTTGTTTGAACTCGGAAGCGTCAAGAAATTCTACGAGTCACAGGGTCAAGATTTGAAGACCGACGAAGGCAAAGAGCGTCTCAAGCAATTAAAAGAAGAATTGTTTAAGCAGCTAACTGATCAGCAGATTATTTCCCAGGAAGCTGCTAAGCGAAAGATCACCGTATCGAGCAAAGAAGTCGATGAAGAATTTAAAAAATTAACCGAAAATGCCGGTGGAGCTGACAAAGTAAAAGAGACCCTCCAGAAATTGTATGGCTGGACCGTTGAAGACTTTAAAGTAAAGATCAAATTTAATCTGATTCAAAAGAAACTCGCCGACAAGATAACGAATGATGAATCACGAAATGCTGTTTCTAAGGCTAAAGCCGAAGATCTCTTGAAGCAGATCAATGCTGGTGCTGACTTTGCTGAAATCGCCAAAGCCAATAGTGAGGATACCTCAGCTTCGAGCGGTGGAGATCTTGGATTGATTGAAAAAGGACAGACTGTAAAGGAATTCGAAGATGCCGCCTTTGGGCTTGAAGTTGGTAAGGTCAGTGGAGTTGTAAAGACTCAGTTTGGCTATCACATCATCAAGGTGACTGATAAGAAAGATGATAAAGTTCAAGTTTCGCATATCTTGATCAAGGGCATTGATCTTGAGACTTGGCTTAAGGAGCAGCGCGAAAAAGCTAAAATCGTTCGGTACTTTAAGCTCTAGGCTTATTAGAACTCTCAATATACTTAAAGACCCTAGAGCTCAGGCTCTAGGGTCTTTGGTGTTAGTTCTGCCAGAAACTCTAGCAGCAAGCTGATAGGTGGAGTACATCGTAACGATCTGTACTGAGTCTAATATCGAGCTTCGCATCAATATACAATGATATCGCCTTCCAGATGGTAGGATTCTGATTTGCTAATCAGCCGCCATGAAGGATAGTAGCGATTATTTTTCGAACCATACCTCAGTCATAACATCGTAAACCCTGAGACGGCGACTCGTACTGACATGACTCTTCATGTTGGACAAGTAATCTCAGACTTGGAGCATTGAGTTGTGAAAATTATCACCTTTTATTAGTGTAAGGTACTTATTTACTGAACATTCATATCTTATGACCTTAAAGTGGATGTGTTAATGAAGTATAATAATGATTATACAAATGAGGGTAGTACAATGCTTGATCCAAGAGCCTTATTGGCTCAATTAGACCTCACTGAATCCGAAATAGATGTGTATTTAGCGCTTCTAAAAGGTGCTCAGTCGGCCCGTGACATTGTGGTTGCGACCGGTCGGAGTCGTCCGACGGTTTATTATGCGTTGGGGTCTCTGGAACGGCGCGGTTTACTAAGTAAGACCGGCCTTGAGGACGATAATCTCTACCGAGTCGAGTCGCTGAAGCGACTTCAGACTATGGCTCGTCAGAAGCAGGCCGCTTTCGAATCATTACAGGATGATGTAGGAGCCTTTGTGCGTCAATTTCAGACTCGGACGCCAGCCGACCGTAAGCCCGGGGTGGCTTTTTATGAAGGTATTTCAGCCGTACAGAATGTCATTATGGAGACGGTGTATTGTCAGGCGCGTCAGATCGATACGATCGTACCGAACCGTAGTTTCTTCTGGCAGTTAGGGTTAGAATTTGTCGAAAAATACGTTGATTTGCGACACACGCTGGGGGTCAAGACACGAAATCTCTGGTCGGAGCCAGTTGAGCAGGATATTATCGATCAGTTTTATGACAAAGTCGAGATTCGCGTGATGCCGGGAGGGCTTGGAGATCGCTTTCGGTCGACTGTATTTATATATGACGACTCAGTTTTATATATTTCCTCGCTTGCTAGCGGCTATGCGCTGCTGGTGCGTTCCGTGGAGCACAGAGAGCTTATGCGAGAGTTGTATGGCGTTGTCTGGGGATTGTCTAAGCCACTACAGTAGCTATTGTGAGGGATTTGCTTTTTCAATCTTAAGATGATCGATTTTATAAACTTTATCAATGAAAAACATCTTGATGTTCGTGGCTATTGTGATCAAGAGGGCGCCAGTTACGAGTTGAGTCGACGAGATATATGTAAGTTTCAATAAAGTCAGTCCAAGAATAGACAGTGTGATAAATGATAATTCTATGCGAATCTTGTAGTTACAGTAATTCTTAAAGTCTTTGTCATCGATAAGCGATTTAAATCTGACATGCAATGGAATAGCTATGGCAATCGCTCCACACATCGATAGTATAAGAGTATATAAGTCTGGCGATCGATATACGGCATAGATGATGCAGAGAGTAGCTATGGCTGTAATCAGCTCAAGAATGTAGTCCGTCATGCGGACGTAACTATAGAGATAGTATCGAGCAAACATCAAGTGACAGATTAAAAGACTCATAATTATAGCTAGAATAACATCATTAGATTGGCCGATATTGCGAAAGCTAAGACTACAGAGCGCCGCCGCAATCAGCGGAAACAGCTTTGACATGAATCTGATTAGTTTTGAATTAAGTGTCATCACACTATAAGTATAGGATATGTCTTGGCTAAAAACATAAAACCACCAGATATGGTGGTAGTTATCGTTATTTTGGCGGGCCCGACCGGATTCGAACCGGCGATCTCCTCCGTGACAGGGAGGCGTGTTAGGCCAGCTACACCACGGGCCCCCGCGCGTGTCTCTTGCTACGAAGGCAAAAGAACAGGGGTAATCATAGCAAGTTTAGAGCTAAAAAGCAACGGCAGTCTATTTATATACTGATGTAAGCGTGGGCTGGATGCTTTTCTTTTTGGTCATTTACGTAGCGTGCCATCGGTTGGAGTGTGAAGTCGATGTGAGCGCCCTTTATTTTGCCATCAATAGTAGATTCGTTATTTTTAAGAATTTGTAAGCTGTAGCCAGTATTAATAATTGCTGAGAGTTGGCCGGGCTTAATCTTGAATAAGGCATCAGTTGTTATCGGGCTAATGTCGCGATTAGACGGATCCACCGCAAACCCAAAGTCCCCGGCACTTCCCTTGGTCGAGGCGTCATCAGAGTATTTTGCGGCTACAGCTGTAAAGTCGGCACCGTTTTTCAGTTCATCCAGAGCGGCTTTGGCGCGTTTGTGAGTGTCTTGGTCTAAAACTGAGACAACTTTTTGTTCTAGTAGCTGCTGTTTAATAACCCGCCGGAAGTCCTCGACCGACCAGCCAAAGTTTTGGTGCAGAGCGTCAATGTATGCCTGCTCACTGCCCCCAAGTCGGTTTTGGCGCCGTAAAACCGTAATTTCATCACTCACCTCTTGGTTGCTGACGCTGACGTGATGCTGGCTAGCTAGCTGTTTGATATAAGCATCGTTGATTACCTTGTTGAGGGCACGTTTTTTATAGTCAGCTAGCTGTTGCTTACCAGCGGCGGTGTTAAAGTCCAGTTTTTGCTGGTTTTTGTAAAAGTACATGTAGTGACGAAGTTCAAATAGATAGTTCTCGTAAGAGACATAGCTTGAACCGGCTTTGGCGACTGGGAACGGGACGACTTGGGTAACGCGGTACAAAAATGATGACGTGCCACTGAGCCTGTACAGCGACAGCACCGAAAAACTCATAAAGACAACGAAGGCGGTGATGATAATACTGGTTGTAACGACCACAATGCGGTGCTTGGAGTGCTGCAATGGGTAAATATATTTGCGAGCGCTAGAAAGCACCTCTTCGCGGTGCTCAGAGACGTTCTCGTTAGTAATGCGAGGCGCATCTGTCGGAGTAACGTCACTCTTGTCGGTATACTGCTCAACCTTGGCTTTGGCATCTTTGGCCTTATCCTGGGCACGCTGCTGTAACTGCTTGAACTTTTTATTCATCATCTTCCTCTTTAGGTTGGGAGCCACCATTAGGGCTGGCCGGGTAACTACTGGCGGTCAGAACGCCTAGATCTCGCAAAATTCCTAATAGCTGCTTTTGAATCTTAGCCGGGTGGTGAACGTCATGTATAACCAGGTCACCGAGATAGGTTTGCATCATTATTGTACCAAATCCCAGCAAAGTTTCCTGCAACCCAGCTATCTCATAGTTTACCATTTGGATCTGGGATAAGCCTATATCTACCACTGCCCGATGGAAAAGTCCCTTCTGAGTGATCTGGATCAGCCTTTGGTCGGTAATAATAAAGACGCTGTAGAACCAGCCAATCCAAGACGGGAAGAAAACGACGGCACTTAACACCGCGCTTACTGCCAAGCTAGTTAATAAGAACGTTACCGATGGGAAACTATTAGGATGAATATAGGTCAGCGACAGAGTGTACAAAGGTCCAACCAAAAGTAAGACCATGCTGATGACAAGACCTTTTCGCATCACAATGGGATGCTTACGGAAGACCAGTAAAACATTTTCATCGTCCATCTGGTCAACAAAATACTTGTGTTTTGAGGCCGTTTTTGGCGTTTTTGGCATAGCACTAGCGTAAAGCTTTTTGGGGTCGCTGTCCAGAGAGGTTATACTGAGGGGGTTGCTTGGTTGTGTCCCCATAGTTCAATGGATAGAATATCTCCGTCCTAAGGAGCAGATCTGCGTTCGAGTCGCGGTGGGGATACCAAAGATTCCGGCCATCATCTTACAAACACAAACAACCCGCTTCTAAGCAGTTACTTTTTGCGGTTCTTGGCTTGAGTATATACTTCGTGAACAGTTTCGTAAGAAAAAAGTTCTTCTTCGGTAAACCAGTGTGCAATCTCTAATTTAGCTTCTTCAGCATCACCAGAGGCGTGAACTATATTGGGAACACCAATCTTTTCTTTATTAGAGTGCTCAAAGCCCATGTGGGCGTAATCACCACGAATGGTACCAGGCGCCGCTTTTTCAGGTTCAGTATCACCCACCATCTTGCGTACCAATGAGGCACTGTTAATGCCTTCCAGCACACAGGCGATTACCGGTCCTTCCTCCATAAACTCTAAAGTAACGTCAAAAGCTTCTTGGCCACGACGGGTAATCATCTTACCAATGCCCTCATAGTGTGCGTGAAATTCGTCATAGCTAGGTTTGAGCATCTTCATTCCAACAATTTTAAGACCGGCGCGCTCAAAGCGACTAATAACCTCACCAACTACTCCACGTTTAACAGCATCAGGCTTGAGAATAATTAAAGTTCGTTCCATGGGTTTCCTTTTGTTAATTGAACTCATTGTAACAGATACGATGGGCGCTGTCAGGCAATGTGTCGTACAATGTAGTTATGCTATTTGCTAAAGCTAAAACAGATTTTTTAGAATACCTAGAAATTGAACAAAATCGTTCCCAAAAAACGATCGCAAATTACGACCATTACCTGACCCGACTCAGTGACTTTGCTGGCGATATAAAAGTTAGCGACATTGATGGCGAACTGATCAGAAAATGGCGATTGTGGCTGAACCGTTTAGGCACTAATACCTCTGATGAATTACAAAAAACAACCCAAAACTATCATTTAATTGCCCTGCGGAGTTTTTTAAAGTATTGCGGCAAGCGCGAAATTACCGCCCTGCCCCCCAACAAAATTGAATTGGCAAAAACTGTTCGAAAACAAGTAACTTTTCTAAATCCCGATGAACTAGATAGACTATTTGCGCAACCCGACATCTCCACTATTGCCGGCTTGCGTGACAGGGCTATATTAGAGCTGTTGTTTAGCAGCGGGCTGCGTGTCTCCGAGCTAGTTGGATTAAACCGCGACCACATTAATATGAAGCGCCGCGAGTTTATGGTGCGCGGTAAGGGCCAAAAAGACCGGCCGATATTTATCAGCCAAGATGCTGCGCAGTGGGTCCAAAAATACCTCGACGAGCGCCAAGACACGGCTCAACCGCTTTTTGTCCGTTACAGCGGCTCTAAACAAGCCGATACCAGCGGCAACTTCAGTCGCCTAACTGCCCGCAGCGTTCAACGACTAGTTGCCCGCAATGCCCTTTTGGCCGGAATCACCAAACATGTCTCGCCGCACACGCTAAGGCACTCTTTTGCAACGGACCTACTTATGAACGGCGCCGACCTACGCAGCGTTCAAGCCATGCTCGGCCACAGCAACATCGCTACTACCCAAATCTACACCCATGTCACCGACCCCCACCTAAAGGCCGTGCACGAAAAGTTCCATCACCACAAAGACAAGGACTAGTTAATTTGGCAAGATGGAGGTGAGGTCATTCCAGTAGGATCCAAGACCTGCCCGCCACCAGGGTATACAATGAGCCTCTTACAGAAATCATCAACGGTCTCAGCGGCATATTCCGGCCGATTTGCGGTAGTAGCTAAAGGAATTCTTACCTGGATTCGGCGCAAGACATTGTTAGCCTTACCAGTTGAATCAATCAAAGCCTGCTCATTTACAAGTTGGACTTGATCACGATCAGTATTTGTAGCACTAATCGTAACATTAGAGCTTCTGTACATCGCTCTCAAACGAACATAGAAAGTACTGGATCCGGCTCTATTAAGACCCCTGATAGTGACTTGGCAATATCTAGGATGAGCTGGCTTTGAGTCTTTATTACAGTTTCCGTCGCTAAAAACACCCTGGTTTTGATCACTCAAACTATTACCCGGAGCTAAGTAAGATACAGTCCCAGTAGAATTTGCAGCCCCTGCTTTTGGAAACAAGAATACGGTCTGAGCAGCGGTCGTCAAACTTGTACGATCAAGGCTTCCAGCCGGGATTAATGTAGCCCTTACTATGCCAGTATGTTTATTCAAATTAGCCCCACCGTCATCTGTATAATCGACCTGTGGGAGTAATTGAGGGCTAGTCGAGGGTACAAATGTTTGCTCTCCCCCACTATCCTCCCAACTGATAGTAATTTCGTCTATGTTTTTAGTATTATCGCTAGATTGAACACGGACGATTCGTGATACATCCTTGCTAAGATTGTACTCCAAACTCCTCGGCGCAGTTTGGTATAACACACAGGTGTACTTGACGTCCTGGTTACTACTGCCAACACTCGGAGTATAACCAACCCCAAATGGAGCCGAAGTACAATTATCTTGATGAGCGTCAGCTGCTAAAGTCCCAGCCTTTTGTTTTGCAATCAAGAAATCGGAGGCATCAGCAACGCCCGATTCGGCAGCGTAAAAGGCCTGAGTACTAAGTTGACGGTTCTGGCTCTGTTCTTGATTTTGACGAGCTACTAACGTAAAGCCCGTAACAAGCAAGGTGACTAAGATTATGAACGCAATGGTCATAATAAAAGATGCGAACCCGTTCTCTCGATTTCTAATGTCTTTCATACTAATTAGTCGCTCCTACTCGTTTTAAGACTGTTGTGGAAAGTTTTGATGTAGCACACCATTGACTACCAATAATCGATGCGCAATGCGTAGGGATATCGCCTCCGGCGTCTGTTGCTAAAATATCATTATCGCCATATATTACTGCGACACTTAGACTACAAATTCTGGTGTCAGTATTACAGGCAACCAAAAACTCGGATAGACGCATGTTGGGAGCAAGTAACTCCTGACCGCCGGTTCCTCCAGCTCCAGATGGGTTTGTTTTGCTAAGATCAGCCGGAGGGCATGTTGAGGCATAACTAGCCAATATTGTGTCTTGCCATAGAGCATGGGCCAATCGGTTTGTTGACTGGTCGTACCCAGTAGCTGAGCCGTCTTTTGCCACCTGGGCATTAATTCTGTAGCTATATCGAGTATTGCCAATGCAATAAGCCGAGAAGGTCATAATATTTCTAGGGGCTCCGTTAACCGTAAACGATGCATCAACTTTATGCACTAGGGGCTCCTCACTAAATTGTAATTTTTGAGATAAAGAGTCGGTCAAACTGCGCACGGTTTCCTGGGTTCGGGTAGTAACAACCCCTTTGAAATAAAGTTTGCTGACCTGTAAAAGGCCAGTTGTAGCTCCCAGAAAAACCGCCGAGAAAACAACTGTGGCAATTAATAATTCTAGGATTGTAAAGCCGTTTTTATCGAGTTTATGCATCTGGGTATACCTTCCCGGAAAGTTGTACCTGCTCAAGTTCACCCCTAGGGCTCTCCCAGCGGACCGTTGCCGTGTAGCTATGATCGACACCAGAGACACTATTTAAACTAACGTAATAACAAAAAGAGGCGCAGGCATCATTATTGGAAGATATTTTGCAGGCTGCGTCATAACTAGATAAGCCAGCCCTACTGGCTTCTAGGCTGTCGGCAGGCAGACCAGGCGACAAGGTAGTACTATTAAGCGCGCCAGATGCGGCGTCACTGTTTAAACAAAAACCGGCGGAATTAGTGAGGAAGCCAACAGTAGCTGAGGAGCTAGCAGCAGCCTTTAACTCTTCTAGTTGTCCTTCGGCAAGCTTGAGGGCATAAGCTCGTTCCTGGGATAGTTGAGTGTCCTGGAGGCTACGCACAGCTAGTCCGTAAGCACTACCCATAATCACAGCGATTATAATTGTTACGATCATAACCTCGACAATCGTGTCGCCTTTGGGATTAAGGGATTTTAAGAAGCGCATCGACTATCCCCCGCCGTAACATTGGTTGTTAATGCCCCATTGGCATCACCAATGCCAATCGATGACCTTTGATCTCGGTTACCGCTCTGTAAACAGACAACAATACCTTCTGCTGAGCCAAGGCTATAAACTCGGTTAGTATCAAGCATCGTGCTGATATCTGAATCTGACCTTGGTGCTATAGGCGAAATACTGGGTTTTAGATACCAAACACCGAGAGACTGAGAGCCAGAGCTCAAATTCCCATCAGAACTATAACTACCGCCAAAACCCTGAAAAAACCCGACCGCACTAATTAACGTCAGGGTGCCAGATGAATCCCTAAGGTATGCACCGGTAACTCGAGTACCATTGGCTAGCCTAAAGTTGCTGGTAAGATTTACAGGATTGGTAACCATTTTTGGTTTTGCGCCAGACAATGTCGTAACTACAGTATGGCTAATCGTGTCCAGCTCTCTTACTCCCACGACGGTATAAATGTCAGTATTATCACAGCTATCGGTGGCTATGTCGGTGCAGTTTGGGTTTACTGTAAAGTTCATTATTTTGCCGATAAAAATACAGCCGTCACGGCTTCCCTGATTAACAGTTGCAGCCGAGGTAGATAGGTGGGGTACCCCTCCGTTGTTTGTGCAGTCGAAAGATGGAATTTCTGGATAAGTGCCGGTACTAACTTCGTTAGATGTCGTGGTGATACGTGTAGCTAAACCCTGGACCGACTGGGTGAATTGAGTACGTTGGGTTCGGCCACTAAACATACCGATTACAGACAGCAATAAAACCGATGAAATTATAAGAAAGATCATCGTCTCCACAATAGTATAACCAGCTTGCCAAGCGGTGGCAGATTTCATAGCCTTAGTATAGCACAAGCATTTTAGCGAATTACAGTAGTAAAAAGTGAGTTTTGTACCAATTAATCAAGCTCGCTCCAAAGAGATAAACAATAACCGTAGCAACAACCAAAAATGGCCCAAAAGCGACTCGCCTAGTTAGCTCGGGCTTTTTAGTAATTAGAGAAGGTAAAGCAAACATTGTTCCCAGTAAAGAGGCGATAAACAACACCAAGATTGCCTCGGCCGGCCCACCAACTAACAAGCCGATTACCACACCTAACCGAACATCGCCACCACCTATCCAGCGACCACCCGATACCTGGAATAAAGCATAGAAAAGACCCCCCAAACAGATAACACCCAGTAAAGCACCGAAAGCTACCTGCCAATCGCGTTGAGCGAAAGTCAGAACAACTACTTGTAGTGCCGCCAATACACCAACTGGATACAAAACACGGCTGGGTAAAATCTGCCATCGAGCATCGTAGATGGTTAGGGCCATAAACCCAGTTGATACGCCTAGCCAAACAGCGAACTGAAAAATACCAATATCAGCCCAACCATAAGGCCAAACAGCGTAAGAAAAGATAAATAGAGCTGCCGTTAATAGCTCGACAAGGGGATACTGAGGGCTAATTGGCTTATGGCAGTAGCGGCACTTCCCTTTTAGGCCTAGCCAGCTAAATACCGGGATCAAATCCCAGAAGCCGAGTTGGTGGTGGCAGTCTGGGCACATCGACCGTCCTTGAGTGATTGAGAGGTCCTTAGAGGCCTTTTTAGACTTGCTGCCGGTTTGCTCATGTAAACGCCACACCAAGGCGTTGGTGAAGCTCCCGAGGCACAAACCCAGCAATAACAGCACGACGATAATCATTAGTAGTATAGTAGCTTAAACTCAGGCAAAAAGAAAAGTGACTCCCGCAGGAGCCACTTTGGATCAGAACTAGTTTTTGTTAATTATAGTCCGCTTTCCGTACATGTTGATTGGCTCGCACCACTTGCACCGGTTTCTGCTAGATAAAGTAGCGCAATCTGTCGGGCTGTACCAGCAACGGCAGTGGTGCCGGAACACTTACCGCCGACCATTAGGACTCCAGTATTTGCTGTCGGTACTCCTGGAGTTCCCATCACACCTGCTGATAAAGGTACTACCGTTAATGCAGTGATGTTTTTATTTTTGGTTAAGCCGAGAATGCTTCCGTTATCGGTTGCGAGAGGCGACACTCCACCATTATTCGAAGTAAACTCAGCTGCTGCACCAAGAAGTGCTGCCGCTTCATTCTTAACCTGCGTGTTGCGTGAGTTACGTTGCAGTGCTGGAACTGCCAAGAAGACAATCAGCAAGATAACTGCTGCGATAACTAATACAATCATGACTTCGATAATTGTGAAGCCTTCTTGTCGTTTTTTTATACTTTGTAGTGTGCCCATATTATTCCCCTTCTAATTGTTCTTTATGCTTATGCTTATGCTTATGAATATACCTTTGTTGGTCAAGAAATGCAATGTTTTTTTCGGAGTTATCCCTACCCCCGTAATTTACTGAACGTTAATCTTACCAGCTAAGCTATAGATTGGTAGTAACACCGCCGCTACTACTACTAGCGCCACGACTCCCATAATTATCATTAAAGCTGGTTCTATGATGCTAGAGATGCTACGGATCTGGTTATCTACCTCTTTTTCGTAGTAGTCAGCTGCCTTGCCTAGCATTTCCTCCATCGAACCAGATTCTTCACCAATATGTAGCATATCGCCGACTAACGGTAAGAAGTTAGGGTCACCTTTTAATGCTTCCGACAAAGACTTACCACCTTTGACTTTTTCGGTCGCTCTCATCACGGATTCGTAGATATGTACGTTATTAACAGCCTTACCTGTAATCTCGAGCATCTGAATCAAAGGCACCCCACTAGCGATAAGCGTAGCTCCAATCCGACTGAAACGAGCCATATAGAGCTTCATAAACAACTGCCCCAACGGAGGAGTACGCATTTTTAACTTATCGATGATGCGTTTGCCGCCTAGAGTACGTGCCCAACGAGTCGTAAAGAAAACGATTACGCCGATGATGATTACTTCTATCCACCAAAACTTAGTCGTAAAATTGGCAACGTCAACCAGTATTTTAGTTACTAGTGGTAGCTGAGCACCTGGTATGCTATCGTAAACTACCTGTACCGAAGGCACGACTTTGACAACCATAAAAATGATGACCCCAACCATCACCACCAACACCAAGATTGGATAGATCATAGCGCCACGAACTTTACTGATGATATCGGCGTCTTTTTCGCTCTGATCGGCCAGGCGAGCTAGTGATGCGTCGAGCGTACCAGACACTTCTCCGGCCGCCACCAGGTTAACAAAAACCGCGTCAAACACATCTGGGAATTTACCCAGTGCCGCCGAAAAGTTCGTACCTGATTCGACACTGCTAATTACTTGGTTGATAACTATTTGAAAGTTCTTATTTTGGGTTTGGGAAACGACATTATGCAAGCTCTTAACGAGAGGCAGGCCGGCATTAATAAGGGTGGATAGTTGGCGGGCAAACAAAACCTTATCCTTGCTCTTGATACGATGCGTGTACTTAGATATAAAGTTGCTGCCGCCAGAGCCACTACTGGCCTTCATTTCAATCGGCACTAAGCCCTGTTTTTGCAATAACGCCACGGCTGACTGTTCGCTATCAGCCTCAACAGTCGACTTTATTTTTTCGCCGCTAGCTGGGTCGCGCGCCGTATATTCGTAGGTGAGCATTGTCGTTTAGCCCCTCATCATCCTGTCTAGTTCATCAACATCAACAGCGTAGTTTCGAGCCTCGTCATAAGTGATAGTCCCCTTTTGAACATGCTCAACCAGGGTTTTATCCATAGATTGCATCCCGAACTCACCGCCGGTTTGGATAACTGCCTCGAGCTGGTGGCTTTTACCCTCGCGAATAATATTGCGGACGGCTGGTGTAGCTACTAAGATTTCGGCAGCAGCAATTCGACCACCACCAATTGCTGGTATTAGTCGTTGTGAAGCAATAGCCATTAAGATGTTAGCCAGCTGAGCGCGAATTTGCGGTTGCTGATGTGGTGGGAAAACATCCACCATACGATCAATCGACTGAGAGGCACTGTTGGTGTGCAGTGTCGCGAAGACCAAGTGACCAGTTTCGGCAATGGTAATAGCCGCGGCAATAGTCTCTAGATCACGCATTTCGCCGATTAGTACGACGTCAGGGTCTTCACGCAGGCTGCTGCGGAGAGCGGCACTAAATGAATAGGTATCATAGTGGACTTCGCGCTGGACAACAACCGACTTTTTAGACTTATGGGTAAACTCAATCGGATCCTCAATAGTTACAATATGATGAGCGTGCTCGCGGTTAATCTTATCTACCAAGGCAGCCAACGTAGTTGACTTACCAGAACCGGTTGGGCCGGTAACCAGAACTAGGCCACGAGGGTATTCGGCAAATTTGTTAACAATTTCCGGTAATTGAAGCTGTTCAATAGAAAGAATTTCGTTAGGGATTAAACGCAGCGCAGCAGCTAGGTTACCGCGCTCGTGGAAGGCATTAACACGGAAACGGCCGAGGTCACCGTAAGCAAAGCTAAAGTCGAATTCTTTATCTTTTAGTAAGATTTGCTTCTGGTCTTCGTCGAGGATAGAGAATATAAGTGCTTCGACAGATTCTTCATTCAATACTTCTGTGCCTGGTACTGGTGTTAATTTACCGTCAACCCGAAGAATTGGCGCTAGACTAACCTGCAAGTGCAAGTCCGAAGCCTTGAGCTTGATAACTTCGTCTAGGAGCGGTTCGATTCTTACTTGTGTGTTGTTGTCTGCCATCTTATCCCCTTATTATGCATTGTCAGCCGCCGCTACCCTGTCTACCTCGGCGAGCGATGTATACCCGGCTAATGCCTTTAGGTAACCGTCTTCGCGCATGGTAATCATACCTTGAGCCTTCGCGGCGTTTTGAATTTCGTTACTAGTGGCTTGTTTGATTACCAAGTTTTGGATATTCTCGGATACATCAAAAACCTCGTAAAGTCCCATCCGGCCCTTGAAGCCGCCTCGCGCGTCGGGGCTGTCTTTGCCCTTAAACAAAGTATAAGCGCTTTGGCCTCTTGTAGGCAAGCTCTTATAACCAAGATCAGAGCAAACCTTCTCCATATCGGCCGCGCCAGTTGGCAAAAGTTGCCCCAACGTAGCCTCAACTGCTGCGTGTTCTGGGCCATTGGACTGATACTCTTCTTTATCTTCATTTAAACGCCGAACCAAGCGTTGACCGATGACAGCGCGCACTGTTGAGGCGATCAAGAAAGGCTCAATCCCCATGTCTAGTAACCGGGGCAAAATGCCAGCGGCCGAGTTAGTGTGAAGCGTCGAGAAGACTAAGTGCCCTGTCAGGGCGGCCTGCACAGCCAACTGGGCAGTTTCTTTATCGCGAATTTCCCCAACCATTACAACGTTAGGGTCTTGACGTAAGATCGAACGCAAACCAGCCGCGAAAGTTAGGCCGACCTCTGGGTTAACCTGAATCTGGTTAACCCCCGGCATCTTATATTCAACTGGGTCCTCTAGGGTGACGATATTGATACTCTCGTCCTTGATTTCGTTAATTAAGGCGTACATAGAAGTCGACTTACCGGAACCGGTTGGGCCGGAGGTTAGGATCATGCCGTTAGAAAACTTCAGGGCTTCGCGGATAGTGCGTAGCGCACGTCCGGTATAGCCCATGTCCTCCAACCTTAAGCTGGTACCAGATTTGTCGAGTAAACGGATAACAACTTGCTCTCCCCAAACCACTGGCGAAATCGCAATACGCAAGTCAATATCGTGGTTCATGACCTTAATCGTAAACTGGCCATCCTGCGGAACGCGATGTTCGTCAATTTTTAGATTAGACAGAATTTTAATCCTAGAAACGAGCGGGGCCTCTGTTGCTTTTGGAAGATGCATGATCTCACGCAAAACGCCGTCGATGCGAGCTCGAATCTTTAACTCTTTTTCTAGTGGTTCGATATGAATATCGCTGGCTCGGCTACTGGCTGCGTATTCCAAGATAGCCGAAAGCGCCTTGCTGACCGGTGAGTCCTGAACGATAGCCTCAATGCTCTGATTTGAGTTCTTTGATTTGGGGTCGCTAGCAGCGTCAGCCTCAGTCTGTACCTGCTCACCTAGTGCTCCGACCAGGTCTTCATTCAAATTAGACTTATACTGGCCTAAAACTCTTCGTATGCCCTCTTCAGAGGCAGCGTAAACCTTGAGTGGGTGTCCGATCTTATTAGACAAAAAGTCAACGGCCTGAACATTATCAGCATCCAGCATAGCCACAACCAGACGGTGCTGCATCTTACCTAACGGTACTGTCATGTAGCGTTCGGCGATTTCCTGCGGCAATAGTGTCAAAATTTCTGGGTCAATCAACGCTCGACTTAAATTAACGTAAGGCACATTAGTAACCGTAGCCATTGTTTTGGTTAACTGCTCGTTTGTGAGGTAACCACCGCTAACCAAAAAAGAAAACAAAGGTTGGTTTTTTCCGTGAGCTTCCTTTTTATACTTCTGCAGATCGGCGGGCTTAATGGTACCGGATTTGGCCAGATATTCTTCGACTAGCGTTTGGGTGTCGGCGGACAGAACGCTCATGGCTTACAACCTACTGCCCTTGTTTATTGAACGGCTGACTATTAGTGCTATCGCCAATCGTAATGTTCCTGGTTGGATCTACCGCGTTTGCATTGAAGTAGTGAGTATCAGGCTGCGGGAAGTCAGAAGAGATGACCTGCACAACCTCTACCTTAGCTTGACGATTTTTAGGTACAGTAAAAAGGTATTTTGAAAGCAGTAAGGAGAATGTACCGCTAATAACCACAACTGCAGCGATTAAAACTAGGTCTTTTTGTTTCATTACTTAATTACCTTTGTCTCGATATTAACGCTCTTGCCTGGCTGATAGTATGTCTGGGCACTAATCGTAACAGATAGTTGATCGTTACTACCGCTCAGAGTAAGTGTACCGACCTGAATTGGACGAATTGAACGCTCTAGCAAACTAAGTAAATTTTTACTTCCTTCCAAATTAGTCGTAACGGATAGTTGGAAAGGTATAGCCACCGGCACTGGAGTAGCTGTAGCAGAATTTTTTTGCTGTATGAGCTCATCATCGCTACCCGAAATAGTACTAACCTTAAAAGAGTTATCCCCCAATATCTTTTCTAGACTACTAGCTAAAGCCGGGAAATCGTACTGGCTTGGTAAGGCATCGAGAATAATTTTAGCATTATCACCTCCCCGGTCATTATTGCTGGCTGGATCACCGCCGAGCACGTTAGATGAAGTACTTACAAAAGCCTTGTAGGAGATAGCTAAGCTTTCAGTGGCTTTAATGTTGGCTTGCAACTGATTCACAGCCTTTTCCTTAGTGCCAATAACACGGTTCTGATAACTTCGCTTACCTAGTAGCGCCTGGCCGGCAATTATTGTGAATGTCAGCATAAAAGCCGCTAAAGCGATAGATATAACCATCGAGGTGTTAGCTTTACTAATCTGAATTCTCTTAAGAGATACTCTGGCCATGACTAGTTACCCGCCTTAGAATTTTGTTGGAATAGGTCAGCCGGCTTTTCGGTTTCGGAACGAGTTGAAGTAATTTTTGGTACTACTAAAATCACCTGTTTAGTTCCATTAAAGATTGTCGGATCAAACTTCATAGTTATGCCGTAACTAGCGCCTTTGTCTGATACCGAGAACCCACCCAAAACTACGTCAGAAAACGCTTTACTTGCCGTAGCCGATCCGTCAACAGTATAGGTAGTGAACTTGAGGGTATCAACAAACTTATTAACCGTAGCTAGATTGTCCGAAGCGCCAGTTAAGCGCATTGTATTATCCTTATAGTCCAAAGTGACATTCGATACCGTTACTTTAGCTGGCGTAAGCTGAGCCAAGTAACCAATTAGTCGTGAGCTAATCTGCTTTTGGGAATGCAAATTAGTAAGACTGCCCAGTTGGTTCTGAACTGTCAAGATTTTGTCCAAGTTTGGGGTATCCTTTAAAACTTTTGTGTACTTCGTAATATCCTTATTTAAGTCGTTGATGTGTCGTGGCTGAAAGACATTCACGGCCAAGAATAAACCAATAAATACAACCAGCGAGAAAGCAGTTACACCACCGGAAACCAGCAACACCATACGCTTACTTCGGCTAGCTTTTATATACTCCAGTTTTACATCTGGTAAGAGGTTAAATTGAATCATTCTTGTCGCTCCGCTAAACCAACGGCCACACTAAAGTTGTTAGAAATCGCCATTAATTCGTTTTGTCTGTCCGGTGGATAGCTAGTGTTACGCCAGGCATTACCAATCTCAACACTTACTCCAAATTTGTTGGCAATATAGGTTGGGAATTCTGGTAGCGTCGAAGCACCCCCTGTAACTATAATGCGATCAAGTTTAGCTTCTGGATATCGTGCATGGAAGAATTTTATTGATTTCTCGATCTCTGTTACAAGCAAATCAACAGTACCAATGATGGCTTGATATACCTGCCCTTCTAGCTTGTCCTTACTCAAGCCAAACTTAAAGACAAACTGTTCAGCTTGTTTCTGTTCAATATTGAGGTTCTGCATAGCCGATCGAATAACTGCTTCTGTACCAGTTGGGATGGACCGAGTAAGCCGTGGTGCGTCAGCCATTGTAACTACTAAATCTGTACTTTTGTAGCCTACGTCTATGACCATCTGGGGAGAGGTGGAACCGGGCGCTACCAAAGCTCTTGTAAGGGCTAAGTTATCTGGTTCGAAGGCAATTACGTTCAGACCAATCGATTCGAGCATATCTAAACGTTTTTCGATGAAATCATTACTAGCACTAGTTAGTAGAACTTCTAGCTTAGTTTTATCGACAGGCGAATCACCGATTACTGCCCAGTCAATCTTAGACTCTGCTAACGGTGTTGGTATGATTGAGTCGGCTTGGAAACGAATCGTTTTACCGAGTTCACCAGGTGACAAACGATCAATGTCAAATACCGTCGTAAATACCTTCTGCGAGGGTATGCCGACGGCAACATTCCGGGTTGTAACATTAGCTTGGGCCAATAAATCCTTGAGGATTTGCACTAGTTTTTGTTGGTCAGCATTAGAGTCACTACCTGCGACGGCACTATCAACGGGAGTATGGGCATACTTAACCAACTGCCGATCTGAGCCATTGCTGTGCAACTGCACCAGCCTGATAGATGTGGTGCCCAGGTCGAGTCCAAAGAAATCTGATACGCCAGTAATAAGACTCATATTAACTCCGATTATAGCATAAGCGTTATGGGGTTGTGCAATTATTTTCTACAAGATTGGCGGTAAGCTGGTAATAGAGTCATAACGCCCAGAATAATGCCCGCCACCAATTACCGAATCTAGGATTGTTGGCTGGGTGGCCAAATACATTTCTTGACTGAAGTTGAAGACTTCGGCCGCGTGCGTAGTGTCTGGGGTTTCATTAGTGACACTATAAGGCGAGCTTGTGTTGTCTGGTATGCTCAGATTAACCGTGCCTAAATCACCTCTTGTTCGCTGATACCGCACCTGATCGGCAATAAAAGAACCGGTGATAGTAAGCTGATTCTGGCATTCCGAATATAGGTTGTTTATATCAATGTTTGAATGGTTTTTAGTACAGGTATAGATGTTACCCCAGTACCTATCATTTGCATAATGGTCACCAACCTGGGCAACGTATACTCCATCAAGTTGAGTGACTTTTTGATCAATAAATATGTTCCCCTCTACTATTAGGTAGAAACTAGGGATGAGGTTAGTGCTTCCCCAACTGGTATTTCTAAAAGTAATATTATTGTCAATGTAGGCATCACCCTTAACAAAAATCACCCTTCGGCTCTCATTATCAATTAATAGAGGGTTACCCCCATTGATTATTACATTGCCGTCGGGGTTGTTATCCGCACCACCTCGAGCACTAAAGTAGTCTGGGATACAACGGTACATACCGCTATTTCCACCGTAATCACCAAGTGCACCGTCACTTGAACTAATCATATTACCAAAGCTCAAACCATTCTTTGGTATAGGGCTAGGAGTCAGCCCATTCCGGCTACCAGCACTAAAAAAGTTTTGATTTTTACCCAACGATATAGTCGCGAACTGGCTGGAACTACCCCCATAGTATTCCTTAGCACCAACAATAACTTTTTTATCAAATGCCCAGAAGGAAGCATTTTCGCTTACGGCCTTAGAGGCCCGACAATCAGTGGGGTCATTAGTTGGCGAATGAACTTTGTCGGCAAATACTGCTCCTGCAGCTATATCATTACCGAAGACCTTTACATAGGGCTTGGAGCCGACGGTTATTGTATCGGTGCATACTTTGGACGCTGAGAGGCCACCCCCTGACAGCGTCCATGTCACCGTATATTTTCCTGCTGGCAGGCTACCGAGAGTATTAATGGCATCGGACGTAGCGGTCCCCCCATTTCCAGGGACAGGATTAGGCGAGTACCCAACTCTGTCTTTATTAAGATGGCTAGGGATTTCAATTTTTAGACTACCGCTGCTAAATGCACCAGCAGCGTTGTTTGTAAAACTTACCGTAAGACTTGTTATGGCTTGTCCGGGTTCCGGGAATTCCGGAACAGTAACGGCGCCACTACCGGCACAGGAAATCTCGGGAGGAGCAACTACTGTATAGTGCCACCAAAGATCATAATATCCATTAACAATACCTGCGACCCTCACACTATTACCTTTAGAAACACCCCCGTCGTGACAATTTATTGCATTCGTGCACAGGGTATACCCTACGAGCTTATACTGTACCCCGCTACAAGTAACATCGATGTCAGCAGAAACCGTATTTGAACCGTATGCACCCGTAAAAAAATAGCCGACGTTATTGATAAAGCTACCGGTATTCGGAGGGTTCAGATGTACCTTGGTGCAATTATTCGGCATAGCTGCGTCGTTATATTTTGGTGAGCTACCAGTACGAGCCAGGCCTTGGATTGTATATGGGCCTCTATTGATTTTTATCGGCAAGCTTATGGTAGCAATATTTGTTGGGCAACCCTCGTAATTTCCGTCTTTATCACCACAAACGATTTTTGGAGGGTAGGTGAAATAGACTATCCCACCACCTGGTAGTTGAACATTATAATCACCATCGCCACCAAATGCACTACCGTTTAAACTAACTGTTATGTCTTTATAGGTCCAGCCTCCAACCGCTATATGCCCTAGATCGACCCAGTAATACCCCCCCCACAAGGCCAGCCCAGAAACGCTGAAATCAATAGGCGCCGGCCCAGCATAGTTTTGCACGGAACTCGAAGCGCTAAATATGTTCCAGTCATGTGATACGTCGTACTTTGAATAATTACACGCATAAGTGCGAAGGGTTATGGTTTTTATCTGGCCAGGGTTAATCGTTATAGTACTAGGCAAAAACTCGGCATACCCAGAAACTCCAGCGCTTGATACGCAGGAAGGTGCGGCTAAGGCGGAGCGGCTTCTTAATAGACAGATAGATATAATACTTGCTCCTAGCAGAGTTAAAAATATGCCAGCCCCAATCAATAATGTCTTTTTTTTGGGTAATCGACTCATTTATTACTGCCCCCCAGCCGATACCTTTGTAGCACTTGTTTCAGAAGGCAATTCCCCTGGCTTAGTAGTAGCGGCCTTTTGCACGGGCTGCTGAATTAGAGCATCCATCGCTGCCTTTTGAGTCGGGTTACTATAAGGAGGTGGTGGTGGTGTTTTTACTACAGGCTTAGGCTTAGAAAAACGCACGTAGGCTACTGCACCAAAAATGGCTAGCACCAAGACCGCACCCACTACTACCATTAATAAGCGCCTCTTACTTTTTTTAATAGGGGCTTTGGGAGCACTAACAGACGTCAAGTCAGACTGATGCTTGGCTTTTGATGATTTATCTGCCGGTTTACGCCCCGGTTTATTGAAGGCTTTCATCTAATCTAAGCATACACCATTGATGCTTATGTTTGAATATTTATGTTAGCTTCAGCCTTAGCGATTTGTAGAGTTTGTTTGAACATTTTGAGCTGGCCGCAACGGCGGCATTTAACCTCGATCTTGCCGACAAAGCCGGGGCTCTTAAACAGCAGCCGACCGCAGTCGCAACGAAAGTCGTAAAAAAATTCTAGTAGCTCTTTCATACCCCTATTTATAGATCAGGGTTATTAAAAAGTTCTTAATGATGGAGAAAACTAACTAATCTACAACGAAAGTTAATATTCTTTTAATAATTCTAGTATTAAATAGCTTGGGATGAACAAACTACTAGTCATAGAAGACATCATCAAGGACTTACTCTACTTGCACCAGAACTACCTAATTTCTAAAAAATAGCCCACCTCTGTTATACTCTGTTATATGAGTTTATCAATCGCCATCGTTGGCCTACCTAATGTCGGCAAGTCAACCCTTTTTAATGCCCTGACCGACAATAACATTTTGGCGGCTAATTACCCTTTTGCTACAATCGAGCCAAACACCGGGATTGTGGCTATCCCCGACCCTCGCCTAGAAAAATTAGCCGAGCTGTACCAGACTAAAAAAGTCGTGCCAGCAACGGTAACTTTCGTCGATATCGCCGGGCTAGTAGCCGGCGCTTCTGACGGCGAAGGCCTGGGTAACCAGTTCTTGGCACATATACGTAATACTAATGCTATCTGCCAAGTAGTTCGGGCTTTTAAAGACGACAACGTTATTCATGTCGATAACAACATCGATCCCAAGCACGACATCGATATAATCAATACCGAATTAATCCTGGCTGATCTGCAGACCGTGGCCAAACGGCTACCTAAAATTGCCAAAGAAGCTAAAGCCAATCCAAAGCTAAAGCCAATCGCCGATACCTTGCAAAGAGTCGATGATTTACTGCAACAAGGCACACCAATTTCACAGGTTGAAGATATCGACCCAGAGCACATAGCCGACCTACACCTACTGAGCGCAAAACCAGTTATCTACCTGTTTAACGTCGATGAAGCCGGCTTAGCTGACACCGCTAAACAACAATCGTTGGCCGCACTTGTCGCCCCAGCCAAGGCACTATTCGTTTGTGCTCAACTCGAAGCTGAGCTGAATGGCCTGGACGCCAATGACCGCATCGAAATGCTAGAAAGCTACGGCCAAAAAGAATCAGGGCTAATCAAAGTTATTCATGCTGCCTACGACACACTAGGACTGCAAAGCTACCTAACTGCCGGGGTGCAGGAAGTTCGAGCCTGGACAATCCCCAAACAAGCCACTGCCCCGCAAGCCGCTGGCGTTATCCACGGTGACTTCGAACGAGGTTTTATCGCTGCCGAAGTTGTCAGTTACCAAGATCTAATCGCCAACGGCTCATTGACCGCCGCCAAAGCCACCGGTAAGGTTCGCACTGAAGGTAAAACCTACGTTATGCAGCCAGATGACGTTGTCGAATTTCGATTCAACGTTTAGGTTTGCGGAGTGCCAATTGACCCGAAGCGACCAATCCGACGTCGCATCATTAGCGGCGGGTTCATATACGGGTTACGTCTCTGTGGTACGGGAAGATTCTGTGAGTTTGCTCCAATCACTGCCTGGTTACCAAGATCCAGCATCATTGCATAAGGGTCAGTGCTAGCAATGGCTGCGGTTGAGATAGCTGATGGCTGAGCGGCTACTGGTTGGATCGGCGCAGCAGCTACTGGCCTACCCTGTGGGACCTGATCAAAACCATTAGTTGACCCGATTACCGCCGGATCAGATGAATATTGATGCCTGACTTCCATGACTTTCTGTTGTATCTGATTAGCTACCTTGCGTAAAATCTGTGGTTTGTAGGAAGTAAACGAAAGGTTCTTAGTTGGGGTGCAGACTTTCATCGTGCCGCTCATTAACTGGGCACTAAAGTCTACTTCAGCAATCATGTCGTAGCGCATATCTTCTACACTCAGGAAGAAGACTTTTTTATCCACCAGTAGCAGTCTTTGGTCGGTTGCCACGAAAGTTGCGAACCCGCCCTGATATCGGCCATTTAGACAGGCGTTGATTTGTTCGCCTGGAACAAGGATGTGCTGGAGCTCAACAATCTCGGGTCTCCCCCAAAATTTGCTATTAGAACCAATGGCTTCCAGTTGTCTCTCTACTTCTTTTAGACTAACCATTTCTTCCCTCCTTCACGTTACAACCTAATGATATGCCTAGTAGTTTGTAAGCACAGCTACATTTATCACAAACCGGCTGTGATTTGCATCACACTATTAACCAGAGTTTGCAGCAAAAGGTAAGATAGTTCATACTAAATACATGTTTAGTAGTACAAAACAAAATGAAGACTTGGTAAAAGTCTTTCATGGAGGCACCAAACTTACCTATAAGAAGGGGGAGTTTGTAATCCGCCCTGGTGAAGCGCCTTCAGGCGTTTTTTTTATAGAAACAGGCCTAGTTAAAGCCTACAACATCTCTAAATACGGCGAAGAAAACCTTTTAATAATCCGCAGATCCGAAGAACTCTTCCCGCTAATATGGGCCATAACTGGGCAAGAACGCAGTATTATCTATCAGGCGATGGACAACCTGGTTTTATGGCGAATTAGCCGCAAAGATTACCTCAAGGATATTCATAACGACCCTAAAATGCTGATGCCGATGCTCGAAATGACACTCGAGATGTACCGTCTACACTCTGAGCACATCATTAATCTCGAATACCGTACGGTGCGCGAAAGATTAATTTCTTTCTTATTAAATACTTCCGAGCGCTTCGGTGAACCAGGCCCGAAAAAAGGCATTATCTTATTGAATGTCCCCCTTAAACAGCAAGATATAGCCAGCTCAATTAATGCTACCCGCGAAACTACAAGCCGTGAAATTGTTCGTCTGGAACGACTCGGGCTAGTCTCTGCTAATCATGGCAAAATTAGCCTACTAGATCCGAACAAGCTCCGCGCCTATCTCTGATTTACTTCCAATTCAACACGATGTCTTTGATAGTAGTTATTATCTCTTCATGAGTTGGCAAAGTATTATCTTCATAATAATGATTAGTGTTGATGTAGTTTTCGGTGACGCTAAGGCAATACATATCATCGGCTAGCAGGTGCATTCGGTCGACCGCATCCACGCTAGCTACTGGAGTTACGACGATTAGTTTCTCTAGTTTGTATGGCTTTAGGTATGCAGCGGCAGCATTGAGTGACAAGCCTGTACTTAACCCGTCCGAAACCAAAATAACATTATGGTAGCGTAGCAAATCCGGCTCAATAATACCGCCACTGCCCAACAGGCTATTCATGCGATGGAGCTTTTCTAACTTTTGCTGTTCAATATAATTGCGGTACTCCGACTGAAAATCTTCAAGTTGACCGGTAGAAAATGAACCGTTGAAAGTAAAGCCGCCGCTTTGATCAATACTGCCCACCGGAGAATTCTCGCCCGGCAAGGTCACAGGCTCAGTTAAAAGCATCATCAAAACACAGTGGAGTTGGGCTGCAATATTACTGGCAATCACAACCCCCCCATCACTCAGCGCTACAACAGCACAGTTCTCATAACGGTATTTAGGAGTAATTAGTTGAGTTAATTTGCCGGCTGCTTCGGTACGGTTTTTGAAATACATGGGCTCAGTCTATCACAGAGGCGGACTAGCGTGTTATCGAAGTCAGAAGATAAAACCGTTCACGATTCCCGCGAGCTCCAGCCACGGCACTATCGGCCTTGTTTTGGATTATAAATAACTTTTGTACCCAAGTTTCAAAATCCTTTAAAATCTGCCGGCGAATTGTATCATTCTTTATGACACCTTTGTGTTTATAGCTATCACCAGCCTCGAATTGCGGCTTGACCATGACGACGAATTGAGCACCGGGCTTGACCAACTTAACAGCGCTGGGCAGTATTTCACGGAGGCTGATAAATGATACGTCGGCCACAACAATATCAGGCTGAACAGAGGGATTTTTAAAATTGCGAATGTCAGTTTGTTCAAATAGTAGTATTCTTGGATCCTGCCGTAAACTAGGGTGAAGCTGATTTGTACCCACTTCAACTGCCAATACCTGTTCGGCTCCGTGCATGAGTACATATTGTGTAAAGCCGCCGGTAGACGAACCAATATCTAGGACGGTTTTACCGTTAAAATTTAGTTCAAATTCGTCAACCACAGAGGCCAACTTCAGCGCTGCCCGCGAAACATATTGTTCCTGGGCAGTAACTTCTAGCCTGTCGTAATCCTCCACCATGTGACCGGCCTTGGTTACAATTTTTTGATTAACCAGAACGTTACCCAGCTTAATATAACTGGCTGCCTGGCTACGCGAACTAACCATGCCCTTTTCAACTAGTGCTTGGTCAAGTCGCGTTCTCATTAGGGCAACCTCATTCCTACTCCTTGACGCGTTCGCGGTAGGCACCAGTTGCGGTATCAACACTGATAACATCACCAGTTCGGACAAAAGCCGGCACCTTAACTACTAGGCCAGTCTCGACAGTGGCGTCTTTCATGACATTACTAGTAGTGTCACCTTTAACGACGTCTTCGGCATAGGTAATCTTTAGCGGAACATTCTTGGCTAACTCGACGTTAATAACCTGGGTATCGAACAGTTGAGCCTGAACAGCATCACCCTCTTTTAGGTAGCCAGCCTTGTCGGCCATATCATCAGCCGATAGTTCGAATTGCTCATAGCTATCCTGATCCATAAAATAGAACTTTTGGCCGTCATTATATAGGTACTGCACGTTTTTGTTAGTGACGTCAGCTCGTTCGACAGCTTCGTTGCCTTTGAAAGTTTTAGCCAAAACCTTACCGTCAATCAAACTCTTGATTTTGACGTTTACGATTGACCCGCCACGACCCATTACCTTTTGAGAATAATCAGTGACGCGATAAGGCACGCCTTCGTACTGGAAGACGGTACCTTTTTTAAGATCGGTTATGCCAAATGCCATAGGAACTCAACTTAAAGTTTAGTTAGATGCTACGAATGGTAGTAGGGCGAGGTGTCGAGCGCGTTTGATAGCCTTAGACAGATGCCGTTGCTGGCTCTCTGTTAAACCGGTCTTTTTGCGGCTCTCAATTTGACCATAAACGTTCACGTAACGCTGCAAGGTCTTAAAGTCCTTGTAGTCGAAATACGCGACGTCGGTACGGTGTTTGAAAATCTTTGCCATAGAAACTTATCTCCTTAAAACGGAATATCGTCTAAATTAATTGGTTCATCGCCGATATCTTCGATAACGACGTCGTCTTTCTTTTTACTGGATTTTGGTTTGTCGCCAGTTGGTTGAGCAGTGCTAGAACTTGAGCTAGCTTCTGGCGTATCGCCACCACCTTCACCACGCCCACCGAGGAATGTAACGTCAGAAGCGTTAACTTCTACCTTGGTGCGCTTTTTGCCTTCTTGTTCCCAAGAACTGCTTTGCAAGCGACCGTTAACCAGGACAGGTCGTCCTTTGGTCACATATTGAGCTACTCGTTCACCTAGAGGGCCCCAGGCAACTACATCGACGTAATCGGTAGCTTCTTGCCATTCGCCGTCACCACTTTTATAGCTGCGGTTCAGCGCAAGGCTAAAGCTACAAACGCTTTGGCCGCTTGGAATTTGGCGCAACTCTGGGTCGCGGGTTAGATTGCCCATTAATATGACTTGGTTAAAACTTCGTGCCATCTCTTTACTCCTCTTTTTTATAAGACCTATGTCTTGCTTAACTGATAGTACTTATACCCTAAACCCGGCGTGGGCGGGGCGTCAAGCATAATGAATTTTTAATTAGCTGTTTACTTTTCGTCGTCTGGTTCAGAACGGTCGTCGTCACCGCGATCGCCACGAGCTGCCGCTTTTTCGGCTTTTTCAGCCTTAGCTGCTTCGGCATCAGCAATCTTTTTGAGATCGGGTTTAACGATCTGGTAACGAATGACTTCGTCAGTGATGTTCAACGCTGTCTCGATTTTTTTGGCGGCGTCACCGGGCATTTCGGTCGTATAAAACACGTAAACGGCATGCTCGTTTTTGGCAATTGGATAGGCTAGCTTTCGCTTACCCCAATTGTCAGTGGCAGTCACCTTGGCACCAGCATCTTTAAAGATTTTGGTAACCCGTTCTTCGGCCTTGGTCAGGTCGACTTCGAGATCGGGATGATACAGCACGGCAATTTCATATTGCGCCATATAAAGGATCCTTCCTTTGGTTAAAGCCCATCCCCCTAAAGTGATGAGCTGAAGTTAATAACCTAGCTATTGTAGCCTATTGACCCCTGTTTGTAAAGGGTTACTGGCCTGGGAATTCGTCTTCGGAGCTATCCTGGGGTACTTCTGGGGTTTCGATTAGCTCTGGTGATGCGGCGGCCTGGTGCGGTGGGAAGACTTCTTCGATCGAGTGGACTAACACCTCTCGCGGGCGGGCGCCGTCGGCTGGGCCGACAATGCCCTGTTCTTCCATGGCTTCGATTATACGGGCGGCCCGGGCATAACCTACCCGTAAGCGGCGTTGAAGCAGGCTGGTAGAGGCTTTTTTGCCATCGATGACTACCTGAATGGCATCTCGCCACATATCGTCGTCAGCCTCGTTAGCGCCGTAATCGGCCACTACCCCACCCTTACCATTTAGCTGGACCGGTTGGCTGACAACTTCGTCGTCATATTGCGGCGGACGTTGCATGCGCAGGAA
>JBAXGG010000010.1:0-29669 GCA_037139495.1 Candidatus Saccharimonadota bacterium | reverse complement strand
GACCTTGAAACAAATCCAGCTACTCAACAGACAAAACAGGCTTTACTAGACGTTATAATTGATAAATCTGAAGGTGGTCTCGAATTTGGAGAGACAACAATGAAAACCTTAAAGTTCGTACAACCTGAGAGAGGTACTCTTACTGTTTCAAAATACCGTAAAGGTGAATCAAAGGATGACCCAAATCGGCTCGGTCAGGTCATGAGAGTTGAATGGCCTGGTAAACTTTATGGCGAACAGCTAATCACAAACTATTTTATTCTTAATTCCCCTGATGGTTTGCAGATGGAGAAGCATTCTCATACATCAAATCCATCTAAAGAAATGCTTGGCAGTGATGCAACATTAGACGATGTATATAGCTCAGCTATTAACGGTATTGCTAAAATCGGTCAGATGAGAGAGTCTCAGACATTAGAAGACGAGCTTGGTCTTAGCTTTGTTTCAGAAGCAGAAGCAAGGGATATACTTGCTTTAGTACAAGAAGCTCAAAAGTAAGGAATACCTTACTAAGTGACGCTGTTGCTAATAGCTAAGCTAGGCTCATGTTCTTGAATGGCATCAAATAGGTTATCAAACTCATAACCTTCAAAGTTAGAGGAACTAGTTCGCAATGTTACAACTAGCTCCCGCCAACTTTGAACTCGAGAGCACTCTGCGAATATATCAATGGCTGCTTTTGATTACGAATGAACTTTTTTCGGATATTTCCAAGTTTGAAAGTAGAAAACTTAAAAACTTTGATTTTAGTGATGCTTTCGAATTTTCAAATATCTCTAACCAAGTTTTTTGTCTGGTATATGCCTGGAAAATAGTAAGGAGGCGCCAGCTAGTAGCACGATAAAGAATGCGGCTTCTTGTAGAGCGGCGATTTCAGATGTTTTGTAGATGCTAGCAATTTCGTCGGCAGTAGATTGAGGTACTCCTTGCTGAACAGCATAGGTTTGTAGCTCTTGTGCCGAGACGACCGGTATTCCAGCGGTGGCGTTTTGTGTAGCGTAGGTTTTAACCTGATTTGGCATGGTTGTGCTCTGGTTGATCCCATTCACGAAGCTGGTGGTTAAGCTGGCTATCATGACGGAACCAATTAAGGCAGTACCGAATGAGGATCCTAAGTTTTGAGAGGTACCTTGTAGTCCACCGACTTCTGAACTTTCACTAGCATCAACAGCAGTCATCGTTACGTTGCCAATCTGTGAGGCTAGCAAACCAAGGCCACCACCAACTGTAAAGACTGATAATCCGAACATTAAGCCGCGCAGGTCAGCGTTGAGAGAACCGAGTAATAAGAGGGCGCCAAGGGTCAATAAGATTTGACCGAGACGAATTATTTGCTTAGGCGAGTAGCGGTGGATCATTCTCGTACCAGTAACTGAACAAAGTATTAAACCTACTGACATCGGTAGAATCTTGATGCCAGTTGTAAGTGCATCGTAACCTAGTACGATTTGCAGGTAGACCGGGATGACAAAGAAGGCGGCAGCAGTTATTACGTACTGGAACATCAGTACCATCAGACCAGCCCGTAGCTGTGGAATTTTGAACATAGAGACCTTGACCAGTGGGTGGCCATCTTTAGCAGCTTCCAGTCGTTGTGAGCGCTTGTAGAAGGCACGTAGGATAATTACTCCAGTCACCAGTAGGTAGGCGACAAGTGAGATACCAAGAGGAGCGATGGCGTAGCCAGCAATCTCTGGTTTGCCCATTGGCTGGACCCAACCCCAAGTTTTACTTTGCAGCATGCCGAATACCAGGGCAATCATGCCGAAAGCCGAAAGCAGGACACTTGGTATGTCAATCGATGAGAAGGGTATTCGTTTTTCGGACGGCTGATTCACATAACGCATGCAGAACAATAGGACTATCATAATGGCAGTTTCGCTTATAAAAACATAGCGCCAGGATAGGTATGTTGTAAAGAAGCCACCGACTAATGGTCCGGCGGCCGCTGCCACCCCAGAAATACCACCGATAATTGCGAAGGCCACTACTCGATCTTTACCTTCGTAGTTGGCAGCAATTAAGGCGGCAATTGCTGGTATCACCAGGATTGCACCTAAGCCCTCAGTAAATGACCAGCCGAGCATCAAGATGCCCAGGCTAGGGGCCAGAGCAGTAATCAAAGAACCAATCGAATAAACCACAGCACCAATTTTGAAAGCATTAAATTTGCCCCAGACATCACCCAGTTTGCCGCCGGTTAGCATGAAAGCCGCCATGGTTAAGGTGTAAAAGGTGATGGCGGCCTGCAAACCATTTATAGTTGTGCCCAGATCTTTGGCAACGGTGCTCATCGATACGTTCATAACGGTGCTATCAAGCACCATAACAAACTGCGCCACAGCCAAAATCGTCACCACCGTCCATTTCTTCATGACCCCACTATACCACTCCCGTCAAACAATCTCAGAGCTACTGTGAGATAGAAGAACGAAACTACTATACGTTTACGTTTCGGGATAGCCCTAATGCTGCCACCCAATTATTGGCAGAGGCCTGGACTATTAAAATTACTATAGGCCTCGTAAGTTTATTTATTGTTAGCAAAAAGACGGTTTCAAAGCCGTATCGCGGAAGATATGGCAAATTATATTCAGCAAAACAGGGAGCTGATATACTCAAGTAAAGGCAATGTATGCCACCTTAGCTCAGTTGGTAGAGCGACACATTCGTAACGTGTAGGTCAGCAGTTCGATCCTGCTAGGTGGCTCCAGATCTGCGAGTATATTATAACGGCTATTATGCGGCCTTCCCAAGGCCGAGACTCGGGTTCGACTCCCGATACTCGCACCAGCGCCGACAAAGTCGTATACTAATAGGGACTTTATGGATATACCCAAAAAATATTTACATGACCGTTTGGTATTGTTGCTACTCAGCATTAATGCTTTCGTAGCCCTTATTACTAGTGTACTAATCCTACTACGTCTGGATACCAGCCGTAGTGATGGTTATTTTGTGCAATATCGTGCTAACCTGGGCCTAAATGCTTACCGGGTAGGTAGCTATGTGTCTTTACTGAGCATTATTATTTTCGTAATTTTTGTACTATCATTCCACACATTAATCAGCGCTAGAATTTACTCGCAACGACGCGACGTTGCCGTAGTGGTGCTAACATTTGGCACTTTACTACTAGGTTTAACGCTTATCGTCAGTAATGCCTTATTGGTCCTGCGCTAAAAATGACTGATCTGGAAATCCCTTACCAAAAGGATAAAAGCCGTCGTTATCGTTTTTTCGAAATGCTGCCTGGAATGGTTAGCTGGACTATTTTGTTATCCCCATTCATTCTTAGTCTGTTTTGGCCGATCGCCTTAGTCTGGGGTTTAATTATTTACCTGCTAATTTGGTTTGCAAAGGCAGTTGGCATGAACTTTAGGGTTCTTGAAGGCTGGCGCACACTGCAGACCCAACAAAAACTCAATTGGAGCCAGCTATTGTTGGAACTTGAGAGCGGGGAAGTTACCGAGCCTGGCGCTCAGCGTCCTAAATGGCATTACGATAACTTACTTCGGCTTAAAGAGCATCCCCCTAAGGTCCGGCCTCAAAATGTTATTCACGCAATCATCATCGCTTCTTACAATGAGGGTAAGGATGTGCTGGAACCGACTATAAATTCGATTTTGGACTGCAATCACGATATGAAGAAGGTGATTATTATTTTTGCTTACGAAAGCCGGGATGGCGCTCAGTCGGAGGCAGCGGCTCTCGAATTAGTTAAAGAGTATGGTGATAATTTTATGTATGCCACAGCCATCAAGCATCCAGTTACGGAAGGTGAAGTTCGCGGCAAGGGTGGTAATATTAATTACGCCGGCCGAGCATTACAAAAGTACATAACTGAACAACAAATTGATCCATTAAACGTTATCGTAACCACTTTAGATTCGGATAATCGACCCCATAAAAATTATTTATCGGCGCTTAGTTATACTGTTTCGGTTTCACCAAATCCGCTTCATACTTCGTATCAGCCAGTCGCACTGTATACCCAGAATATCTGGGATGTCCCAGCCCCGATGCGAGTCATTGCTACAGGTAACTCGTTCTTCCAGGTGGTTGCCTCGATGCGTTTACATGCTTTGCGAAATTTCTCGTCGCATGCCCAGCCTTTGGCTGCTCTTATTGAAACTGATTTTTGGAGTGCCCGCACAATTGTTGAGGATGGCCACCAGTTCTGGCGTAGTTATTTTGCTTTTGATGGTGATTACGATGTTTACCCGATTTTTGCGCCGATTTATCAGGATGCTGTACTTTCAAGTACTTTTAAGCGGACTTTAGTGGCTCAATTCATCCAGCTTCGTCGTTGGGCCTGGGGCTGTAGTGATATAGCCTACGTGGCAGAGATGGGCTTTTTTAGGAAGAATAAAGTTCCTAAGTTCGATTTAGTTGCTAAGTTCTGGCGATTATTTGAAGGTCATATTAGTTGGGCAACGGCTGCTTTACTAGTAGCCGTAACCGCTTTCATCCCAGCTTTCTTTCATCCTAATAGCTATGCCGCCAACCAACTACCGACAGTGGCTAGCCGGATCGAAACCATCGCTCTTACCGGTATTATCATTACGTTCTTCCTGAGTGTATTATTGCTGCCGCCCAAACCGGATCGCTACAAGAAGCATCGTCACATCTGGATGACCCTGCAATGGGTATACCTGCCTTTTACGACTATCATTTATAACGGTCTTTCTGGTCTCACCGCTCAGACCCGATTAATGCTAGGTAAATATATCGACAAGTTTGATGTTACCGAGAAAGCCGTCCGAACTGCAAAAGACCCTAAATCTTAGGATTTTATGGCCGGGTGGTAGGCTAAATATGTAGTTGCTGCTACTGGGTCAAAACGTTTTAAAACAGTTCTGGTAGTCTCGACAACAATATTCCGGCCTAGGTTACCATGATCCAGATAGGGTAGTAACTTGTTAATAACAGTGTCGGTAAGGTCCACGGCTTCTGTTAAAGCTTTGGGTCGGTACTTCAGGCTTTCGTAGAGGCTTTGTAGCAGGGTTTCGCGAATAAAAGGATGCGAGTGGCCATCTGATGTAATAAAATTTACTGAAGCGGCTAGATCAACCCGCTCCTGAGTGGTAAACGTTTGCGCGCAACCAGGACAATGATGCCGGCGCCAGGTTGAGAAGCTACGTTTTTGGGCGCGCGAGTTAGTAATCTTAGTTTTTTGCCCACAATATAAACAAATCATGACTACATATTGACATGACCCTTAAGAAAACGCTAGTGGAAAATATTCGGAAAACCGGGTAAAACTCTACAATAGAAAATGCCCAAACTCTAAAGAATTTAGAATTTAGGCATTAGTTTTTACTGTTTGCGATGTTATTTGGCTACCATTACCACCCGATTGCGTCGGATGCGGTGATGGGTAGGTTTGATAAAAGCTAATTCTTCGTAGAATAACTTAAAGTTCTCGAGCGAACTCGAAGCGGGTTTACTCACACACGTGCCTCGTTTAACTCGGTAATGCTAACACATTAAATAGTCAGTGTCAATGCCTATAACAGCGGTAGTGCTTATTTATTACTACTCTGAACTGAGGCCAAAATGCTATAAAAGTTTTGAGTCTAATCTTCTAGGAAGTTTCGATATGCAAAGTTCATTCCCTGGTGTAAGGGTCATAAGGTAGGTTCTAGGCCAGTTGAAGTGATTTATTCTGCTCCAGTAACATTACTACTGCGGGTTCAGCCTAACGGCCCGCAGATGCAGTGAGGACTCTTCGGTACCTCGTCATAACTTAACCTGGTATACTTAACAGATGTCAAAGCCTGTTTTTGAGACAAAGCATAGTGCTGGTTTATCACGCGCCGGTTCATTTAAAACTAGAGCCGGGGTAGTACTTACTCCAACTTTTATGCCCGATGGCACCAGGGGAGCTGTAAAAACCTTAACTCCGGAGCAAGTCGCTAGCACTGGAGTCGAGGTGGTGTTGGCTAATACATATCATCTACATTTAGCGCCCGGTGAGGGCGTTATCCAGAAACTTGGCGGTATTCACGAGTTCTCTCGCCAAAAACTGCCTATTCTGACCGATTCTGGTGGTTTTCAGGTCTTTTCTTTAGCTAAGATTAATAAGATTAGCGAAGAAGGGGTTACGTTCCACGATCCGCGCAATGGTGACAAGGCCTTTTTATCACCCGAGAAATCAATCCAAATCCAGTTTGCTTTGGGAGCGGATATGATGGTAGCTTTTGATGATGTCGTATCGCTGGATGACGATAAGCGCCACCGTACGTTGGAGGCGTTTGAACGAACACATCGCTGGCTAGAACGTAGCTTGGCAGAGTTCCAAAGACTGAGTAAAGGTATGCCTGAGGCTAAGCGCCCACTGTTGTTTGGCGTTGTTCAGGGTGGCTTGGATAAAGATTTGCGCAAGCGCTCCCTAGAGATCATCCAGTCCTTACCAGTTGATGGCATCGCCATCGGTGGATTGTCAGTCGGAGAGAGTCGAGAAGAGATGCACGACATGCTGAACTACTTAGGTCCTCTGTATGCAGACGATCGTCCCAGATTTTTACTCGGGGTTGGTGACCCGCGCGATCTACGTTATGCAATTGAGCATGGCATCGATATTCTGGATTGCGTTATTCCAACTCGCAACGGCCGGCATGGCAATGCCTGGGTGAAAGGCGATAAAAAAATGAACCTGACCAACGCGAAATTTATCGAAGATCCAAAAGTTATCGATCCAGGCTGTGATTGTACGACGTGCTTGAGTGGCTACAGCCGTGGCTTCTTATGTCATCAGTTCAAAGTAAAAGAGCCCTTGGCGGGCGCTTTAGTCTCGATTCATAACATCCGTTATTTACAGAGAATCTGCGAAGAATATCGTTAGATGATCTGGTGGGCGATACAGGATTCGAACCTGTCACCTCCGCAACGTCAATGCGGCGCTCTAGCCAAATGAGCTAATCGCCCCCGTTAAATCCCTTCTAAAAGTTAGCTTAACAGATACAAGTTTAGCAAAAAATCTGCCAAAAAGGAATGGCCACCAAACTATACCATATATGGTAAGTAGTTATCCCCACCAATAGTGTAGAAAAGACGACAATATAGTACTAGCCTTATAGTACCATTACTGTATACTCGTACGTACGAGGTGAGTTTTGCCGGGTGCTTTGGAAAGCAACTGGGTCATCGACCAAGGTAAAATTCAATATAAAAACCAGTGGCATGCGAGATCACTGGTTTTTTATTTGGCTGTGCTTAACAGAGGTGATAATATAGATTCAAGATGTCTGACAAAGCCGATAAACTGCACCCAATGCGCCATTCGCTGGCACATATCATGGCTAATGCTATTCAGCACCTCTGGCCAGGAGCTAAATTTGGCATCGGCCCGGTGGTTAAAGACGGCTTTTACTACGACGTTGACCTCGGTAAAGACAGCATTAGTGAAGAAGATTTTAAGCGCATCACCAAAGAGATGCAGCAGATTATCAATGGTGAACAAGTTTTCGAAAAGTTTCAAAAGCCAATCGACGATGCAATTAAGTGGGCTAAAGATGCCAAACAACCTTATAAAGAAGAATTATTAAACGACCTAAAGCGGGCTGGTACCACTGTTGCTAAGGACTTGGATAAAGACGAACTAGGTACCATCGCCAGCGGTGATGGCAAGGTCAGTGAAGCTTCTTTCTATACTAACGGTGACTTTACGGACCTCTGTCGCGGGCCACATGTCGAAAATACTGGCAAGGTTGGCGCCTTTAAGTTGCTACGAGTTAGCGGTGCTTACTGGCGTGGCAAAGAAGGTAATCCTCAGATGCAGCGCATCTATGGTGTGGCTTTTGATACCAAGGAACAGCTCAATCATCATTTACAGATGCTCGAAGAAGCCAAAAAGCGTGATCACCGTAAACTGGGGCAGGAGCTCGATCTGTTTGTCTTTAGCGACCTAGTCGGCTCCGGCCTACCATTGTTTACGCCCCGAGGCACGATTCTAATGGAAGAGCTCGGTCGCTTCTCGCAGGAACTACAGTCTAGCGCCGGGTACCAGCGAGTATCCATCCCGCATATTGCCAAAGTCGATCTCTATAAAACCTCCGGTCACTTCGATAAATATCCTGAGCGTTTTACGGTGACCAGCTTCGAATCTGAAGATGAGTTCATGATGAAGCCGATGAACTGCCCACACCACACCCAGATTTACTCCTCACGACCGCGCAGTTACCGAGATCTGCCAATCCGCTACATGGAAAATACAATTGTCTACAGAGACGAAAAAGCCGGAGAATTGCATGGTTTGGCTCGGGTTAGGGCAGCCACCCAGGATGACGCACATGTTTTTTGTCGACCAGATCAGATTGAAGAAGAGTTTACCTCAATCATGACCATGATTAGCGACATGTACGGGGTGTTTGGTCTTAAGTGGCTGGCTCGTTTAAGTTTTAGAGATGATTCCGAGCAGTATCTAGGTGACCCAAAACTGTGGCAGCAGGCTCAAGCGACCATCGAGGACGTCGCTAAGAAGCTCCACCTAGACTACTTTATAGAAGAGGGTGAAGCAGCCTTCTACGGCCCTAAAATTGATATTATGGCTACCGACGCTCTGGGTCGTGAATGGCAACTGGCTACCGAACAGCTAGATTTCGTGCAGCCGGAGCGCTTTAACCTGGAATACACCGGCGAAGATGGCCAAAAACATCGCCCAGTCATGATTCACAAAGCTTTGCTTGGTTCTTTGGAACGTTTCTTGGCGGTTTACATTGAGCATACGGCTGGTAGGTTCCCAGTTTGGTTGGCTCCAGAACAGATACGAATTGCTACTTTGAACCAAGAGCCAGAAACCGTCGACTTTGCCCAAAAGGTTGTTGAACAGGCTCATGAACTCGGTTTGAGAGCGACTTTGGATAATTCTAGCGAATCAGTTGGTAAGAAGATTCGTACTTCCGAGATGATGAAAATCCCATACACCGTCGTGATTGGTAGTAAGGAGATTGAGACTAACAGTATGATTCCGCGGATTCGCCAGGATATTGTTGTCTCGGCTATCGAGGAACCCATCAGTTTTAACGAATTCCTCAAAACCGTTTCTCAAGAAGCCAAAAGCCGGGTGATTCGGACTTCTATACATGTTTTGAACGCTGAACATCAGGGCTAGGACATGAAGGAGCCGATTATAGCGGTGGACGTGGACGATGTTTTAGTCAGTTCTAATGAGGTACTGCAGTGGAACCTTTAGTCGTAATAGTTGGTACTACCGCCTCTGGTAAAAGTGCCTTGGCGATGCGGATTGCCAAAGAGCGTAATGGTGAAATTATTGCCGCTGATTCAAGGACGATTTATAAGGGTATGGATATTGGTACTGCCAAACCATCGCCAGACGACCAAAAACTCATCCCTCACCATCTGATAGATGTCGCTGAGCCGGATCGAAAGTTTACAGCCAGCGATTTTAAAAAACTAGCCAATCGAGCCATTAAAAATATACACGACAGAGGTAAACTACCGATCATGGTTGGCGGTACTGGGCTTTATATAGATTCAATACTCTATGATTTCAGCTTCAGGCCAGCTAACCCGGCAGAGCGGCAAAGACTAGAAAAGCTAACAGTCAGTGAACTCCAGACAGAAATACGTCAAAAAGGCTTGGAAATACCGGAAAATACCCAAAATCCCCGTCATTTAATTCGGGTTTTAGAGACCAACGGGGAAGTCGGTGTAAAAAATCCACTGCGTGCTAATACTGAGGTCATTGGCGTTCAGGTACCTGATGACGTGCTAAAGCGTCGTATCGCCGAGCGTACGGACCATATGATTGCGCAAGGCCTTCAGGCTGAGGTAAAAGAGCTATCCGATAAGTATGGCTGGGAAGCCGAGGCTATGAAGGGTATCGGCTACCGCGAGTGGCAGGATTATTTTGCCGGCTCACAAGACCTAATTAAAACTAAAAAATTGATCGTTAAGGATACCTGGCAGTATGCACGTCGTCAGCGAACTTGGTTCAGGCGAAGTCCAGACATCGACTGGCAATAATAGTTTGCAAATTTATGACGGTTATGTTAAAATAACTTCTTATGAGTGGAGAACGTGTAAGTTTTAGGGATTCCTTGCAGATCAAGGCAGTGGCGCTTGGTCTTGTGCTGGCGTCCGTGGCTATTTCTGCTGGTTGTGCCGGTGAACATCAAGGGCAAGATGGTCAGGTTACCGCCCCAACAACGGCGAGTGTAGATATCGGCGAAGCGTTAACAGAGACCGGGCCAGGTTACAATCAAATCTGTATTGAACCAACTGATCAGGATATGGCCTCTGTCGATGCGTTATTGGCCCAACCAGAAAACCCAGTAGTTACCAGACAGATTGGTGGTGCTGGTGGAGGTAAGGGAGTGGTCACGTCAGCAGAAACCCCCGATCAAATTTTTCAAGACTTTCTTGAACAGTCTGCTCGCGAAGATAATCTGACAATCTACAATGGTATGCCGATTTTGGATAAGCTAACTACGAACACCATAAATTCCGTCAGCGACGTTACGCCAGGCCCGTTTAGTAAGTATTTATTAACTGCTCAACAATTCATGGATCAGCTGGGTGTAACTGTAGCAGTCGGTACGCCAGACCTAACTTACAGCTATGGTGGACGAGCACCAACTGCCAGTGAATTAGAAGATTACAGTGCTAAAGAGACTAGGAGGGAAATAATCGAAGGTTTTTCTAATGAGCCTAAGGAATTGGTTCAGCTGGCTGGCCTAAAACACATTGTGATTATGACTGGCACTGCTAAGCAAGATGTGGCAGGATATGTCCAAGCCAGGGGTGATGAACCGCACGATACCCTTTACGTCGATATTGAACAAGGTGACAGTACCCCGATCGGTATCCATAACGTTAGACACGAGATTAGCCACTTAATCGATTTAAAGCAGTGTGGTCCGGTAGATATGTTTAAAGATGCTAACTTTGCTGCCCTAAACGGCGCCCAAAATATATATGTACCTGGGGTTCGTCATGATCTCGATCACACCAGTCTTATGGGCTTTGAATCTTATGTAACCTCCCGTCAAAAAGAGTTACAGTCGGCCGAGCAGTCTGGTGACAAGACGGCTCTATGTCAGATTAATCAGCAAATTAATGAACAGGCTGCTTCGGTTCTAACCTATTCTGATTATCACGAAAATCCAGCCGAGGGTAAAGCCGAGCTTTTAGCCGAAATACTCAGCCCGAACGGCTATGTTGATCTAGCTGACCCTCGTCATGCGGTGTTATACCGGCAATTTAAACTCGAACTGGGACGGCTTTACCATTTAAGCCCAGCAATTGCTAAGTTTCTAATCGACCAGGCTCGCCGCCCAACACCCGACCCACTTGAAGCCCAGTGCTAGTCCTTGAATACCTTTCTGCTACAATAGAGGGGTGATTGAGCAACTATTTGGGAGCAAAACGCGGGTTAAACTATTACAGCTGTTCTACAGTAACCCCAACCGGCCTTTTTACGTGCGTGAAATTACCCGTAAAATTGACGAGCAGATTAACTCTGTTCGCCGTGAACTGGCGAATTTACTTAGTATTGGGATTATTGCTTCTGATGACAACAAAAACCGTCTCTACTACGAGGTAAATCAAAAGTATGAGTATTACGATCCGCTGGTGACAATATTTGGCTCCGGAATTAAAGCTTCCGCAACACCAAAAAATGCTACTAGCGAAAAATCTATTGTTCCTGCGGCTGCCGAAAGTGATGACCTTAAGGCTATTAAAGCTCTTGGGAATGTTGATATCGCCCTATTAACTGGTCAATTTACTCGGGACGAAGTTAGTGGCATCGACTTCTTGATCGTCGGTGACGTTAATCACACCAAACTCAGTAAGTTCATAGAAGACCTCGAAGTTAAAGAGGGTAAAGAGATTCGTTTCGTTTATATGCCAGTTACCGAGTACGAATATAGGCGGCAGGTTAACGACCGGTTCCTGAACTCTGTATTGGCGGCTAAAAAGCAGGTATTAATCGATAAAAGCGGTAGCCTCAATGAACCAGCCGTGTTATCGACAAAAAAGACCAAGAAAGATTAAAAGGAGTAAAAAACATTGGATATTCAATATTTTGGCGCCAACGCAATTCGTTTAAGCAATAAGAAGGCTAGCCTAGTCTTTGACGACAATCTAGCTGACCTAGGTTTAAGCGCAATTACTAAACCTGGTGAAATCGCACTTTTTAACGGCGCACACGTCGAACCGGCCGTGGCTACAAAGCTAGTTATCGATTACCCGGGCGAGTACGAAGTTTCTAACGTTTCTATCCGCGGCATTATGGCTCGTGGGCACATGGAGGAAGAGGGCCAACGCTCGGCCGTTATCTATCGGATTATCATGGATGATCTTAAATTAGTGGTTTTGGGCCATGTTTACCCAGAGCTCACCGAGGAACAGCTGGAGTCTATTGGTATGGTGGACGTCCTATTTATACCTGTTGGTGGTAGCGGCTACACCCTAGATCCAATTGGTGCCCTTAAACTGATTAAAAAGATCGAGCCCAGATTAGTTATCCCAACTCATTACGACGACAGTAAAATTAAGTATCCAGTTCCACAGACAACTCTAGTAGAAGCCCTCAAGACTTTGGCCATGGAGCCGCGCGAAACAGTTGATTACCTAAAATTAAAACCAGCCGACCTGGCTGATACTATGCAACTTATCGTCCTCGAACGAAGCTAACAGGCCAAGCGTTAGCTGATAAACTATCCGCGCACAAGACCCCTGTAGGGCCGATGAAGTTTGCGGTTAAAGCTGCTGCCTGAGCTTATTTAGATTTTACGGCTTCGGCTGCAACTGAGGCTGGTGTAATGAATAGATTTTTCTTCTTAAGAGTGCGGATCGCTTGGGTGCTGAGCTTCATCTTCACTTTTTTACCATCAACTAGAATGATCTTACTCTGAAGATTAGGTTTCCAAACCTTTTTTGTGTGGCGCTGTGAAAAGCTGACATTACTGCCGTACTGCTTTCCTTTACCGGTTAGATCACATTTCTGCATAGGGGTTTATTGTAGCGCATTATCTCTGTTAGGTCAACTATTAAGAGGTGCTATACTTAAACGATATGACAGCCGACCTCTCGATTACCAATCTAGGCATAATTTTTGTAGTGATTCTAATATCTATGGGGTTGCACGAGGCCATGCATGGTTTTGTAGCCCACTGGCTTGGTGACTCGACGGCCCAAGAGGCCGGCCGGTTGACCCTTAACCCCTTAAAACACATCGATGGGCTGACAACCATCCTGCTGCCAGTGGTTTTAATTGCTCTCGGCCTACCACCGATTTTTGCCGCTAAACCAGTGCCATTTAACCCATCGAGGGTTAAGTATGAAGAATTTGGCGCTGCCTTAATTGGTTTGGCCGGTCCATTTACTAATTTGGCGCTGGCTATAGTGGTAGCCGGCGTGGCCCATCTAACAATTGGCTATAACACCTTCTTGACCACTTTTTTGGTTATCTTTGTACAGGTTAATGTCGGCTTCTTTGTTTTTAATATGTTACCAATTCCACCATTAGACGGCTCGCGTTTAATTTACGCTTTAGTACCAGAACCAGTTCAAGAGGTGATGGCTCGTTTTGAACAGATGGGAATTGTGGCAGTTATCGTCATCCTAGTGGTTTTGATGCCGGTTATTGGACCGATTATTACAAATCTCAACCAAGCAGTTCTGACCCGGCTCTTGTAGTCGCGGAGGTTCAGAAGGTATAATATTTATGGCTGGGAAAAGCCAACCCAATGATTATCTGATATCTAATCATCGGGAGTCCAATATTCGTGCTGGCCGGGGGTCAGTACATGAGGACACCCACTTGCGTTATACGCAGGTGATCACGTTGGCCCCAGCTAAGAACTTATTGCAAAAATCCCGGACACACTGTGACCCGGGTTTTTTATTTTTTAGTCTAGTTTAATAGATCAGCATAGAGTCGCCATAGGACAGGAAGTCGTACTTTTCGGCTAGGGCAATCTGGTAGGTGCGTTTTAGATTATCCCAGCCGGCAAAAGCGGCGGCTAGCATTAAGACAGTGCTACGGGGGGCGTGAAAGTTAGTGAGTAGGATGTCGACGACTTTGAATTTATAACCTGGATACATGAATATGTTGGCTTCGCCAGAGATTGCCTGTGGTTCTTCGGTTAGCAGTTGTTGTTTGGTATATTCCAGTGTGCGGGCAACAGTGGTGCCGACGCTACAAATTTTGTGACCAGTCGCTTTGGCGGATTGAATGGCTCGGACAGTATCGGCTGGAATCGAGAAGTATTCACTGTGCATATTATGGTCTTCAATCTCATCAGTTCTGATTGGTAGAAATGTCCCAAGGCCGACGTGCAGGGTCAGGTAAACTACTTTGACTCCTTTGGCGGTGATTTTTTTAGCCAGCTCCTCAGTAAAGTTAAGCGATGCTGTTGGCGCGGCCACTGAGCCGGCGGTTTTAGCGAAAACTGTTTGGTATCGGGACTGGTCGTCGTCGTTGGCTTGGCGCTTCATGTATGGGGGCAGGGGGACATTGCCGTATTTTTCGGCTAATTCGAGTAGGTTGGCCTGGCTACTAACTTCAGCCAAACCACCCTTCAGAACCCTCTCTATTTTTACTTCTGTCTTTCCTATTTGCAGAACTTCACCACTATGCAAAGTCCCTCGGTAGATAGCTTGACGGTGGTGGTTGGCTTTAGTGCCATGGCTTTCAATTAATAAAAGTTCGCGTTTTTTGCCACTAGCGTTCAGAGCGACAAGGCGGGCTTTGATGACTTTAGTATTATTCAGCACCACAACGTCGCCGGGGTTTAAGTACTCAATCATATCGGCGTAAGCCTTATTTTCAATTGCTCCCGATTGCCGGTCGGCTGTAATTAGTCGGGTCTGCCCACGTACCTTAGGAGGGAACTGGGCTATCCGTTCGTCAGGGAGGTTATAGTCGAAGTCACTGATACGCATTAATTCGGTATTGTACGCTACGGTTCGCCTGGTCGGCAAATAATACAAGATTTACTCACTCAAATATTGAGTCAAAAGGCCATCTGGCAAATATCGGTGTAAATATACCAACAAACTGACCAAAGTTAAAGTAGTAATTAAAAGCACCTCCGTTTGGAGGTGCTTTTATGTCAGATTATCCGTAAGCCGGGTTCTGTTTTAGCTAATCATCTATCTAGTTCTGCCGTTGCCGACGAGAATCGAGCGGATCTTATGACAAGTTCTGGCGGGAAACCATGAACGCCGAAGCATAAAATGAACTTGTCTCCTTGCAGCCGGTAGGGTTTACCACTCTCGTCTGTCACCAGACAAAATTGTGGGCTCTTACCCCAACTCGTTTCACCCTTACCTCCATGCTTCGCATGTTGGCGGTATCGTTTCTGTGGCACTTTCCCTAAGGTTACCCTTGGTTGCCGTTAACAACTACCGTTCCCTGCGCTGCCCGGACTTTCCTCCTACTTTTTAAAGAGCAGGCGATTAGCCGATAATCTGACTCTACTATTATACCAGCTAATGGTTATTTTGTCTCGGACTATTTGGCTTTAGCGGCTGTAACAACAGCGTTGAAAGCTTTCGGTTCGTTGACGGCCAGTTCGCTGAGAACTTTGCGGTCTAAAGTGATATTAGCGGCTTTGAGGGCGGCAATTAGGCGGCTGTAAGTAGTGCCGTTCAGGCGGGCGGCAGCATTGATACGGATATTCCACATCTGACGCATGGTGCGCTTCTGGTTGCGACGGTCCCGATATGCGTAGGCCAATGATTTAGTTATTGCTTGTTTACCGCGGCGGATGCTAGAGCGGTTAGAACGTGTAAAGCCTTTAGTCGCTTTACGGATTTTATTGTGTTTGGCTTTGGTAGTGACGCCTCTTTTTACGCGCATACTAGACTCCTAAATTCTTCTTAATACTCTTGATGAAGCCCTTGGTCGTAACTGTTTCGATACCGTCGAAACGGCGTTTTCGATTGGCTGACTTCTTGGACAGGTTGTGGCCAACACCAGCGTGACGGCGGCGTAGCTTACCGTTCTTGGTGATTTGGATCCGATCTTTGGTGCCGCTATGCGTCTTTAGCTTTGGCATGTGGGTTACTCCTTACTACGAAACTTAATTGTTTTCCTGCTAACTGAGGTGGTTGGTCAACGACGATCTTCTCTCCCAGTAGTTCAATGACCCTCTCGGCTAGTTTAAAGCCTAGATCCTTGTGAGCCAACTCTCTACCACGGTAGAAAACGGTAAGCTTGACCTTGTGACCAGCCACTAAGAAATTGGTGACCTTGCCAAGCTTGACCATAAGGTCGTGATCACCGATCTTGAGGCCAAAGCGCATCTGTTTTACTTCCAGATTCTTGGCACTGCGCTTAGTCTTTTGGATCTGTTTTGTCTTCTGGTAGTTAAACTTGCCCCAGTCGACGATTTTACAGACCGGTGGGTCGGCATTGGGAGAGATTTCAACCAGGTCTAGGCCTTGCTCGGCAGCTAGATCTAAAGCTTCTTGCCGCGACAAAACACCCAATTGCTGGCCGTCGTTATCTATTACGCGGAGGCGTGGGGCCCGAATATTACTATTCAGACGGGTGTGCTTGTCGATTGAGAGCTCTCCTTAACCTTTATTACTGGTCTTAAGCGCCATTGTAACAGAGTATCTAACAGAGGTCAACAAGGAAATGTTATTTTTGTCTATATTCCTCATGGCTAGAGTTCTTTAATTTGAAGGTGGGCAGATAGCCTTAAAGAACGTAGACATAATATCACTAGATAAGCTCAACGGTCCGGTGGCGGAATTGCAGGGTAGAAAGTCTATTTAAATGAGTGGAACGAAGCATCTCACGTGTCTATAGGCCAATAGAGCTTTGTTTAGCATGTTCTTATTGATGCCATGGACCGCCTAGCAAACAGGTCGTGACAGACACCTAGGCGGGTTACAAGCTATTACTGGTTCGGAAGCGGTACCATCTTTAGGTATATCGCCTGAAGCCAATATTATTTTTACGTAGTGACTCTCGGTAAAATCATAGTAACTGTAGGTAGTTAAGTAACTCAAGAATAATGAAAACCCGCTTAACTTTTATCGTTAAACGGGTTTTCGTTTTTGAGAGTTTTGGTTTGTCTTTAAGGTTTTTGTGGTGTTGGTTTTTAATGGAACAACGGCTTGCGAGAAGCCGTTGTTTTTGGTGCTTTTTGTTTTTGAGCACTTTATTTGTTCAAGTGCTGTCCCTATCTTATAAATTACCAAAAACTATGTCAATACGATTATGCTAAGTATTCTAACAAACCTGTGCATAACTTTATCCATCAGGTAGCTAATTTAATCAATTTTAGTAGATCCCGGTAGCAAATAAGGCCTCAATGGACAGGCTAGCGGCCAAATACAGTATTCTTAGTCTAAATAAAAACGGTCGTGTAGTAATACTCCCTTCAGCTACGCTTGGTAATGTCGATTTGGACCAAGACTGTAGCCTTTAAGCTCATTATGGGTGGAATCCCATGAGATCATAAGATTTAAGTTGCTGATAATCTATTCCAGACTTGGTTAGAGCCTGCTACTATCAGGATGAAATACCTGGGTATAAGGTAGGTTACTGAAGTATTTTGACCAAAATCATAATTTAACTACGCGATGTTACCTTTGTTATGAATGAAATACCACTTCAATATACTTGATATCGATAGATATATGAAAATACCTGGGTTCAGGCTGAAGTTGGGGTATCAAAAATTAAAGCTCGTAGCGTAAATAGCCTAAATTACAATCAAGCATGCCGTTCAAGCTAGGATCTAGCAAATTTTGCGATCTGACATGTCATTGCATTATAAAAAATGCAAAGTAGTTGATTCGAAAAAAACGAACGATACCCAATATGCCGCTGAGATAATTATGTTGGTCATAAATTGATAGTATTCAGGGTCCAGCGTAAGCAAGAAAAGCTAACAATGACAGCTTTAAAGGATTTTATGATTATTTATTACAACAAATCATTTTGTGTTCACTTGTCTTTACTACACCAGTCTATAGAGTGAAGTTGTAGATAACACAATATAAATTATTGACAAAAATGAAAATTTCGCGTATCTTAGAGCCAGTAAGGACAACACAAAAACTTACGCATCTCTTCACCCAAATAGTGGAAGGTACGGGACCAAAAATGTCGCTCTTGATACGCCTAAAGCGTGTCAGAGCGGTCAGTCAAGCTTAAGACGGTAAGTGCCTAATAGTCTATTTATAACGGCAGATTTACCGTCTTAGCTCCATGTTTGAGCACTATTTTTATTTGACGGCATAACCATCGGATAAACATAGTGTTTTTAAATAGAAACTGGTACTGTTTTAATCATGGCATTATCTGCTTACCTCAGTAAATTTAGTCGGCCAATTAAGGTTATTGCAGTCTGGTTAGCCTTAGTCGCTTGGTTGGTCTCAACTGACCCGCGGAAACTACCGATAGTACTGCTAATCGTTCCGTTTGGCTTATTATTTACAGCCATATTTCTAACGTTTAGTTTAATAATTAGCCGGTTCTTACCCCATACTAGTCAGGCTAAACGACGTTTGGAAGCCGGTTGTATTGCTGGGCTACCAACTTTTCTGATTTTGCTGAGTTCTGTTAATCAATTGACTTGGCGTGACGTTGCACTGGTTGCTTTTTTGTCAATTTTTCTGCTGTTCTATGCCAGTCGAGCCCGCTTTTCTAGCTAACGGTTATTTCTGCTATAATTTAGCGAATGGATCACAACACTCTACCCGCACCGCAATTCGAGTTGCCGAAGCCTAAAGCTGCCCCTGAACAGATTTTGCCGACTGATGCTTCGGTCGACCATAGTCAGGCAACCGAAAACCGTAATATGGAAACGCCGGACTTCCGGGCACCAAGCACATCGCTGTCGGTTGTTCAGGCTGCGCAGTCGGTCGCTGATACAAACCCAATCAACGCAGCTGCAGCTGGGATCTTAGCTGTATCGCCATCTCAAACCCCAGCTATTGACTCTGATTTATTGGCCGACGACGGTGATTTAATTGAGAAGGCTTGGGTTCAAAAGGCCAAGGCGATTATTGAACACACAAAAAACGACCCCTATAACCAAAATTTAGAAATAAACAAAGTTAAGAAAGACTATATCCAAAAGCGTTACCAAAAAGACGTTAAACTGACCGACGAGTGAGATCGAAGTGACTACTTTTTTAATAATCGTACTAGTATTGCTGACTGCTATAGCCTTAGTGGGTGGAATTTTATTTACGCATTCCCGTAAACTGTTGCGAGAGCAGAAAAACGTTGAACGGGGCCTCAAGATGGTGCCATTATTGATTCATTTACCACCTCCGAGTGACGATACAGAAATTGGTGGCCGTGATAGTCGTGATGTTATGGACGAGAATATCTCGAAGGCACAAATTCTATATAGCATTATTGCTAGCACCCTTCAGAAGACTAACTTTAAGACCAAATTTTATGGTCAGCGCCACTTCGCTTTTGAAATTGTTGGCCAAAAGGGCTTCGTCCATTACTATGCGGCCGTCCCTGTTAGCATGGTTGAAATCGTTAAACAGGCGGTAGTTAGCGCCTATCCAGCCGCTCGCTTAGAAGAAGTTGCCGAGCACAATATTTTTAGCCCGGTCGGCAAGATTAGTGGCACCATCGGCGGTGAACTGACCCTAAAAGAGAGCTTTGCCTACCCGATCGCCACTTATCAGGATCTCAAACGAGACGCAATGCAGTCTCTACTTAGTGCTCTGTGGAGCCTCGAAAAAGAGGATGGAGCTGGAATTCAGATCTTGATGCGCCCGGCCGACCCAGGTTGGGTAAAAAAAGCCCAAAGTATTGCCAGTAAAAAACGCAAAGGTAAAGATGGCAAGAAGGGTGGTGCATTAATTGGGGAGTGGGGCAAACAGTTAGCGACCGCCGCCGTTAAACCTCCCGAGGATAAGAAAAAAGAAGGCGATGATAAGCCGAACTTGTCTAGTCACGAACAAACTACTCTCGATGCAATCGACCAGAAGACGGCTTACCCGGGTTACGAAGTTTTGATTCGGGTGGTAGTTTCTTCTAATATTACCCAGCGGGCGCAGGCTGTTTTAGGTAATGTAGTGGCAGCTTTCTCACTGTTTGATGCCCCTGGCCGTAATGGCTTTAAGTACACGCCGTCCAACGACATCGAGAGTTTTGTAACGGCTTATATCCTACGATTTTTTCCGCCAGAGAATAATCAAAATATTTTGAATACCGTCGAGCTAGCAACGATTTTCCATTTCCCTGATCAAAAGAATATTCCGACTAGCCAGCTGGAACGCCAGGGTTCCAAGCAGGTGGACGGTCCCCGTAACATCTCCGAAGAGGGTCTGTTCTTGGGCTACAACGTCTTCCGCGGTGTCAAAAAACCAATTCGCCTGAGCGAGAATGACCGCCGTCGTCACATGTATTTGGTGGGGCAAACCGGTACTGGTAAATCGACTCTCCTAGAGAACTTGGCTCTGCAGGACATGCTCAACGGCAAGGGTTTTGCCTTTATTGATCCGCATGGTGATACGGCCGAACGTTTGCTGGCCATGGTGCCACGCGAGCGCACTGAGGACGTTATTTACTTCTGTCCAGCTGACATGGAGTACCCACTGGGCCTGAACTTGTTCGAGTTTGATCATCCCGACCAAAAGGACTTCTTGATCCAAGAGGCAATCAACATGCTATATAAGCTTTATGACCCGCAACACACTGGTATCATCGGTCCACGCTATGAGCACTGGTTCCGTAACGCCGCCTTAACTATCATGTCCAACCCCGAAGGCGGTACCTTTATCGACATTCCTAAGGTATTTACCGACAAGGCATACGAACGCAAACTCAAACAGTACGTTACTGATCAAACAGTTCTAGACTTTTGGAATAAAGAAATGGCTGCCACCAGTGATTACCACAAGAGTGAAATCCTGGGTTGGTTTGTCAGTAAGTTCGGCGCCTTCCTAAGCAACCAGATGATGCGCGACATTATTGGCCAAAGTAAGAGTTCTTTTAACTTACGGGATATCATGGACAACAAAAAGATCCTACTAGTTAATCTGAGTAAGGGGCGAACCGGTGAGCTCAACTCCAAGCTACTGGGTATGATCTTTGTAATGAAGTTCCAGGCCGCCGCTATGAGTCGAGCTTCGATACCAGAAGACGAACGTCAGGATTTCTCTCTATACGTTGATGAGTTCCAGAACTTCTCAACTGATTCGTTTGCGACGATTTTGAGTGAAGCTCGAAAGTACCACCTAAACTTGATTGTGGCTAACCAGTTTACAACTCAGCTAAGTGAAGAGATTCGTGACGCTGTCTTTGGAAACATCGGTACGGTTATCTCTTACCGGGTTGGTACCAATGATGCTGACTTCTTGTCTAAACAGTTCCAGCCAATCTTTGATGTCGATGACCTGCAGCGGATTCCGAACTTCAATACAGTGGTTAGGATGCTGATTGGCGGTGTGCCGGCTCAGCCATTTAGCATGGCTGGAATGCCCGAACTCGGCAAACCTAACCAGAAGCTCATGGAAGCGCTGAAACAGCTTTCAGCGGCTAAATATGGCCGTCCTAGGGCTAAGGTAGACGCCGAGATCATGGCGCGCATCCGGACTCCAGACGCTCCGCCTCGTCCAGCCGTCCCAGCCTACGGTGCCCAATCGCCGTTTGGTGCAGCTGCCACTCGTCCACCAGCCAGTGCGCCGGGAACTCGTCCAGCTACTCCAGGTAGCGGTTCATCTTTCTTAGATGATTGGCTCGCTAAGCGCCGAGCACCAGGTTCTCCAGTTGGGGTTGCCCCGGCTGGACAAGCCCTACCATTCGCGCAACCGACTCCAGCTCCACGTCCAGTTGCTCCAATGCTACAACCAGCTCCGCCTACGCCAATTCTAGTTCCCGAACCCGCTAAACAACCAGCAATGCCGATGCCAGAGGCTACCGCAACACATGCACCTTCGCAAATCGTTACGCCACTCGTTAAGCCTGGTGGGCCAACCGCAATGACCCCAGCCTATCAAGTTATTAACACTGCTCCAGCTCCAAAACCAATGCCAGAACCGATTATAATGAAGAACCAGGCCGATTTATCGGTTGAAGCTGACCCAAAATCCTCTATGAACACGCAAAAGCGTAATAACAGCAAGTCGGGTGAAATCCACCTTAAAGCTCACGTACCTGACGCTAATGCACAAGACCCTGAAGACACTATATACATCGACAACGAAGGTCTGCTACACGACCGCGGTGCAGAAGAAGAAGCCAGCAAGACAGCCAAAAAGCCCTAGACAGTCTTCTTATTCAGAAAGATGCGCCCGAGGAGTTCGATAATTAGGCCGATAAAGAAGCCACCGACAAAAAACATAGCGAATAATAGATAGTTGTACTTGAAGCCGTAGTGTTTACTCATGTATAGGAAGAAACTACTGCCGATTAGGGCGCAGATGCCGCCCGTCAGAACGCCAGAGGGGCGGGCTACGGTCTTTTCGCCGACGCGGCTGACTGTCTCGACGACTGGCTGGTGTATGGCCTTACTGAGGGCTTTATTCGGGGCTGAAAGATGTTTGCGTACGCGCGTCATAGTTCGATTCCAGGTTTGCTGTTTGAGTTCTCGGTTCACATACAAAGGCGATTCGGACGGACCAGTTTTTTCATGGCTAACTAAATCTTTCCCGGCAATGGCTTCTTCTTTGGCGTGCTTTGATAGTTCGGCAACAGGTTCCAGATCATGTTTTTCGTGACGTGGTTGATGCTCGGGAGCAGCCTCACGCTGGTTAGTCTCATGCTCAGCGCCCTTAGGGGAGGAGAAGCGTTCGTGTCCTTTTTGTAATTGCTCGCTCATTTTAGGCTCCTGTTATCGCTTCTTGGCGGACTAGTTCAATTTCTTTACTTAATAGACGGCTGCGGGCGAAGAAGTAGCCGACAATGCTCATGATGACAAAACCGATTAACAAATTGGAGCCAGGACCAGTGTTAGGAAGGCTGGTAGTTAGCTGTTCGGTGACTTTGATTGGTGACCCTGGAAGGTGAATGTTAACTGAAGTATTACCGTAAACATTGGTCATGGTCAGGTCGAATTTACCAGGGTTAGACAATGATACTGGTGTTTGCGGAACAGGATTCTTAACTTTAACCGTGATCTGCTTGGTGACTGTGGCGCCAGCTTTGATGTCGATGGCCGGGTAACGAACGTTGTTTTTTCCATCGATCGCACCACCGTGCAGGTCGATAACGTCGGCATAATCCAGGACATCGCTAATATTCTCTTGGACCACGAACTTCTTAACAGTGGCTTTGCCGGTGTTTTTGACGATTAGGTTATATGTGATGACATCACCAGCTTTGGCAGTAGTGCCGTTAGCGTTAGCTACATGCTGGCTGTCGTTGCTAGCCGTCTTAGATAGAACCAAGCAAACATCGCTACAGATTGGCGGTGGTGGTGGTAAAGGTGGCTGTTCAACAGAAACACTGCGGAGGCAATTACCCTGTAGGCTGCCGGCAATTAATTGGCCGCCATCCCAGGTAGCTGCAGTGCGAAACTGGTAGTGACCCGGAGTATTGAGGATGAAGCTGGCGTTTGTCGAATCGTCAGCCAACCCATTTTTGAACAGTACGTTATTATGCGAAACTGGTGAGACTACCGGTTTGCCAGTATCAAGATTAATATAGTCGTAGTTGATGTTGATGGTTTGACCAGCTGGCAAGTTGGCGCCTGTATATTGGCCACGAACGGTCATGGTAGTACCTTTTTTGAGAACTTCTCCAGCTTCGTGGTCACCGAGTAGGATACTACAAGAGGCGCTTTTTACAGTTGGCGGTGGCGGCGTGTAGTGGCCGATGATTACTAAGTTGCCACAATCATAAAGGATCATGAATGTGGTCCCGGAATTATTGGTTCCAACTAAAGCTTTGTAAGAAGAGTAGGCTCCGCTATCCCAGCTATGCAGGGGGCGCATAAAATAAGTCCGGCCGTTGATGCTAACGCCGTATTCACCTGATTTACCGTAAGGCAGCCGGCCCATCGAGTATAGCTGACCACCGTAATCGGTGGAACGGATAGTCTGGGTTGAGGCGTTAGCGACGTTACTACAGGAGATGTTGTAGTAGGCCAGGATGGTGCCGTAATCTTTGTTTCCATCAATACAGTTGAAGACGGCTTGGTCGCGGTTGGCAAAGCCGCCGGTGATTAGGTCGTTGTTAACGTCTTGAGCCGAGCTAGCCGTTGGTGGCGCAATGATGGCGAACAATTGGACGACCATTGTTAGGGCGATGAATACAAAACCTAGGCGACGTATGGAGGTTTCTTGCTTAAGTCGTTTGGAGTAAAAAGTTACCTGAGTAATTAAACTGGGGTTGTAGGGCAGGTTACTGACTAGGCGTTTGAAGGTTGTTTTTTTATTCTTCATTTTTAGTACTTAGGCTTTAGCTTTTAGGGTTTTGATACTTCTTGCGCTTATTTAACCATGAAAACGCGTGTTTAAGCAACAATGTTTTAAAAGGAACGTATGCCAGTTGTACCCAGCCGATAAATCAACTATAATAAGAGGTAAGCAGTGGAAAGTTAAAAAGAAGACTTTTGAGGGTATTTACAGAGTGAGCAAAGAAAAAGCCTATGACGCGCAGCAGATCCAGGTACTTGAGGGACTAGAGCCGGTTCGTAAACGACCTGGTATGTACATTGGTAGTACCGGGCGCGAGGGCTTGCATCACTTAGTTAAAGAAATCGCCGATAACTCAGTTGACGAAGCAATTGCTGGTTTTGCCAGTGAACTCCACGTCACGCTATTGGCTGATGGTGGCGTCCGCGTCAAAGATAATGGTCGCGGTATTCCGGTCGACAAAATGGCCAAGACTGGCCTAAGTGCTCTAGAAACAGTGCTAACAGTCCTGCACGCCGGCGGTAAGTTCGGTGGTGGCGGCTATAAGGTTTCTAGTGGTTTGCACGGTGTTGGTAGTAGTGTGGTTAACGCTCTTTCTACCAAATTTGTGGCTGAAATTCACAAAGACGGCTTTATCTGGACGCAAGAATACGAACGCGGTGTGCCGCAAGCCCCAGTCAAAAAAGGTGTAAAAACCGACGATACCGGCACAATCATGACTTTTTACCCAGACGAAACTATTTTCGAGACGGTTGTCGTCGAATACGAGTGGGTAGTCGACTATTTGCGCCACCAAGCCTACCTAACGAAAGGTATTCGTACCTTCGTGGCCGACGAGCGAACAGGTGATCGTTGTAGCTTTTATTTCGAAGGTGGAATTCAGTCTTATGTTAAACACCTAAACCTTGGTAAAGAATTAGTCGATGACGATGTTTTTTACGTCGACAAAGCAGTTAAAGACGTCAGTGTCGAGCTGGCGGTCCAATACACTCATTCCTATACCGAAACTATCAACGCTTTCGCTAATAACGTCTTCAACCCTGATGGTGGTAGCCACTTAACTGGTTTCCGCTCGGCTCTAACCCGAGTTATTAACGATTATGCCCGCAAGAATGGCATGATCAAAGAAAAAGAAGAGAACTTGTCCGGCGAAGATACACGCGAAGGCATCACCGCTGTTATCCTGGTTAAAATGCCTGATCCGCAGTTTGAGGGCCAGACCAAGAACAAGCTCGGTAATCCCGAAATTCGTGGTTACGTCGAGACCGTCATGGGTGAACACTTTGCCTACTACTTAGAAGAAAACCCGGCTATTGCCAAGAAGATCGTTGGAAAGGCCTTACTGTCGGCTCGTGCCCGTAAAGCTGCCCGTGCTGCTCGCGAAAATATCATCCGAAAGGGCGTCCTGGAAGGCTCCGGTTTACCTGGTAAGCTAAGCGATTGTTCTAGCAAAAACCCAGCTGATTCTGAAATCTATCTGGTAGAGGGTGACTCAGCCGGTGGTTCTGCTAAAAGTGGTCGCGATAGCAAAACTCAAGCTATATTGCCTCTAAGAGGTAAGGTCCTTAATGTTGAGCGGGCTCGTTTGGACAAGATGCTCGCCAACAATGAAATCGTGACTCTAATTAAAGCTCTGGGTGTTGGTATCGAAGAGCAGTTTAATATGGAGGGCCTGCGTTATCACCGGATTGTGCTAATGACCGATGCTGACGTCGATGGATCCCATATTAACACCTTACTGTTGACCTTCTTTTTTCGCCACATGCGCCCAATTATCGAAGGTGGTTATCTCTACCTCGCAAAACCACCGCTATATCTTTTAAAAGGTGCCGGCAACAAACGCCAGTATGCCTATAGCGACGCCGAGCGTGACCAGATGGTTGACGCCCTGATTGCCGAACGCAAAGATCGTGGTACTGCTGTTAATGCCAATGACGACCGCAAAAAGCAATCTGGCCTAGTCGACATACAGCGCTATAAGGGTCTTGGAGAAATGGATGCTGAGCAGCTTTGGGAGACGACCATGAACCCCGAAAACCGGGTATTAATACAGGTGCGAATCGAAGATATGGAGAAGACCGACGCTATCTTCAATAAGTTAATGGGTTCAGAGGTAGAACTGCGCAAGAACTTCATCCAAACTCATGCTAAATTCGTAAAGGACTTGGACGTTTAAGATGGACGACGATAAAACACCGATTGAAGATATCGAAGAAGTACTAGCCAAAGAAATGCCAGCAGAAGTCGGGCCTCGTAGCCTCGATCAAACTGCTGTTGAGTATCTAGACACCAATCACTCGCGTACTGTTGAGTTACGTACAGTCGAAAACGTCATGGAAGATAGCTACCTCCGTTATTCGATGAGTGTTATCGTCGCTCGTGCTTTGCCAGACGTCCGTGACGGCCTTAAACCAGTCCATCGCCGTATCTTGTATTCGATGGACAAGAACGGTTGGCGTCCCGGTTCTAAGTTCGTAAAATCAGCCCGTATTACGGGTGACGTTATGGGTAAGTATCACCCGCACGGTGACGTAGCTATTTATGACGCAATGGTTCGCTTGGCCCAGGACTGGTCGACTCGTTATCTGTTAGTTGATGGTCAGGGTAACTTTGGTTCGATGGACGGGGATCCACCGGCTGCTCAACGTTATACTGAAGCGCGCATGGCTAAAGCCGGTATGGCGCTACTCGAAGATATCGATAAGGAAACTGTTGATTTCCGTGATAACTACGATGGTAGCGAACAAGAACCAGAGGTGCTGCCAGCTAAATTGCCAAACCTCTTATTGAACGGCCAGATGGGTATTGCTGTTGGTATGGCTACCAACATCCCACCACATAACTTAACCGAGCTAGTTGATGCCACTGTTATGATGATCGACAACCCAGATTCAACCCTGGATGATCTGATGGAACACATGAAAGGTCCCGATTTTCCAACTGGTGGTATAGTTTACGGTCGCGACTCAATCCGAACTGCTTTTGCGACCGGTAAAGGTGGTGTAATCGTTCGTGGTGTGGCTGACATCCATGAGAATAACAAGGGTCGCCACCAAATTATCGTTACTGAAATTCCTTATGCCCTCAACAAAGAGAGTTTGATTATTAAGATTGCCGACCTAGTTCACGACAAAAAAATTACCGGTATTAGCGATATCCGTGACGAGTCCGCTCGTGGTAACGTCCGCATTGTGATTGACCTAAAGAAAGATGCTTATCCTAAGAAGCTTCTGAACCAGCTCTACAAGATGACACCACTACAAACGGCCTTCCACTACAATATGCTAGCCCTGATTGACGGCATCCAGCCACGTGTTTTGGGTGTTCAGGATATCCTGCTGGAGTACATTAAACACCGTAAGAACGTCGTTCGCCGTCGTACTGAGTTTGAACTCCGTAAGGCCAAAGAACGGGCTCATATCCTGGAAGGCCTAAAGATCGCGCTTGATCACATCGACGAAGTGATTGCCATTATCCGCGCCAGTCAGACGACTGACGAAGCTCAGACCAACCTGATGGAAAAGTTCTCACTCAGTGAGATTCAGGCTAAGGCCATCTTGGCTATGCAATTGCGGGCTCTAGCTGGTCTAGAACGCCAACGTATCGAAGATGAACTTACTGAACTACTCAAGTTAATTGGCGTCCTGGAAGGCATTTTGGCCGACGAAAAGAAGATTCTAAAGATCATCAAAGACGAGCTAGCCGACCTCAAGAAACAATTTGGTGACGAGCGTCGTACCAAAGTTATTCCGCAAGAACTTGGCAAGATGAGCGACGAAGATCTAGTACCTGACGAACAGGTTGTTGTAACGCTTACATCAGCTAACTACATCAAGCGTAGTTCTATAGCTGACTACCGAAAACAGGGACGTGGTGGTAAGGGTAAGCGCGGTATGGTTACCCGTGAAGAAGACATGATTGAGCACGTTGTAAACGCCAGCACCCACGACTTCCTGCTGTTCTTTACTAACAAGGGTCGAGTTTTCCGCTTAAAGACCTACGAAGTACCGGCGACTAACCTAAGTGCCAAGGGAGTAGCCATAGTTAACTTGTTACAACTCCAGCCCGAAGAAAAGGTCAGCTCGATTATTAACGTCTCTAAGACCGACAGCGCCAGCAACCTGATTATGTGTACCGTCAGAGGGGTGGTTAAGAAGACTCCTTTTGAGCAGTACCAAAATGTTCGACAATCTGGTTTGATTGCGATTAACCTAGATGAAGGCGATGAACTCCGTTGGGTCCGCATGACTACTGGTAGCGATGAGGTGATTATCTCAACGTCACTCGGTCAAGCCATTCGTTTTGACGAAAAAGACGCCCGACCAATGGGTCGCGCTTCTCGCGGTGTCCGCGGCATCCGCTTGCGCGCTAATGACTATGTGATTGGCATGGATGTGGTATCTGAAGACGCAAGTATATTCGTTATCAGCGAGTTTGGTTACGGTAAACGAACCAAGGTTAGTCAATTTACAGCCCACGCTCGTGGCGGGGTTGGTATCCGTTCGGCGGTCGTTAACAAGAAAACCGGTGATCTAATCGGTGTGAAAGCCCTCTCCAGCGCCGATGACGAAGAAGTGATCATTATATCGTCTCAAGGCCAAACTATCCGCCTGGGCCTTAAAGATATCCCGGCACTCGGCCGTGCTACCCAGGGCGTTCGCATCATGCGCCTCGGCGAGAAAGATCGCGTCGTCTCACTGGCCCTAGTCAAGAAATCTACAGAAGAGGAAGAGGCCGCCGAGAACGCCGCCCTCCCACTAGAACAGACTAAAGTGGCCGAAAAGCCCAAAACTGCTAAATCTAATAATTAGTAAGCACTATGACAACCATAAGAGGTGTTGCAAGTAACACAACGACACCTTGCTGTTTTATCTGTTTAATCTATTGACACGCCTCTATCTAACAGGTAAGATGAATAAAGCTTTTTTGGAGTTTGTATTCGAGTGTCCCCGAAAGCCGTAAGGTTAGCATCGGGTAGCTGCGAATCACAAAAGAGAAAGAACGTTAAAAATTGAATAGTGCAAATCAACGTCAATTTAGTATATGGAATTGTTTTAAAATATGTCAGAAGGTAGCCCTTCGGGGCTACCAGTTCGACTAAGTTAAGGTTAAATTCTTTTTTGGAGAGTTTGATCCTGGCTCAGGATGAACGCTGGCGGTGTGCCTAATACATGCAAGTCGAGCGGTAAGGCTCTGCACTTAGTATTCGATCGTGTTAGTTTGTCTAACGGAGCGAAGCAACTCAAACCTAGGCTAGGGGAGATGCGGGGAGCGAGATTGAATAATGGGTGTAGAGTACACGAGCGGCGGACGGCTGAGTAACACGTAGGAACGTACCCCAAAGTGAG
>JBAXGG010000009.1:0-31400 GCA_037139495.1 Candidatus Saccharimonadota bacterium | reverse complement strand
TTGTTATTACAATGCAGTTGTATTTTTCGTTAGCATCGTTGAAATCTTATGTTTTGATTTGCTTGTCTGGGCAATTATCCTAGCCGTTACAATTCCATTTTTACTTGCATTATTATTTAAGCAAAAAATGTTTATATTTATTGTTGGGTTGTTGATTTCGATCGGAGCCGGTCCTTTGGGTGTTATGATTGAACTTCACTTTAATTTTGTCAGAACGAGAGTATGGGGTGTTGGCTACTTCATAATGGCCTTAATGTTCGTATTTGGAATATTAACAATGATTTATGCTATAAAATTTCCTAAGAAATAACATAATAATAATTTTTAGCTTTTCAGTAATGTTATTGCTTGTGTATGAAAAAAAGCCATATTTTTTGTAAATAACTCTATTTTTCCTGCCAGGCTTATTAATGATCGCTTAAAACGTTTTTTCAGCGCCCAAAGCTTGACAAGCAAGATTCCTTTAGCGAGGCAATGTAATAATACCCGTACCCCCGGCTTTTGTTAACGGCACAACGTAGCTCAATAGAATATACAGAAAATACGGCTTAGATGTGCTATACTGAAGCTACACAAGCAGTTATTGCCTCTTCCCCTGTATCTTATTGGCCCTCACAACGCAAAGTATCAACTCGGTTAGCAGTTCTATCGGCAGGTGATATTAAGTTAAAAGAAAGATTAACCAAATGTCTATGAAATTATACGTTGGCGGACTTGCTTACAGCATTACTGAAAAAGATTTAGAAGAATTATTTGCAACTATCGGTAAAGTTACTAGCGCAGCTGTTATTAAAGATCGCGACAGTGGCCAGTCTAAGGGCTTTGGCTTTGTAGAAATGTCAGAAGATGCTGACGGTCAAAAAGCTATCACAGATTTAAATGGTAAAGAAGTTAGCGGACGTTCAATCGTTGTAAACCAAGCTCGTCCCCAAGAAGATCGTTCTTCTAACGGTGGCGGTAGCTTCCGACGTAATTAAGAACAACTCTGTGTCTGTCCTTCCGAAGCAACGTATTGAGATAGTGCGTTCTACAAACAAATCACTCAGCTCTATGAGTCAAAAGTCATGTAACGAAATTGTTACCGTTCTTCAGGACCGTTATGATGTTGGAGTATCGTATGTCAACAATTCAGAAGACCTAGAAGCTTTAGCCGATAAGAAGCCAGATCTAGCTTTTATGGGTGTTAAATTCGTACATGACCAATACGGTCGCAAAATATGGGTATCGACGTTCCTAGAGGCTCGAGGAATCGCTCATACTGGTTCATCAGCAGCTGCCGCAGCACTAGAGCAAGATAAGTCGTTATCAAAGCAGCAGATAATAAATTCTGGTCTTAATACTCCACGATATCTACTGTTAAAAAAAGGCGAACCGGCTCAAACTGATAGTTTACGATTGAGTTTTCCGTTATTCATCAAGCCTTCTAGTTTGGGTGGTGGTGCCGGTGTAGACGATAAGTCTATAGTTCACAATTTTAAAGATTTAACCCGAAAAATTGAACAACTTAACTCGGTTTATAACTCTGATATATTAGTAGAAGAATATCTGCCGGGTCGAGAATTTAGCGTAGCGGTTTTAAAAAATGAATTTTCCGGTAAACTCCAGGGTATGCCAATCGAGATGTTACCCGAGGCTGATGTCAATGGTGACCGCATTTTAAGTCTTGCTTTGAAGTCGGGTTCTTTAGAAACTCCAGTAGCAGCAGTCGTTGATGAAGAATTACGTGAAGGACTAATTGTTTTTGCTCTAAAAATTTTTGAATCTTTAGGAGCGCGGGACTATGGTCGAATCGATATGCGAATGGACGAGTTTGGTGTACTGAATTTTATTGAAGCTAATCTCATACCTAGCCTTATTAATGGTAGCGGAAATTTCCCTAAGGCATGTGAAATTAACTTAGGTTTGCCTCACGATGAAATGTTGTTCCGAATTGTTCAACTTGGTTTATCACGCAATTCATTTACCAAGTTTGATCTGTTTGCTACTCGAATTCGGACTGTCTAAACTTCGAGTAAATAACTAACAAGATTATTTCTTTTTTTGTCCGAGTTTGTTTGTTATGCTTTAGTTAATGGAATTTGAAAAAGACCCTTTAGATTGGTTCAGAGTTTTTGTTAATGGCGGTGAATCTCAATTTATAACTTTAGCTACTGATAAAAGTGCAGCACATCATGAAGTTGGTAAGTATTGTTTAAGTTTAATGCCAGAAAATTTTGTTATCGAACAACCCTTAACACCCGAAATGGCAGTCGATGATTTAGAAAATAATCAAATTGAAAACTTCAACATTGCGGTTGGGCGAAGAGGCAAAGTTTTATGGATGGTTTATAATGTCCCGGGGGTTGATTACGTACCGCGACAGTGGACATTTCGTGATCCAGATCAACATAGGCTATTTTAATCAAATCTACTCAAGATGCTCGTAGTCTGTTAAACTCTTGTAAGTATTTATGCCGTCGTAGCTCAGTGGTAGAGCATCGCCATGGTAAGGCGGGGGTCTCGGGTTCAAATCCCGACGACGGCTCCATAAGAAAAATGACAAGTTTACAAACTATTTCTTATCTGTTATTATAGACTCTATGGCAAAAAAAGGCGATAAACGTAAAATTTTAGGAATGGTGTCCGAAGAATCTGGACATCGAACTTATTATACAAAGAAAAATACGATGAATACTCCTGATAAACTCCGTCTAAAGAAGTATGATCCAACTTTACGACGTCACGTCTGGTATGAAGAAACCAAGAAAAGTCTCGGCCGAAACGAAGTTAAGAAACGTTAAACTTTTGAGTTTGAAGGGTTGTTTCATCGAAAAGCTTCGACTAATATTTATCTAAACGACTGTGGTTAATGTTTTTGCAACACTATAAAGAAGTAAACTTACTATTTAGGATAAAATCTTTTTAGGTTTGAAAAATACATTACGCAAGCTAGTAAAATCTTAAATTTAGAAAAAAAGAAATATTTTTATTTTCAGATTTTGGAAAAAGGTCATTTTTCGATGATCTACTTTTTTGGCAGGGGTAGCAGGACTCGAACCTACGACACCTGGTTTTGGAGACCAGTGCTCTACCAACTGAGCTATACCCCTTTATTCTTACTCTAATATTATATCAGAGACTAAGTATAAATTACTCTTCTCAACAGAGTAAAAATCTGTTATACCTATAGGAATGGGAAAGTTAAAAACTAATAAACCAGTCGTAATTTTGCTCTATGGTTTTCCCGGGGCGGGCAAAACGCACTTTGCTGTTGAACTCAGCAAAGCTATGAATGCCGCTCATATTCAAGGTGACCGTATACGTACCGAGCTCTTCGAAACTCCTCTCTTTAATAAACAAGAAGATGAAATTGTATCTAGTATTATGGAATACATGGCCGAAGAATTTTTGAACGCTGGACTTAGTGTGATTTTTGATACCAACGCATCAAGATTAGTACAACGTAGAGCTTTACGCTCTATAGCCAATAGAATAAAGGGTCGTAGTCTGATCGTTTGGTTGCAGATCGACCAAGAAAGCGCTTTAGCTCGTCTTGATGGACGTGATCGACGACGTAATGATGATAAATATGCCCGCCCATACACTAAAGAAGAATTCAAACTATACGTCGGAGCGATGCAAAACCCTAAAGACGAAGATTACGTTGTCATAAGTGGCAAACATACCTTTACCATGCAACAGAACGCTATTGTTAAGAAGTTTTACGATCTTGGCGTCATATCCACGGATACGGCTGCCAATAATGTGGCCAAACCAGGTTTGGTTAATCTAGTGCCTACGGCTGGCCGGGTTGATATGCAGCGCCGCAACGTCACTATTCGTTAACATGGCCGCCGGCAAACAGTTTGAACTAGAATCTGTCGGCACTGTATATTTATACAAACGCAAGGGTAGTAAGAATATCCGAATTAGCGTTAACAGTGATGGCAAGATTCGGGTAACATTGCCCAGCTGGTTACCATACCATGCAGGTGTAGCTTTTGCGACTCAAAAACGCGACTGGCTTAAAAGTCAGAGTCGACGCGATCAATTTGTCGATGGACAAAGGCTAGGTAAGTATCACACGCTCCTGCTAATCCCGAAATCAGGGATACTTAATACTAAAACACGCCTGAAAAATACAGAGGCATTGGTTTACTACTCGGAAAAAACTAGTCAACTGGCAATTCAGGAATCTGCTCACGATGTTGCTAAGCGGGCCACTCGGGCTGAGGCTGAAAAGCTACTACCACAAAGACTCAATAGCTTATCGCGCCAACATTCACTGCCGTTTAATTCAGTTAGTATTCGCCATCTTAAGACTCGGTGGGGAAGTTGCAGCTCAAAACACGATCTAACTCTTAACTATTACTTAATGCAACTGCCTTGGGAACTGATTGATTACGTCCTTATACACGAGCTGGTTCATACTCAACACCTCAACCACAGTAAAAATTTCTGGCATTCTGTCGAAAAGATTCTTCCAGACTACAAACGGCGTAGAACGGTCCTAAAAAACTATCAACCAAGTCTGTTATTGTTTAAATCCGAAGCCCTAACTAAATAGTTCTGTGGCATAATAAGGAAATGGTAAAGCTTATTCCGCAGGTTCGGCGCTCTGCCGGTGTTGACCATGAGCGTCTCAATAGCCTGATTAACAGCATGGCTGACGGTGTTATAGCCCTCGATAAGACCGGTAAGATTGTAATCTATAACGGCGCGGCGCTTAACATTCTTGATCTCAACAGCTCAATGGTAAATAAAACACTATCTCGGATTATTAATCTGATTGATAACAACAATCAACCAGTCGATATACACGATATGGTTATGAAAACCAAAACTCCAACTACTAGTCGTGATTATCGGTTACAGTATCCTGATAAAAAAACTATTAACTTGTATTTGAGTATTGCACCTGTCCACCTCGGCTTTGGTACTGGCATGCAGGGCTACGTTTTGCTGTTAAGAGATATTACCCGAGAAAAATCCGTAGAGGAAGAAAGGGATGAGTTTATAAGTGTCGTTAGCCATGAACTCCGGACCCCAATTGCTATCGCCGAAGGAAACCTAGGTAACGCCCTATTTATTGCCCAGAAATCCTCTACTACCGACAAAGCAGTTATTGATGCTCTTAAACAAGCTCATAACCAAACTACTTTTTTGGCTAGTATGATTAACGATCTATCTACACTATCCCGTGCCGAACGCGGCGTTCTGACGTTAGAGCTGGAACCAATTAATGCTCACGAATTAATTCAGGAACTGACTAAAAACTATACACCAGAGGCTGAGGCCAAAAGCCTTACTTTACATAATGAAATCGACCCCAAATTAGAATTGTTGAATTCCAGCCGCCTGTACGTCCGCGAAATTCTGCAAAACTTCATCACCAATGCCATTAAATACACTGAAAAGGGCAGCGTTACCATAGGAGCTAAGGCTAACAAAGAGGGTGTATGCTTTTACGTACACGACACTGGCATCGGCATCAGCAAAACAGATCTAGATAAAGTATTTGATAAGTTTTTCAGAAGTGAAGATTTTAGAACTCGTCAGAACAGTGGTACCGGATTGGGGTTGTATGTAACTATGAAACTCGCTAAACTAATTCACGCTGAAATAACTCTGGAGAGTGAACTTAACAAGGGCTCCACCTTTAAAATCTTCGTCCCTAATATCAAGTAACTATTGACCACTGTCGGGAACTAGGGTAGTATTGACTCCAGCGGAAACCTACTTTTATGTAGGTTTTTTATATTTCAAATCATTTTAGGTGGTGAAAGGGACAGATGGCAGAACCAAAATCAAAGAAACCAGCTCAGACCGTACGTGAACGAAGCCAGAGCAGCCAGGCTCCCAAAGTTAGACGAGTGCGTAAGACGGCAAATAATGTTGCCAAACCAGTCGCAGCAGCCGGAAAAGGCTTTAAAACGGCCTTTAAGCCACTAAAACCTTTGGCTAAACCATTTAAAAGCAAGCTAATGCAAAAAGTTGGTCACTTTTTAGCGACTATACTGTTAATCAATTATTTACGGAGTAGTTGGGGAGAATTACGGCAGGTTACCTGGCCTAACCGACGCGCTACTATCAAATTGACCCTAGCGGTATTTATTTTTGCGATTGTTTTTGGAGCTATTATTGCTGTTGCCGATTACGGCCTAGACAAGCTATTCCACAAGATATTACTAAGCTAAGGAGTTTTTAAAATTATTATGGTAAAACGTTATGACACAACCAAACAATGGTACGCAATTCACACTTATAGCGGTTACGAAGAAAAGGTGGCCGAGAGCATTCGTCAGCGCTTAGAAAGTTTGGATATGGCTGATAAAATCTTTCAAGTTGTCGTTCCTAAAGAAAAAATGATTGAAGTTAAAAACGGTAAACGAAAAGTAGTCGAAAAACGCATCTTTCAAGGTTACGTACTTGTACAGATGAAGTTGAGTGAAGATGCTTGGTACATTGTACGTAATACCCCTTCTGTAACTGGTTTTGTAGGTAGTGGTACCGAACCTACACCTGTTAGCGACGATGAAATGGAAAAGATAATGAAGCGTATGGGTCGCGCCGAACCTAAACACAAAATTGATTTCAATGTAGGCGAAGTAGTCAACATAACTGATGGTCCTTTCAAAGGTTTCGACGGTACTATCAACGAAATTGATGCCCAAAAAGGTAAACTAAAAGTTTTAGTTAACATGTTCGGTCGTGAAACACCTGTTGAACTGGACAGCTTGCAAGTTAAGCGAGTTTGATTTAGACAGATATAAGTTTCAACTAAAAAAACGGCAACTAGTGTTGAAATTCGTACGGAGCAAAAGTTTGAAAAATTCATTTTAATCTTTCATGAGCATTCTTGAGTAGCGCGACTGTAAAATACCGCAAAGAAACAAGCAACAAATTATCGATTGAATTTTTTAAGCTAGACAACAGGGGTGATTTGTAATAGAATTAACAAGTTACGCGCTGTTTATAAAAAAAACTAAATTTTTATAAAATTTTCCTAATCCAGCTTCATTTTTCATTGTTTTAAAATATTAATTTTTTTAGTATATCAGGAGTTCAATATGGCAAAAAAAGTAAAAGCTAATTTAAAAATGAAAATACCAGCCGGGAAAGCCAGTGCTGCTCCGCCAGTTGGAAGCACACTCGGTCAGTACGGCGTTAATATGATGGATTTCGTTCAGCCTTTCAACGTCCAAACAAAAGAAATGCGTGGAATTATTACTGCTCATATTACTGTTTTTGACGACCGAAGTATGGAATTCCGTGTTGTCAGTGCTCCAACAGATGATTTGATCCGCGACAAGCTTGGTATTAAAAAAGGTTCAGGCAAACCTAATAGTGAAAAAATCGAAAAGAAAATGACCGGCTCTCAATTAACTGAAATTGCCGAAGCCAAAGCGCACGACATGAACACAGAAGACATCTCAGCCGTCAAAAAGATGGTTGCTGGAACTGCCCGTAGCATGGGTGTGGAAATCGTAGAATAGATAAATAATAATTTGTGGGAGGCCGTCGAAACGCCGTTAGCACCACGAGGAAATAATCATGGCAGATGTTAAAAAGTTAGTTAGGAAAAGTGTAGAAGAAGAAAAAGAAGTAATAGCTAAGCTAAAAGCTGCCGATGAAGCTGTTTCTGAACAATTAGCAGGTGAAATCGTTGAAGAAGCGATTATCGAAGAGCTTAAGCCAAATGCTAAAGCTGGTAAGCGAAGTGCTAAATCTATCAAGCAAGTTGAAGAAATGGTTTCTAAAGCTGAACGCAAAATATCGGTTGAACTTCCTGAAAAGCCGAGGGTAAAGCAGAACCCAGCTCGCACACAACTAGAACGCAAATCAAAGAAATACCGTGAACTAAATAAACTTATCGTTGCAGATAAACATTATAGCCTTAAAGAAGGCTTAGACATGGCTATTAAAACAAGCCCAGTTAAATTTGATGCTACTGTTGAATTACACGTTCGCTTAGGTGTTGATCCTCGTCATGCAGATCAAAACGTACGAGATATAGTTGTTTTACCAGCTGGAACAGGAAAAACCGTTCGTGTAGCGGTTTTTGCTGATAGCGACGCTGCTACAACTGCTAAAAAAGCCGGCGCCGAAATAGCTGGCGAAGAAGACGTAACCAAACAACTCGATAAAGGTGTATTTGATTTTGATGTTCTAATTGCTCAGCCAATGCTAATGGCTAAACTGGGTAAGTACGCACGTGTTCTCGGTCCAAAAGGCCTGATGCCCAACCCTAAAAGTGGTACCGTAACCAACGAGGTTGCCAAAGCTGTTATAGAAGCTAAAGCTGGTCGTGTTGAATTCCGTGTTGATAGTACTGGGATTGTACACCTTGGGATTGGTAAAGTTAGCTTTGGTAAAGACAAGCTCCTCCAGAACGCTCAGGCTGTCCTTGATAGCATTAAAGCTGCAAAGCCGGCGTCTTTGAAAGGTACCTACGTTCACACCTTATTTGTCACTACAAGTATGGGTCCTAGCATTACAATCGCCACAACTGAAGTTTAATCAGTAGAAAAAGTAGTGATTATTATTTAAGTTTCTGTGATATTCATCATGTTAAAACTAAATAAGCAAATTTTACAGAAACAGTTCACTAAACGTTTCACTGCGAACCATCGTAACTAGCCATAAAACTTACCGATGCGTAACGAGTTTTTAGTTTTTGAGTCTGATTTTGACAGCCTACAAGTATATTTAAACTGTCACGGGCTTAACTTAGCAAATTTTTGCGTTCTTTGAGTATTAAAGTTGACTTGAATATAGTAGATAACGATGAACCTACTGAATTGAAAAATTGATAACATTTCGCTCAGAAATTTCCATCTGTTATGCTAAAAATTAAATATGCACTATTTCAGTCGGTTCATAGCCTTATTGAGGGCGTAGGCGATGCGACTGAAGCCCCTTACGCCACCTTTATAGACCATATAGCGACTACGCCATTCTGGCTCGTACTTACCTTTAAATCGCCTTAAACCGGTGAATGAATAGAATCGGTTACTGTTGGAGTACATAAAATGCATAGCCGTGTCGATTAAATTTCTATCCTTGGTTGTAACTTTATCGAGTCCTGACCAAGGGCATAAGCCTAAGTTGACTTGCAAATAGCCACCGGCCTGAGACTGTTTGATAAATTCAATTAATAAGAAATCATTCACATTACCAAGAGCAGATTTACGGTAGCGCAATAGATCATAGTTTGATTCTCTTGGCTGGTAAGTTGGTACTTGGTTTATAAAAGCTTGTATTATGCCGTTTTCATCTCGAGCAATCAGTAAATTTGATTCTTGCATGTAATAATTACTAAAATAGCCGAGCATGAATCCTCGTTCTTGTCGACCCGGGATCGAAAGCCAATCGTCAGAAATCTGTTTTAAATCAGAAATTAAACTTTCATCATGAGGTGGTTTAAGATATTCAACAACATAACCGTGTTTTTTAAACTTGTTACTAATTTGCCGGAAATATTTATTACGGCTTGTTGTAGTTATGAATTTTTCAACATTCACTATGGCTTCTTCGCCAATTTTTTGGATCTGAAGATTATACTTTTCATATAAGGGTAGGTTCTGATTAGTGACGTGAATAATTGCAGGCAGCCAGTCATTTAGGCGGCACAGCTCAGCAAAATCTCCTAATAAGCTATTAAAAGAGGGCTTATGCCCGATAGGATCACCCACCACCAATGCGACGCCTTGTTGAACCCGGTATGATAAGGCAGCCGTATGATCTGAGTTGAAATGGTAGCTTTTATCATTTGGCCAGATTTTAAAGAAATCTTCGCTGTCACCTGAATTATGAGTCAGTAGTGTTTTAAACCGAAGCCGATTAGCTACTTGGCTGGTTAATCTTGCTTTGAACGGTTGGAACAATGAAATAACAGCATAACCCACGGCAACGGCGCTTAAAACATTAAGACTATCGACAAAAATAGTGGCTCGTCGGCTTTGAATGGTTAAAGAATTACTGGTTGTAAAGTTGAATTGATCAACAGTTCGTTGGGCTGCTTCTGTTATGCTTATTTCTTGGTGAAAATCATGATTATCTAAAAGTACATAACCAGCTGTTCCGTAAGCCAGAATGATCAAAAACATCGTTATAATAACTCTTAATGAGATAGAAAAGTTCTGAATCGCACTTCTTACAGTGAAAACACTCCTGAATATGATCAAACTAAATACAACGGCAATCGGCAAAACTATTATTCTTAAATATGTTATGGAACGATGAGCAGAAGCGACGTTATCGAGTTGGGCCAGATTAAGTCCTAGGATAAAAGTGTATAGTATAACCGTTGCTGCCCAGGCAGCCTGTTTGCGGCGATGCAGTAAAGTACCTAGGTATACTAAAGTTAATCCACTTATTAAAGGTAACGTAACTAAAGTATCACTAACTCTGGCACCGTGAGGATGAATCTGATTTGCCAAGGTGGCCGATATAATAACCAGACCATTGCCAATAACGGCAATAGTAATTGACTGAAGAATTAAGCGTCTGTGCCATTGAGTTGTATTTTGCATAAGATTCCTAACATTATTGTACAAGAATATTAGTCGAAAAGTTGTAATCTTTGCGTTAATGCTTGCACAAGGTATTTGACAAATCGTACACTATATCCAGAGTTGGAGGGTTGAATGGGAGTTTACAGTAATACACAGATACGCGCGGCTATTGAAGAGGGCCATATAGTATGTGTACCGTTTGATTCGAAACAAGTTTCGCAGGCCAGTATGGACGTAACTTTGGGCTATTATTACTACCACACGGACCAACCGCAAAAAGGATATGTCTATAATCCTTTTGATGAAGCTGGCGTCCGACGCTATTTCGGTGAAGCCAGACAGGCCGTCGTCCATCAAGATTGGTGTAATGCTAATGGCGTCAAGCTACTAGAAGGTATTCCTGCCGAACATCCAGTTATACCCCTGAAGCCAGGCGAGCGCATACTGGCTCATACTCACGAGTTTTTCGGCATTAAACCGCCAGGAGCTTGTGAAGTTAAAAGTCGTTCGAGCTGGGGTCGCAACGGTATAGCAGTTTGTTTTGATGCCGGTTGGGTGGATCCGGGCTATATTAACCGTTTGACTCTCGAGATTTATAATTTGAACGAACACGAAACCGTGCTTTTACCAGTTGGCGAGCGAATCGCACAAATTGTTTTTCACGAAACCGGTGAGGTTGAGGGTAGTTATGGTGAAGGACGGGATGAAGGTTTCAGTGGCAAGTATCAGCAAGGCTCAAACCTCGATGATTTAATTGCCAAATGGAATCCTGACCAAATGCTACCTAAAGCTTACAAAGATAAGCGTCATCTCCCGGAGGCCATCAAAGGTTTAAAAGCGCGATGAGTATTAACAAATCAGCTCGACCTGGGCTATTTTTGGTAATTGAAGGTACCGATGGATCTGGTAAAGGAACCCAGTTTAAACTTCTCAAAGAACGCTTAGAAAATAATGGGTACGCAGTAGCTGCTTTTGATTTCCCCCAATACGATTTAGGATCAAGTTTTTTTGTTAAGGAATACTTAAATGGAAATTATGGTACTGCGGAAGAGGTCGGACCGTATACAGGCTCGTTATTTTATGCCCTAGACCGTTACCAAGCCTCAAACCAAATTCGTCAGGCTTTAGAGGATGGTAAAATTGTTATAGCCAACCGCTACACTGGCTCCAATATGGCTCACCAAGGCACAAAATTTGCAACTCCTGAAGAACGAAAAGGATACTTTATATGGCTTGAAAACCTAGAATTTCAAATGCTCCGGATTCCGCGTCCCAGCGCTAGTATTATTTTACGGGTACCTGCTGAAATTGCTCAAACTTTAGTAGATCTTAAGGAACCCCGGGCCTATACTGTTAAAAAACGAGACATTCACGAAGCTGATCTTTCTCACTTGGAACGGTCGGTACAGGTTTATGATGATATGTGTGAATTGTTTCCCCGCGATTTTGTCCGATTAGACGCTGTCCAAAACGGCAAACTGCAACCTATTGAAGTTATTCATGAACAAATATGGGAAAGTATCCAGCAACTCTTGCCAGCACCAACCGGAAAACCCGGAAGTATAGCAATGCAAACTGTTAATAGCCATAATCCTTTCGTCAAAAAAGACGAAAAAGGTCATTGGGTTATTAGCTCGGCTGGACAGGATTTTTTGGCCGAATCAGTTACCAATACCGAAGGCGACGTTTACGGCTTTAAAGATAAACTAGGGCCAATGACGATTGCTGCCGCTATGGCTCGCCTGAGTCGACGCGGCGACGATATGCGGGTCACTATCCTGGATGAGTTTGCTGAAACGGCCGGCAAGGACGCTAAGCTACTGCAGCGGGTTATTACGGCATACGGTGATGACTCTGTCCAGCAGTTAATCGGCCAATATATAGTTGTTGAGAACGCCTCTAATTTACTTACTAAAAAACTTGAGTGGGGGAGACTCGCAGCTTACCTGGAACAATCAACCCGATATATCTATTTTGATCAAAAAGATTCCCAGGGCAATTACCGTTATTACGTACCCGAACACTTCAAATCAGATGTTAAAAAAGAGTATCGACGAGTTATGAATAGCATTTTTGATTTGTACTCAGAAATGGTTCATCAGTTGACCAAGTATTTACAAAAAAATTCTATAACTCCTGTCAATGAACGTGATGGAGCTTGGAAAGGAGCTATTCGAGCGCAAGCCTGCGATGCTGTGCGTCCAGTCCTGCCAGTAGCTACTAAATCTACAGTTGGTATTTATGCTTCAGGGCAGGCCTTAGAAAGCTTAATAATACACCTTTTAGGTGATGAACTACCGGAAGCTAATATTGCTGGTCGGAACATCCTTACTGAAGCCCGTAAAACTATCCCAACATTTCTAGAACGAGCCGATAAACCCGATCGTGGTGGTGCTACAATGGCTTACCGCGCCAACACATATAAGGCTGTTCAAGATTTAGCTAAGGCTTATTTGCCGAATGCACACGCTGATGAATCGGAAGCAGTTCAGCTTAATAGCGTCTGGCCACGAAATGAAATGGATTTGCTTCCGGATATGCTTTACGAACATAGCACCTTACCGCTTGGGAGTATTAGAAAAGAAGTTGAAACGTGGGATTATGAGCGCAAGAACGAAGTTTTCACAGCCTATATTGGTGAAAGATTAAACCGACGTCATCGCCCTGGCCGGGCACTAGAAATAGCCCATTACAGCTGGGATTTAGTATGTGATTACGGTATTTTCCGTGATCTGCAACGCCACCGTATGGTTGATGATCTAGAATGGCAGTTCTTGACCCCACGCTACGGTTACGAGATGTCACATCTGATTGAAGATGCTGATTTAACGGAAAGTTTTGAAAAATGTTTTGACCTTAGCCTTGGGCTATATAGCTACTTGCAACAGGCCGAACTTGTACTGGAAGCTCAGTACGCTACCTTATTGGGTCATAAGATGCGCTGGAAAGTTACTTACAATGGGCGTGAAGCTTTTCATCTACACGAACTGCGTACATCGCCCCAGGGTCATCCTAGTTATCGCAAACTTGTTCAGGAAATGCACGAAAAACTTTCGCAGGTCCATCCAATACTTGGCGAAGCTATGATATTCGTAAATAAAGGAGAAGATAAAGAACTTACTCGACTAGCCGCCGAACGCTACACCCAATTCAAGCTTACTCACCTAGGGTAGGCTGTGGTTGGCTAGAATAGACTACATCGTAATCTGTGATCCTTGAAAAAAGAGCTATACCAACTTTTGTTATGACAATATCAGATCCCACTACTCTTATACCCAGATTCATTTTTAACAATTCATGTTGAATGCCGTGGCAAGGGTCATCTAAGACGAAATATGCATAGAAATCTGAGTGTTCAGTGTCTTTTGGATCCAAATAAGCTTCCCAATTTTCAATCAAAGCACTCGTTGCATCTATAGCTGAATTTTCGATCGAAGCTAGAATCATTATTTCATCTTCAATATTTTGGTTGTGTAATATGTTTACCATGGTTCGAAACTTTCTAATGAACTAAAAAAGGAAATTTATCCTTACCTGAATATTTATTACGACTTGCTGATTTAAATTGGGTGACAGCACATACATTATTCGAGAGTGACCGTATCTTGAATGTAGTAACGCCTACATCAACAGTTGGACTACAGGTAATATTTTGCACGACTCTTCTTTAAAAACACCGTTTTTACTTTACGGAAACCTTATAGTGTTTTCTAATATTAAACTTACGCCGTTTATCAGGGGTTGTCAAGAAAGATCCATTGTAGTAGATTAGAGGTATGAAGAAATTAAATAATATAAAAAACTTACACCTACTCCTAGGTCTTACAGGGCTGTGCTTCAGTACTGTTGAAGCCTGAGCGTTTATACGCCTTAGCACAGCTCATCACATCAGGCTTCACCAAGAAGTCTGATTTTAATTTAAGGAGAATATTATGGTTGAAATTGCGACCAACCACGTAGAGAGTGATTTTATAAGCTCTGAAGATGAGGAAAATTTTAAAACACAAATTGTATTGCGTAAGGAGTTTGAGAAAAAGGTTGTAGTAATACCCTACGCAAGTGCAAGTGATGCAGATAGAGCCCAATACCCTGAACCAACAAACCAGGAAATACATGATTACTGGGCCGGTATGATGCCTTGACAGCTGAACTCAAGTAATGCAACATTCATTTATGGCTCAATCAATTATCGCTGAGAAGACTGTCAACCACGCACCCGCGAGGAATTGAGTTGTTATGAATTAGAAAAACGAACGGTCCTCAACTAAAAGAGGGCCGTTTTTGTTAAAAGGAGATTATATGACGACAGATCGAAAAAAGAATTCGGATACATTTCAACCCGACGAGAGTTATTTAGAAATTAATGATAAGTTAAGAGCGTTAAAAGTAGCTGATCCAAAAACTCTCGGCAGTATAGCTTTACGGCCCGCTGCACCAGAAAAAACTCCAATATATAATGAACCCGTTTATACTGACTAGTTGACAGGGGTGAGGCTGTCTGTTAAAGTAATGCTAAGTTACCAAAGACAGCGACGGGTATAGCCTTGATAATGTCGCCTAGGTGTAAACACTAAGTCTTTGATGTATTTCAGAGGCTTTTTTTACAGGTAACACTCCGAGTTCAAGTTCATTAGGTCGATATATTAAACAGGAGTATATACAAATGGCTTTACTAAAAGCAAAAAAACACGAGGTTGTATCTGAAGTTAGTGCACTCCTCAACTCTTCTAAGATGACAGTGATAACAGCTTACAAAGGTACAACAGTAAAAGCCTTACAGGAGCTACGTCGCGAAGCCCGCTTAAACGGTACAACTGTAAAGGTTGTTAAAAACCGTTTAGTAATTAAAGCAATTCAGACGAACGAAAACCTTAAAGACGTTGATACTAGCGCCATTAATGGAATGCTTCTGTACGCATTTAACTCTGAAGACGAAGTTGCACCAGCTCAAACCCTGGCCATTTTTGCCAAAAAACAACCTACCCTACAATTCGTAGGGGCGATTAACGCCGATGGCAATTTTATTGCAGCTGAAGATGTTAAAGCATTGGCAGCTCTTCCTAGCAAGGACCAATTAATTGGTCAAGTACTGACTATGCTGCAAACCCCAGTCAACGATATAATGTCGGCTTTATCTGGTAACCTTCATGGATTACTTGAAGGCCTTGAAACTAAAGCTAATAATTAGAAATTTAAAGGAGAATATAATGGCAGATTTAAAAAAATTAGCAGAAGAGATGACTAAGCTTTCTGTTTTAGAAGTAAACGAACTTAAAAACATCCTTAAAGATACATACGGTATTGAGCCAGCTGCCGCAGCTGTTGCTGTGGCCGGTCCTACTGCTGGTGGCGACGCTGCTCCAGCCGCTGACGAAAAAAGCGAATACAACGTTGTCCTTAAGGATGCTGGCGCCCAAAAGGTTGCCGTAATCAAAGCTGTTAAGGATATTACCGGACTTGGCTTAGGCGAAGCTAAAGCAATTGTTGACGGCGCTCCAAAGAATGTCCTCGATGGTGCTAAAAAAGAAGACGCTGAAAACGCTAAGACTGCCTTGGAAGCAGCTGGTGCAACGGTTGAACTAGTCTAATAAACTATTTCGTAAATAAATAGTCCCTTCCGAGGGCTATTTTCTTTTGGAAAAAAGGGAAATATGAAAACAAAAAAAACGGTGATATTGATAAATCTCTAGTAGATAGTTACAAAAACCTGAATATAGCTACGACCTAAGCAGAAACGTAAACGAGTTTTCCACAGATTTAGATATTGTTGTTTTGACTTGATAACTCAAACATGTTATTTTGAGGCATAAAGTGTAGGTAAACAAAGACAGAAGTACTACGAGAGGTAGCCAATTATGGCAGATTTAGCAGACAAACAAATCAAACGATTACGATCACTAATACAAGAAGCCGAAACCAATCTGGCAGCTGCGAAAGAGCTTCTTGTGAGCGTCGTAGGTGATGACCCTGTTGTTACCGCATCTAATGTTGAAGATAACTTGGGTAAGGTAATTGAAGGTGTTTTCGACGGCCAAAATATGGTTGGTAGTGATGGCAAATTATATCCAGTACCTGCTAATTACGCTTCTAAGTCTAAGCTAGTTCAAGGCGATATACTCAAATTAACTATTGCTGATGACGGAGCTTTCTTGTACAAGCAAATTGGACCAATTCCCCGAAAACAATTAGTTGGAGTTCTTGAACAAAAAGAGGGCCACTATTTCGTTAAAGTTGCCGATCACGAGTATCGAGTTCTACTGGCTAGCGTAACTTACTTTAAGGCTAAGCCAGGTGATCAAGTTAGTGTCAATGTACCCGAAGAAGATGGCGCTGAGTGGGCCGCCTTAGAAGCAGCTCTTTAAATTATGTCACATAAAGATTCTATACGCGCGTTCGCTGAAGATCCGGATAACTCGTATCTGTCTTTGAATGTTGCTTACGCTAGCGCCTTAACAGGTGAACTACTTGATCTAAGCGATAGGCATGGATTAGCTAACATAGCTAGAGGTGTAGGTTTTTTGGCAGCCGCTGTAGCTGTTTATCAAGTTTTCCCCAGACCTAAACCATTTTACCAGATTTTACCTTCGTCTCCTGACGGTTCATGGTAGTCAATAACACTACCTCTCAAGTATAATAGACCTACTATGGGGCAAGCTTTATATCGTAAATACCGTTCTAAGAGTCTGTCTGAAATCGTTGGCCAGGATCATATTATTAAAACACTGCAAAATTCTTTAAGAAAAAATTTGATTAGTCATGCTTACCTATTTACAGGACCACGTGGGGTAGGTAAGACTAGTATTGCTCGTATTTTAGCCCACGAAATCAACGGTTTAGAATACGACGAAGATAAACCCGTTATTGATATTATTGAAATTGATGCTGCTAGTAACCGAAGAATTGACGAAATTCGCGACCTTCGTGATAAAGTTCATATCGCGCCAACTAGCGCCGAGTATAAGGTTTACATTATCGATGAAGTTCATATGTTAACCAAAGAAGCTTTTAATGCTCTTTTAAAGACCCTAGAAGAGCCCCCAGCGCATGTAATTTTTATATTAGCGACGACAGAATCGCACAAACTGCCTGAAACGATTATTAGCCGCACCCAAAGATTCAAATTTAAAAGCATAGATCCCAATAAAGCCGTAGAACATTTACGATCAATTGCAATAAACGAGAAAATCAGTATCAGTGACGAAGCTTTGGTATTAATTGCTGAGCATGGCGACGGAAGTTTCCGCGACAGTATTGGTTTGCTTGATCAAGTTAGTAGTCTCGGCCATAAAATCCAAGCTGAAGATATCCGTAGCATGCTCGGCATAGCGCCAAAAGCGCTAATCGAAAAACTGTATAAGTATACAATTAATGGCACACCTAAGGATATTCTCGATATCCTCACTGATAGTACAGAACGAGGAGATGAACCAGTTCAGTTAGCTGCACAGCTTGGTCAGGCCGTCCGTAAACAGCTTTTAGATGGTTCTAACCATGCTTTAGTTTTAACTCAGTTAATGAACCAATTAATTGATGTTCCGGCTAGTAGTGACCCAGAAACTAAACTAGAGGTAGTCTTGCTTGGCATTAATTTGCAAATAAATATCATTCCATCTGTTGAAAAATTTACTGATACAAATAACAAAAAACATGAGATTGATTTGGTTAAGCCAAAATTAGTAGTAGCTAAAGTTGAAAAACCCAAAAAGGAGCTTATTGATACAAATAGCGAAAAATTAGATACATCTGACTTTACTGAGGATTTTCTAAAGGCTTGGTCTAATGTTCTTGAAGCTATTAAGAAGAAATATAACACTCTGTACGGAATTATTCGGATGGCGCAACCATCGTTTGATGAGGATATTATTACTTTGGCATTTAATTTTCCGTTTCACCAAAATCGTGTTAATGAGATGAAGAATCGTCAAATTTTATTAGATTTAATGTCTGCCCAGCTTGGCCGCGACGTGAAAATTATTTGTGTGCTCAATAGCAGTAGGAAGACAATATCGGCTCCTGAAGAGGCAAAAAAACCTATTACAAACCCATTAGATAACATAAGCAATATATTTGGTGCTACTGAAGTGCTAGAATCATAAATACTATGGCTGCTAAACTCCCGACTGACTTGATTAGAATCCCGCCTCAAAACAGTGAAGCAGAGGCTAGTTTATTGGGAGCCATTCTTATCGATAGTGATGCCCTAGTAAAAATTGCCGACACAGTTCGGTCAGAAGACTTTTATGAAGACCGACACCGCCGAATTTACGAGGCAGTAACTAGACTATATGAACAACATAGCCCTATTGATGTCTTGACACTGTCCGATCAATTGCGAGCTACCGGATTTTTAGACGCCGTAGGTGGTTCATCTTATTTAACAGAACTAACTAATTTCGTACCAACTGCATCACATGTTGAGCAATACGCTATGATTGTCGCTCAGAAATCTTTGCGGCGGCGTCTAATTAAAGCTTCTCAGGATATAGTTGGACTTGGGTTTGACGAAAGTACAGATCTACAGGAACTTATCGAAGAAGCAGAAACTAGGCTTTTTAATGTTAGTCAACAGCATGTAAAACAGGACATTGCTAGTTTGGAAGATATTTTAGCCGAAAGTTTTGAGCGTTTAGATGAATTACACAAAGACAAAGGTAAGTTGCGTGGAATTCCGACCGGTTATAAAGATCTAGATACAAAACTTGCCGGTCTTCAAAAATCTGATCTCTTCATAATTGCAGCTCGGCCTTCTATGGGAAAAACCGCTTTCGTTTTGAACCTAGCTCATAATGTGGCAGTTAACGCTAAAGAGCCTGTACTAATTTTTAGTCTTGAGATGGGTAAGGAACAGCTGGTTGACCGCATGTTGGCTCGTGAATCAGGTGTGGATGCCTGGTCCTTAAGAACAGGCAATTTGAATGATTCTGACTTCGAAAAAATTGGTCAAGCAATGGGTACTTTGAGTGAAGCTCAAATATATATTGATGATACGCCCGGAATTACTGTTAGTGAGCTAAGAACTAAAGCACGTCGGGAAGCACATCAACATCCATTAGGATTAATTGTAGTCGACTATCTTCAACTGATGAGCGGTGGCTCACGTTTTGGTGGTGACGCTAATCGGGTTCAAGAAATTTCCGAAATATCACGCGGGTTGAAAGGTGTAGCCAGGGAATTGAATGTACCGGTTTTAGCACTGAGCCAATTAAGCCGTTCTGTCGAAAGCCGAACCCCGCCACATCCACAGTTATCGGATCTTCGTGAATCTGGCTCGATTGAACAGGATGCAGATGTGGTAGCCTTCCTATATCGAGAGGATTACTATAACCCTGAAACGGATCGAAAAAACATTATGGACATTATGATCAAAAAACACCGGAACGGCCCGACTGGCAACGTTGAACTTTACTTTGATCGTGAAAAACAGCGGATAACATCTCTCGATACCAAACACGAAAATCCTTTTAGTAAATAAAGACCAAAAGAGAAATTCTATATCTTAGGGTTTACAGGGTATAATATCCATAAGCATGAAACAATCTTTTTATAAGTTTATTGGAACGTATTGGCATCAAATATTAATCTATGGAATGGTTGCCGCTTTTGTTGGGGCAGTTTTATGGTACCAGCTTGGCACACTGGTTCCCGGTTTCAGTTTGCCCGAGTTAACTGCCCGCTCAGAAGTAAATTCGCTTCATAAATTGATTGCTAATCCTTTATTCCTTCCTCATAAGCTAATTCAATATGCCTTTATTAGGTTAGGTAAAAATGGGCCGTTTTGGATGCGATCTGCTAGTGCTCTCTGGGGTCTCGGTGTAATACTCCTTTCTTTTGATATTATTCGGACTTGGTATAGTCGAAGGATTGCTGTTATGAGTTCTTTATTACTGATTACGTCGGCTTGGTTTCTGCATTTTGCTCGTTTAGGAACACCATTAATAATGTTTACTAGTTCGATTGGACTGATCTGGGTTGGAATGAAATTAAAGTCAGTCAGCGCGCCAAGAATTAGAACAATTATGGCCAGCATACTTATTTTGGAAGTTTGCCTGTATGTGCCAGGATTAGCTTGGCTAGTTGTACCGCTATTATTTTGGCAACGGCAACATATTTGGTTTGAGATCTCTAAAATACCGAAATTTCTGGGTTGGTTCACAATTACCGCCGTTATAGTCGGGTTAGTACCGTTGATCAACGGTTTCATCCGTAGTCCAATATTGGTTAGAGACTGGTTAATGTTGCCAAGTCGATTCAATCTTGGTTTATTCTGGTCAAATGCCTGGCACTTACCAATTTGGTTTACCTTTAAAGGTCCTGAATTACCTGTATATTGGCTTGGACATCTTCCAATGTTTAATAGTTTTAGTCTTATCATGGGCATGTTAGGTGTTTATGTTTTGTTTAGTTATCGACTACTAGACCGGGTACGGGTATTTTTTGGTATTTTTTTCCTAGCTGTTGTTTTGACGATCTTTAATGGTTGGTTAGCACTTGTAATCGCACTACCTGTATTCTACATTTTCGTCGCCGCTGGAATCGCACTATTCTTGCAGCAATGGTTCACAGTTTTCCCTCGTAACCCTTTAGCTAGAGCAGCTGGTATTACGGCGGTCGCATTCGTTATAATCCTCGCTTGTTTTTACAATACACAATCATATTTTGTGGCATGGCCGCGAAATTTCGATACTCGGCAAGTTTTCAACCTAAAATCTTAGAATTTGTTATACTAGCAAGTAAGTAAATAAGGGAGAAAAATATGACCCGATTTGACCAGGCCAAAATGCTAATGCAGGCCCGAAAAGTTCAAAAAGAATTACAAAAGCAGGTAATTACAGTCGAAAAAGGCGACGGAGCTGTGAAGGTAGAAATTACCGGCGAACAAAAAATAAAAAAAATTTATATTGATCCGGAATCAGTGGACTTAGATGATATCGCTGATCTCGAACGCAACATAGAGGATGCTGTTAAGGAAGCTATAAACGAAAGCCAACGTATCGCTGCTGAAAAAATGCAACCGTTGATGGGCTCTTTAGGCAGCCTAGGTTTGTAAAAAAATTTTAAATAGAAAATTTGAACTATAGTTTATGAGAATTTTACCGCCTGCCATCAATGAACTTGTAGACGCTCTAGGCCTATTGCCAGGAGTTGGGCCACGTACGGCTGAGAGGTATGCTTATTACTTGTTAAGGGCTAACCCAGATAAAGCCACCAAACTGGCCGAAAAGATAGCAATTCTCCACGAGCAGATTGATTATTGTCCCAGAACTTTTGCTTTGATCCAAAAAGGCGAAAAATTGTCTCAGCTATATATTGACCCTTCACGAGACAAAACATTCATTGCAGTAGTCGCCGAACCTTTTGATATTGTCGCTCTAGAGAAAACTGGAGGCTTTAAGGGTACTTACCACGTATTAGGTGGACTTGTATCACCAATCGACGGAATCGGCCCTGAGCAGCTTCATATTAGCGAATTAGTTCAACGAATTGATACAGATAAGGTCAATGAAGTAATCCTTGCAACCAGTGCCAGTGTTGAAGGCGAATCCACGGCTCTTTATATACAGAAGCAGATCGGAGATAGAAAAGTTAAAATATCACGCTTAGCTCGTGGATTACCAGTTGGTTTAGATTTAGAGTATGCTGATCAATTGACCCTTAGCCGGGCTCTAGAGAGCCGTCAGTTGATGGAATAGGTTATACTGTTATCAATGAAAAAAACTGAATATCCTGAAGCTGCTGAGATCGCCGGAATATTGAAAAACGCCAAATCGGTGGTAATTCTTCAAGCTGATAATCCTGACGGCGACAGCTTGGCTAGCGCCTTAGCTTTAGAGCAAATCCTTAGTGACATGGATAAAGAACCATTCCTCTACTGCGGCATTGATATACCCAGCTATTTACACCACTTAAGCGGATGGAGTCGTGTCAGTAAAGATATACCACATAAGTTTGACGCCAGTATTATTGTTGACACGAGTAGTGATGATTTATTTGAAAGTCTGAAAAAAACAAACTTACGTAAATCAATTGCTAACAAACCTTGCATAGTCCTAGATCATCACCCAGTTGAAGCTGGTATACCATTTGCAACGGTTACGTGTAACAAAAACGTTGTGGCAACTGGTGAATTAATATATGAACTAGCGCACCAGCTCAATTGGCCGATTAGTCTAGCTGCAAAAGAGCTAATTGCAACCTCGATCATGTCAGACAGCCTTGGACTAGTTAGTGAGGGTACCAGTTCACGTAGTATTCAAGTTATTTCAGAGTTAGTTGAAAATGGGGTTAGTCTAGCGAAAGCTGAAGCTGCTCGTCGTGAATTGATGCGTAAATCTCCCGAGTTAACTCGCTACAAAGGCCAATTGCTCCAACGAATCGAATATTACGACCGGATCGCTACGATTACAATTCCTTGGGAGGAAATTCATAAGTATAGTCCATTATATAACCCCTCAATGTTGGTAATCGATGATATGCGTTTAACCGAGGGTGTCGACGTCGCTATTGCTTTCAAAGTATACCGGGATGGTAAAATCACCGGTAAGATCAGAACGAACTTTAATAAAGGCATTGCTAATGATTTGGCTTTTAATTTTGGCGGCGGCGGACATCGTTATGCCAGTGGTTTCAAAATAAACGATGGACAACTTATCAAGGATGTCATAAATGAATCTGTCAAGATAGCAAACCAGTTGTTAGATAAATTAGATCAGGACAACAAAGATGCTGTTGTTTAATACGCTTACAAAACGCATAGATGATTTCATCCCTAATAAACCTGGTCGTGCAACCATGTATAGCTGTGGACCAACTGTTTATGATCACATTCATATTGGAAATTTGCGGGCTTTTATATCAGCCGATATTCTTAGACGGTGCCTAATTTCCGAAGGTTTAGAAGTAAAACAGGTTATGAACTTTACAGATGTAGACGATAAAACTATTGATCGTAGTCAGAGAAGCTATCCCGAAGATGCACCGGAAACTGCATTAAAGACTATGACACTAAAATATGAACAAATCTTTCTGGAAGATATGAAGGCTATCGGTAATGATACAGATGCAATGCAGTTTGTTAAAGCAACAGAAAGTATCCCTGACATACAGAAGTTGATTCGAAAATTATATAAAAGTAAATTTGCCTACATAGCCGACGATGGGGTTTATTTCTCGATAAAAAAATACCGTGATTCTGGAAAAAAATACGGTCAGTTACTAGAGCTTAACCAAGACAATACCAATGAATCCAGGATAAATAATGATGAATATGATAAAGAGTCAGTTCATGATTTTGTTTTATGGAAATTACAAAAAAATTCGGAACCGGCTTGGGAATTTGAACTAGACGGCCATAAACTTATGGGCCGACCTGGCTGGCACATTGAGTGCTCGGCAATGAGTGCCGCAAACCTTGGACAACCATTCGACATCCACACTGGTGGAATTGATTTAATTTTTCCACATCACGAAAATGAGATTGCACAAAGTACAGCTGCAACTAACATGCTATACGCCAATTTTTTTGTCCACAATGAGCATTTACTAGTCCATGGACGAAAAATGAGCAAAAGCCTCAACAATGTTTTCACTTTAATAGATATTCAAGAAAAAAAAATTGACCCAATGGCTTTTCGAATATTGTCAATGCAAGCTCATTATCGCAGTACGCTAAATTTTAGCTGGGATAACTTAGAAGCGGCTGCTAATCGTCTTAAAACTTTTTGTGCCATGGCTGACTTGCAGTGGCAAGCTAATGCCATCAGCAGTGATCAACCTCCTTACAAGGTTATTGGCGAGACGCTCAAAGAACATGCTCAAAACGACATGAACACACCGGAAATTTTGGCAGATATTAGCAAGTTAGCTAAGATACTGGAAACCGGTGGTGTTAGCCTAGTAGGTCTAATAGACTTCAAAGAACTCCTCAAAACAATTGACAGTTTGCTGGGGTTAACCCTTTGCAAGCAGCCTGATATATCCGATTTCCAGAAAAAAATCATTTCGGATCGACAAGAAGCACGAAACCAAAAAAATTGGTTGACTACCGACAACATACGTAAGGAATTAATCGCTCAAGGAATCAATATCCGAGACACTGTTAACGGCCAAATCTGGAACCGTATGTAACCCAACTATGCTGATTTAAAACTTTTACTTAATTAACATTTGAAGTAGAAAAGAACTTCTAATAATTTAGAAATATAAAAGCATACATTTAAAACTGGGCAAGAACACTTACGTAGAGGTTAAGCTTATTGAGCTTAGTGTTAGGTGAGAAAACTCGGTGTATTTACTGTTCCTTAGCGTTAATTACGGTATCCTCGGTAGGCATGAGTGTGCCACCGAATTTGTATTCTAAGAAAATTCTTAAACAACCAGCTGCTGGAATGGCTATAAATGCTCCTAATAAACCCGCATAGCCCGCTCCAATTAGGGCTGCCATAAATACAATCAGTGGTGTAAGCTGATTATTTTTAGCCTGTATGTGCGGCTGCAATGTTGCGTTCTCGGTCTGCTGGTAAATAGGAAAATAAACTGCCATTATGATGGCCAAAGGTACGGAACTGAAAAGACATATAATAACTACGATTACAGCTGCAATAGTATTTCCAATTAACGGAATTAAACCAAAAAGGAATACTATACTGGAAAGAGCAGCTGCATTAACTGGAGAATGAGTAAAGTGACTTGCGATAGTTAAAACGGTAAAGCTGAAAAGAGCGGCAATAGCAGCAATTAAAACCTGACCGTTTACATAAGCTGTTACTACTTTATACATTTTATTTACTAATTGACGGTAAGGTTTTCTACGAACCTCTGGCATTGCTGAAAACAACCTTTCAAACCATAGCGGGCCCTCTACCAGCATCATAAATGTCAATACAATTATTGTAACGGTGGTTATAAAAGCGCTGCCAACGCGGCTTGCAGTGCTTATTACAATAGTCGGAACATCTCCAATTCTGGCATTTAAATCAGAGCTGATCTTATCGACCTGTTTTTGTAGATTATAACGCTGAACCAGACGTCCAGGTGCAGAGTCAGCATTTTTAAGGTTACTGACAGTATTTGGAACGCTTTTAATGAAAACGTTGGTTTGATGTGCTAAAGGCGGAACTACTAATAATACAAACCCAATAAGTAAACCCATAACAAGAATATAAGCTAAACCTGTCGCCCAAATACGTTTTTTTATCTTAAGATGTCGTGAGATTGCACTAACTGCTGGGTTAAGCGCAATAGCCAGAAACGCCGAAATACCAAATAATTCTAACTGATGTCCTATTTTGCCAATAAATCGTAAAAAGAAAATCGCTATTATAACCAAAATAATTGTACGTAAAACTGCATCAGTTGAAAAATTGATCGTAATACCGTTATTTTTAGTGAATAGTTTCATGTTTACTCCTTATGGCTGCTGGTAGTATGATAGCAGTTTTTCACCGACAACGGCTACGTCAAATTTTTTAACTAAATTCTGTTGATTGTAATGTAAATCAAGACGTTTTTTTCTATCTTCGTATAAATCAATCAATAAATTAGCAAATTTTGAAGATTCTCGGGGATCAAACAGACAATCAGGGATGCTCCCCAGAACACTGCTGTAGCCGGGATTGTTCCCTCCCAGAACAACTCCTGCTCCTGAAGCAATACCTTCTAACAGTACTATCCCGAAGCTTTCTCCACCTAAACTCGGGAACACAGCAATATCAGCTTTAGCCAAATAAAGAGCTTTATCTGCTTCCTCTATATAACCGTCAAATATTACTTTGTTGGCTAAACCGTTGTTAGATACCCAATTTCTCAACCTCTTATTTTCTGGTCCTGAGCCACCAATATGTAAAATAATTTCAGGATTTTCGGCTATAACTAACTTGAAGGCTTTTAGTAATTCATAGCAACCTTTCCGTTTCACTAATCTTCCTAAAAAAACGATTCTAAAAGATCCTGGTTTCGCTTTTACGATTTTGAACTTAGCTAGATTAATTACATTAGGTAAAACCGACGAAGTAATGCTTATTTGTTGTGCGAAAATTCGAGCCGGTTCTGAAACACTCCAGATATTTGACATTCGTTTGTTAGTGTCGCGAAGATACCAGCTTAGTAAACGTGCTGCAAAGCTCTGTAAACGTCCGTATGGTAGTATGTGAAAGGTTCCTACAATTTTTGTATCTAGTGGTGCAAACCGTATAACTTTAGCAGCCAAAAATGGGCTATACGGCATTTGCACATGTAGAACGTCATATTTTTCGGAGTTAAGTAATGTTTTAATTCTTTTATTGTTAGCAGGTAGAGGAATAGACATGCGATTACCGTTAAAACGAACAAAAAGGTTACGGCTTAGACTATGAACGTAAGGAATATCCGTTCGGTGAGTTTGACCAACAAGATAATGTATTTCGTGACCCTGACTACACAGCCATTTACCAAGAGTTAACATGTATTGCTGAACGCCATCGCCACGATCTAAGCCATCGTCCAAAACGAAACCGATCTTCATAGCTTTAAGCTGGGAATCTGTTTATATACTTCTAGATACTGATCGATAACCCTAGGGTAATCATATTTTTGAACGGCAAGCTTGGCCCATTCAAGCCAATTTTGACGCAAACCTTCATCATCTAGTAGCACATCTAAACGACGGCTAAACTCGCTGACTTGTTTAGGGTTAACTAAAGACAATCGCCCTGTATTCTGCAGGACACCAGCGTAACCTTGATTATCCCCGGCGACAATTACGGTGCCGCTAGCCATAGCTTCTAATAAAACTATACCAAAACTTTCACCGTAAAGAGCAGGGGAACAAAAAATCGTGGCTTGATGTAATAACTCGGTTTTTTGTTTTTCGCTCACAAAACCAAAAAACTCTACCCGAGGTATCTTATGATTTTTAACATATTCCTCTAAACTATTTTTTAAATCACCATCACCAGCAATTTGAAGGCAGACGTCATCACGTAATTTGGCCAAAGCAGCATACGCTCTGATTAGATAGATAACACCTTTGCGTTTTTCGAGTCGGCCAACATACAAGATAGATTTTGGTTCAACTGTATGAACGTGAGGTTCGTAATTATACTTATTAAGATCGATACCGTTAGGGATGATGTGTACTTTTCGGCCAGTTCTTTCGCGTACAAAAATTGCTGCAGCGTCAGAAACAGCAGTTAGTTCGGTAAGTCTTGTAAAGATAGAACGTGAATAAGGAATACGGACTGTTTCAATAGTACGAGCTAAAGGTGTTTCGGGATGAATGGCATGAAACGTGGCTACAATCGGGCAATTAGCCTTAGCTACGATCTGGGCGCCTAAAAAAGGTACTTCTGGTTCATGTATATGTAAGAGATCGAACTTCTCGGCAGCCAGAATATCATCAACAGCATCCCGTTTAAGACTAGCCCCAAGTTCCAGTGAAGTATTGATTGGCGTTTTAACCTTAGTTGAGCCGCCTATATATATGATTTTAACTGTGCTTTGGGCTCCAACTACGCTATTACGAGTTTTTGGAGTTAGTATTGAAACATTATAACCACGTTTTTTAAGTTCATGGGCCTGTGCCAGGACGTGTTCTTGAACACCGCCACCACGGTCCATGTCATAAGGGCATACGATACCGATTTTCATCTTGTATGTATTATATCACTCATGTTTTGATGTTTCGGGCCAGAACACGACGCAATTTTGTTGGTAACAATGGGGCGGCAGCTTTTACATCAGCAATTATACTCGGAGCGTGACTGTCCATACTAGATACTACAACAGTAACTTTCTTGAAAATAACTTTTAGGTGCTGAAGAACAAGGTAATGATTGAAGTATTGTTCATCCTTCACGCTAACGTGCCAAAGCGGCAGATTGATTTGTTTATTACAATTGTCAACTTTAAGGAATTGATTTGCGGTATACATATAGGTTCGAACATCATTGCAGTGCCATAAATGTATTTCAAAATCCATCTGCGCTTTATGGTTAGTTTTATCAGTATTAGCAAATTTTATTTTAGCGTTATTGGTTTTATGGTAGGCAACTCTCAGAACAAGGGGATTTAGAGCTATATTTTTGAAAAAAAACGCTGGAATTCGGTAGCTAAAAAAGGCTGCTAAAATACGATAGAACCAGTAGCGCCGCCTAGAAAAAGCGAAATCTTCATGATGAGAAAAACCAACCACACTTATGAACATATCAACCTTATCAACTAAATCTGGATAGCGCTGCAACATTCGTGTAGCAATCACAAAACCAAAAGACAAGCCAGAAACACTAATTTTCTTGTGTTTGTAGCGAAGCTTAATGAATGTTGCCAAATAATCAGCCATAGCATCAATAGATGGTTTTTGGCCAATCTTATAAAAACTATCCATGCCACCAAATCCTGGAAGGTCTGGCATTGTAACGGCGCCGTACTGGTTGAGATCCTGTATAACGCCCCACCATCTTTCCAAGCTGGAGTGATGACCATAAACGAACAGTATTTCGCGCTTCTTTCCAGTTGGAGCAGGAACACGCAACATCCGACCCTTGAGGCCGTTCATGTTAAGCGGTTCGATATAGTCCGCTACTTCCTTATGTTTAACTTTTGCCATTTTACTCTGTTATTGTACAAGACAACTGGCATATAGGCTATACTGTAGTAATGGCAATTAGTCATTCAAAACAAGTTGTATTAGTACCATTTTTATCTTTGTTAATTGTCCTGAGCGTAGTATCTACTCGAAAAACTGTGATTAATTTTGTTGAAAAACAAAACTTCTTTAATAGTCCCAACGACATTTTAGTAGTAGTAAATAAACGGCGACCACTACCGGCAGGCTACGCTCCATCTGATTTAGTTACACCAAACATCCCATTGAGGTTAGCAGACGGAACGGATGAAATGAAAGTGCGTCAAATAACTGCTAATGCACTAGTAACTATGATCAAAGCATCCAAGCTTAACGGTTTAAATTTGATGTTGGCCAGCGGTTATCGTTCTGAAATAACCCAAAAAGCTTTACATGCTAGTTACGTTACCCAGAAAGGAGAAGCTGCGGCCGACACAGATAGTGCCAGAGCCGGTTTTAGTGAACATCAAACTGGTCTTGCCATCGATCTCGGAAGAACTGATCATAAATGCGAAGTTGAAATTTGTTTTGCCGATACACTAGAAGGCAAGTGGCTCAATGATAATGCCTACAAGTACGGTTTTATTATACGTTACCCCCCCGGAAAGCAGTCTGTTACCGGTTATGTCTACGAACCTTGGCATGTTCGTTTTGTTGGAATAGAATCAGCTAAAAATATGCGCGCAAGTAACAAAACTCTTGAAGAGTTTCTTGGTTTACCTGCAGCCCCAAAATATATAAATCAGTAACGCGTAAAGCGCCACTTGCTTGTTGGAGGTGCTAGAGTTTTACTCAGTGAAATTGGTGTTATCGTTTTAGCATAGGGTGACTGAATAAATAAAGTCCCTACTCGATTTCCAGCAGCTGAATTTGATTTAATAGGGTTGACTTCAATTTTTACTACCATCTTGCTACCACGCCAACTCAAAACCGATGTATCCATTGCAGTTACGGCAGTAGTATTTGCCGGCCAGGGCGCCGTGTAGCGTGCCACAACAGCTCCTTTCGGGATAATAACTTCTTCTTCAAAACCTGCAAAATAACTATCTAAAAGTGTTAAAGAAACGTTCATGGCTTGAATAAGCGTGGGAGATCCAATGTTGGCGCCAACTACAGTAATTTCTTGATTAAATATTTTTCTGGTAGCTGCAAATAAATAACAACCTCCAGCTTGATCGCTGTTGCCAGTTTTAATGCCAATAATACCACCATATCCCAGCAGATAATTTGAGTTCATTACTGTACCTAATAAAGGAATTTCTGAATTTTTTTGAGCAACGATTCCTTTAATAACTGGGTTAGTTAGTGCTGCTTGTCCAAGTATTACCAAATCGTGGGCAGTACTAGTGCTTTCTGGCGAAAAGCCACTGGCGTCGCCGGCGAAGGTTGTTCGACTCATGCCAAGTTTTAAAGAATCTTTGTTTGCTGATATGTGATACTCCTGCATTGAACCGTAGGCCCATATTGCTAATGTATCGGCCATGTTGCTTGCAGACTGCGTTAAAACTGCCTGGAGAGCCTGGTATTCGTTAATTTTTTCACCTAGATTCACTTTTATGACCGAACCATCGTTTTCCACATACTTATTATATATTTCAATATCAGTCTCGGTTATTGGTATTAATGGGCCGGATTCGCCAGAAGTAAGAGGTTTCTTTTTTAAAACTTCTACTACTAACATTACTTTGGCGATACTGGCCATCGGAATTGGTTTTTGTCCTGAAGTCTCAGACTGAACTCCTTGGCTCAAAGAGCCTATTGCTGATTGACCGAAAGCTGGCCAAATCAAATTTGGTTGAACAGTTGGTATTAACGGAACAAATGTTTTAGCAGCAACGGAATGAAGTGGACGTAAATACAATCCTGTGTTGATAAGCATCGCCAGCAAAAGTACTACAGTTACAAATTTAAATTTTTTTCTACGATGTATTGAACGCTCTTTAGCCTGGCGTTTGGCCCGAACTGCTTCAAAATGAGCTGGTTCAAGGATATGCATATTAAAATTAAGTATAGCGTATTCACCCTTAACAGTTGAGAAAACATATCATATAAGCTACAATTCACTCTGTTATCAACAATGGGGCGTGGCCAAGCGGTAAGGCACCAGTTTTTGGTACTGGCATTCGGGGGTTCGAATCCCTCCGCCCCAGCCAAGTGCAGCACCTAAGGTGACCGACCTAGGTCTCTCAATCTGTTATTTAGAGCATTATTCATAGAAACAAGCATAGAAAACGTGCTTGTTTTATTTTGTACATAAAATTGATTAACAGAGGTAAGCGGGTTCGAATCCTACTTGCCCTGGTAAG
>JBAXGG010000008.1:0-33241 GCA_037139495.1 Candidatus Saccharimonadota bacterium | reverse complement strand
TTGCATACCCCACAGTAAAATAACCTAGCAAGTGGCTTAAATCTCAATCGTATTTTAGGACTAGTATCTTTGTTTCTCAGATAGCCGATTGATTGAATGTGGCCTCATCTTTCATTGGTTCAAAGTTGTATATCTCACGCAAATCAAAATTTTGGTCAACCTGTACTAGCTTTAATGGAATACGGAATCGTTATAGATGTTGCTTATAACGAATTTAAAACACCTAGGTTCCGTTATCGAAACGATTGAATCAGTTTTAGGAACGGAAGGATTGACTAAATGTACTCATATTTTGGTCTGACGAAAAAGTTTCTTGAAATGAAATACAGATGGAATTCACGGAGCTTGGTATGAATAAATTGCTGCTCAAGCCTTGCATATCTAGAAAAAATTTAGAATAAAGCTATCCTTGTTAGATTAAGCATGTCACCATCTAAACCGATTCTCTGGTACAATTTACACAATGGTATTATCAACCCAACCCTACAAAGGTGCGCGCGACTTTTATCCCGAAGATAAGCGTTTACAAAAATTCATGTTTAACATCATGCGACGAGTTGTTGAAAGCTTTGGATACGAAGAGTATGACGCCCCGATTCTTGAACCCATAGAGCTATACTTGGCTAAAACCGGCGAAGAAATCGTTAATGATCAAACTTATTCCTTCACCGATAGAGGTGATCGCAAGGTTGTAATACGACCCGAGATGACCCCGACTGTCAGCCGTATGGTGGCTGCTAAGCGGCAGGAACTGGCTTATCCTTTACGCTGGTATTCGATCCCTAATTTATGGCGATACGAACGTCCACAACGAGGTCGGCTAAGGGAGCATTGGCAACTTAATGTTGATATATTTGGTGTAGCTGGGCTGGAAGCCGAACACGAACTTATTTTAGTGGCTGACGGCATTTTACAGCAGTTTGGAGCTAGTCGTGAAAGTTACGTTATTAAGTTGAATACTCGTAAGCTGATGAATCATATCTTTGAAAATTATCTAGGATTAAAACCGGCTAGAGCTCACGATTCGGCCAAATTAATTGACCGGATGCATAAAATGGATGTAGAAGTTTTCTCAGAAGCGTTGCAGGAAATTATCCAAGACCAACCGATTACGAATAAGTTAATCAGTATCTTACAGGCTAAAAATGTTCAAGATTTGCCGAAAATTTTGCAAAAACACCCATCTGTTGGCGAAATAGAAAGATTACAAAAGCTACTACTCGACTCTGGCCTGACTAACGCCGTTTTTGATATTACTCTAATGCGTGGTTTTGACTACTATACCGACATTGTTTTTGAGGTATTCGATACTCACCCCGATAACAACCGTGCCATGTTTGGCGGTGGTCGTTATGACGGTTTGGTTGGGCTTTTTGGGGTTGAGCCAGTGCCAACAGTTGGTTTTGGAATGGGCGATGTAACGTTACAGAATTTCCTGGAAACTCATAAATTGCTGCCAAAGGATAAGCCGGAAAGCGATCTTTACGTTGTTCTAGTGGGCGATACATACGCCGAATCTCAACCGACACTACAGGCTCTACGGCAAGCAGGGTTAAATTTAGTAGTTGATACAACCGGTCGTAAACCGGACAAGCAGACCAAGACAGCCGATAAAAAAAATCTGCATTATGTAATTTTTATTGGTAAAAAAGAACTTCAAGAAAACACGTTTACGCTAAAAGATTTACGGTCAGGCAAAACAATCAGTCTGAACCTTATGCAGCTAACAAAGTTACTAAAAAGCTAGATGACGGCTACCAACCACGCGGTTACTGGGGCTTTGGTGGCGACGTTTGTGCATATCCCGGTTCTGGCAATTCCGTTGGCTTTTGCATCGCACTTCGCGCTTGACGCACTACCACATTTTGATTACCCGGCCAGCGATTGCCATAGCTTAAAGTTTTTTATATGGTTGGTGGCCGATATCGGTTTCGCACTTAGTATATTAACTACCTTGTTAATACTGAAGCCACCTGGCGTTTATTTGTTATTGACGTGTAGTTTTGTTTCTATGAGCCCAGATTTAATGTGGGCTTATTACATTTCCTATAAACGCAACGTAGGCATTAAAAACTGGCCCAGGATAGCAAAGTTCCATAAACTCATCCAAACTCACACTAACTCAAAACTATGGCCCGTTGAGATGATTTGGTTTATTACTACCGGTACACTATTAGCCAGTCGACTGTACTAATATTTTCTGGTATAGTCGGAACCTATGCAAGTAAAAAATACCAATGACAGTCCTACATCAGTAACCCTTTCGTTTGTGGCTAATCAAGCCGATTTAGCACCTATCAAAAAAGCTGCCGTCCAGCAGCTTGGCGCTACCTTAAAACTACCCGGCTTTCGTCCAGGAAAAGCCCCAGCCGCAGTTATTGAGAAAAATCTAGACCAAAATGTTTTGCAGAGTGAAGTTATCGAAGAAGCAATTAATTACGCTTATACCCAAGCTGTTAGTAAAGACAAATTACGTCCAGTTGCTCAACCAGTAGTAACGGTGAAAAAGTTTGTTCCTTTTACTTTGCTAGAAGCCGAAATTAAAGTTGCTGTTGTTGGTAAAATTGTTTTGCCCGATTACAAAAAGATCAAATTAGCCAAACCAACCGTGACAATTAACGCCGCAGACATTACTGATGTGTTAAACAGTCTAAAGGAAAGGGCTGCTGATAAAGTTAATGTTGAACGATCTGCCAAGAATGGCGATGAAGTTATGATCGACTTTAAGGGTACAGATGCGAAAGGACAGCCAGTTAACGGTGCCGACGGAAAGGATTACCCTCTAGTTCTCGGCAGTAATAACTTTATCCCTGGATTCGAAGAAAATCTTATTGGCTTAAAACCGGGCGCCAAAAAGACCTTTGAACTTAAATTTCCTAAAGATTATGGTGTTAAAGCTTTAGCTAGCAAAGCTGTTACATTTGCCGTCATTGTGAACAAGGTCCAAGAACTTAGCCAGCCAAAATTAGATGATGAATTTGCTAAAAAAGTTGGACCTTTTAAGACACTAAAAGACCTTAAAGATGATATCAAAACCCAGTTAACTATGGAGCGTCAGCAGGCAAGCGACCGCGACTATCAAAACCAGCTACTAGAAAAAATTACTTCAAAAAGCACTGTCGATGTACCCGAAGTTTTAATCGATGAACAGCTAGAATCAGCCGAACGCGAAGAGCGTCAGAACCTTATGTACCGTGGCCAGACCTGGGAAGAACACCTTAAAGAAGAAGGTATAACCGAAGAAGAGCATCGCCAGCGTGAGCGCCCAAATGCTGGAACCCGCGTCAAAGCAGGACTCGTTCTCAGCGAAATTTCCGATCAGGAGAGCCTTAAAGTTGACCCTGATGAGTTAGATCAAAGAATCCTACTTCTAAAAAGTCAGTATCAAGATGCTGCTATGCAGGCAGAGCTCGATAAACCAGAAAATCGTCGTGACGTTGCTATGCGTATTCTAAGTGAAAAAACTATCGGCAAGCTTGTTGACTACGCTACTAAGAAGTAGCTGTGTCAGATTTTCTCCCTCATGAAAAAGCAGTGGTTGCGGAAATGACTTCGATAGTAATAGCAGCAGAGTACCGAGAAGAACAGCGACATGCCCGAAGGATCAGTGTCGGTGGGTTAGCCTGCATTTCGGCATTGTTAATGCCAATTCCTCCCGAAACTGTACCTTTTGTGCTTGCTGGTGGTAGTGCGCTTACCGGAAGTGGAATGGCTAGACTTGCTCAAAGCTTCAGTAGGTTTCGTAATAGGTTAAACTAGCACTCTTGACATGTGAGTGCTAGCCACGATAATATATGGTGACTAACCACGAGGTAGATATGAATTATAAAAATTCCCCTAAATCAGCATTAATCCCAACAGTTATTGAAACTGAAGGCCGAATGGAACGGGCCTATGACATTTATTCTCGTTTACTGCGTGATCGCATCATTTTTATGGGTGAAGACGTTAACCCACATACTGCTAACTTAATTATTGCTCAGCTACTTTTTTTGGATAACGAAAGCTCAACCAAGGATATCTATCTATACATTAACAGCCCGGGTGGAAGCGTTTATGACGCTTTAGCTATATATGACACTATGCAGTTTATTAAAGCCGATGTTCAGACAGTCGGAATCGGTATCCAAGCAAGCGCCGCCGCCTTCTTGCTAAGCTCCGGCACTAAAGGTAAGCGATCAATGCTTCCTAATTCCAGTGTCATGATTCATCAACCTAGTAGTGGAACACGCGGTAAGGTAACTGACCAGGAGATTGACCTACGTGAAAGCTTGCGCGTTAAGAAACTCTTGGAAGAAATTATGGCTAAAAACACTGGTCAAAAAGCTTCTACCATCCATCAAGACATGGAACGTGACAAGTGGATGGATTCTACAGAAGCACTCAAATACGGCCTAGTTGATCAAGTTATCAACATACCTTCAAAGCCTAAGAAATAACTATTGACATTTCATTGACCATACTTCAAACTGGGTGTAGAAGTAGGGTAAGTGGGCCGTGCTGTAATCTATTTAAATACAAGTATCAAAATCCCATCTTAGGATCTTCGCGCGCAGATCAAAATCTAAAGGTTCCCACATATTAATCTTATAAGCAGGAGTTTTGCTCTCTATGGCAAAGAGTCCGTCACAGTCTATTAAAGACGCAAAACGAGTTTATTTCACTGAAGAAGACGACGCCCTAGAGCTCCCCAATCTGGTTGACCACCAAAACAAATCATTTCAATGGTTTGTTGAGGAAGGCCTTGGAGAGCTTTTGGCAGAAATTAGTCCAATCGATGACTATACAGGTACTAAGTTAAGTTTACGTTTCAAAGACTATCGGTTCGAGAAACCGAAAATGTCCGAAACAGATGCCCGAGAAAACAATGTTAGTTACGACGCACCCTTGAAAGCGACTGTCGAACTTACTAATAAAGTTACCGGAGAAATCAAAGAACAAGAGATTTATCTCGGCGATTACCCCTGGATGACTAGCCGCGGTACGTTTGTTATTAACGGCGCCGAGCGCGTTGTTGTTAGCCAGTTGATTCGTTCAGCAGGAGTGTTCTTTACGTCCGATGTTCATGGTTCTAAAAACACATACGGTGCTAAGGTAATCCCTGGGCGTGGTGCCTGGCTTGAGTTTGAGACGGCCGCCAATGGGGCTATTTTTGTGAAGATAGATCGAAAGCGAAAAATTCCGGTTACGACACTATTACGTGCTCTAGGTGTAACTGAAACCCAAATGAGAGAGCAGTTCAAGCATGTAGATCAAGGTGAGTTCAATTATTTGGATGCCACTTTGGACAAAGACAGCAGCCGTGGTTCAAACGATGCTCTCATTGAAGTTTACCGTCGACTGCGACCAGGCGACCTTGCTACCGTTGATAACGCCCGTAGTCTGCTCGAAAACATGTTTTATAACTTCAAACGTTTCGACTTTAGCCGGGTTGGTCGTTACAAGATCAACAAACGCCTAAATATAGACATTGCTAACACTGCCGAAAACCGCGTTATGCGCCTAGAAGATTTAGTGGCTATCATTGCCGAAATCATCCGCATGAACAATACCCAGGAACCTGCTGACGACATCGATTCTCTAGCTAACCGTCGTGTTAAATTGGTCGGTGAACTCGTTCAACGCCAATTTCGCATCGGTCTATTACGCATGGAACGAAACACCAAGGACAGAATGAGTATGAGCGAAATTGAAACCGTAACACCTGCACAGTTGATAAACGCTCGTCCCGTTGTAGCTGCTGTTCGCGAATTTTTTGCCTCAAGCCAGCTGTCACAGTTCATGGATCAGATCAACCCTCTATCCGAGTTGGCTCACAAGCGCCGGTTAAGTTCAATGGGCCCCGGTGGCCTAAGTCGTGAGCGCGCTGGCTTTGAAGTCCGCGATGCCCATGCTACTCACTACGGCCGTATCTGTGCTGTCGAAACTCCAGAAGGTGCTAACATTGGTTTGGTTCTCAACTTGGCTGGGTACGCTCGTATCAACGATTATGGTTTTATTGAAACTCCTTACCGTAAGGTTAGTAACGCAGTCGCCGCTAAAAACGCAGTTGGCCGAACTGCCTCAATTGATTTAGAAGACGAAAAAGGCAGAGTACTAGTTAAGGCTGGTACCAAGATGACATCTGCTGACGCTAAAAAACTCGCTGCTGTTAAGAAGGTCACTTGGCCAGTTAAATCCCAAGTTACTAAAGAAATCGTCTATCTTGATGCTGCGGACGAAGAAATGGCTGTTATCGCCAACGCCAGCGAGCCCGTCAACAATGATGGCAGCTTTGTGGCTGAGCGCGTTAGTTCACGTTCACACCTACAGTCAAGTGAAGTTGATGCTGACGACGTTACTTATATGGACGCCAGTCGTAAGCAGATTATCGGATCTAGTGCCGGCCTGATTCCATTTATAGAAAAGAACTATGTTTATCGCTCTTTGATGGGCAGTAACCAGCAACGTCAGGCTGTGCCACTCATTCAACCAGCTAGCCCAATTGTTGGTACTGGTATGGAAGGCGCTGTTGCTCGTAACAGTGGTCAGGTTGTCTTGGCCGAAGCAACTGGTGAAGTTATCAAGGCTAACGCCCAAGAAGTTGTTGTTAAGTATAAAGAAGGTAACGTTAAATACGAGCCTCTCCACTACATTCGTAGTAACGAAGGTACCAGCATCAATCAACGTGTTGTCGCTCACACTGGTGACAAGGTTGTGGCTGGAGACGTACTAATCGAAGGTATGTCGGTTTCGGCTGGTGAGTTAGCTCTAGGTAAAGACCTGGTTGTAGCCTTTATGCCATGGAGTGGTTATAACTTTGAAGACGCCATGATCATTTCTCGTAAATTAGTCGAAGATGACACCTTAACTTCGGTTCATATTGTAGATTACATGACTGAAGTCCGCGAAACCAAGCTAGGACCCGAGATTGTAACTCGTGATATCCCAAACGTTTCTGAAGAAGCTCTCCGACACTTAGATGAGGACGGGATTGTCCGCATTGGTGCCGAAGTTCATCCTGGCGACATCCTAGTTGGGAAGATTACTCCTAAAGGTGAACAAGAATTAAGTTCCGAAGAACGGTTGTTGCGCGCCATCTTCGGCGAAAAAGCCAAAGAAGTTCGTGATACCTCACAGCGCATGAGTAACGGTAAGCACGGTAAAGTTGTCGGTGTTAAAGTTTTCAGTCGAGCCAACGGGCACGAACTTAAAGCTGGCGTAATCATGCAAATCCAGGTCTTTGTGGCCCAGATGCGCAAAATTAGTGTTGGTGATAAGCTAGGTGGTCGTCATGGTAACAAGGGTGTTATTGCCCGAGTTATGCCAGTTGAGGACATGCCATTCATGGAAGATGGAACTCCCGTCGACATCATCTTGAACCCACTTGGTGTACCAAGTCGTATGAACGTAGGACAGTTGTTCGAAACCCACCTAGGTATGGCTGCTCGTGCTTTAGGGATTAAAGTCGCCAGCCCATCATTTAATGGTGTCCCAATTCAAAAGATACAAGACCTTCTAGCCGAAGCTGGATTGCCACGTGACGGTAAACAACAGCTCTACGACGGTCGTACTGGAGAAGCCTATCAAGAACGTACTACGGTTGGAAGCATGTACATGATCAAGCTGAACCACATGGTCACCGATAAGATTCACGCTCGCTCGACTGGTCCATACACTATGGTTACCCAGCAGCCTCTAGGTGGTAAGGCTCAAAATGGTGGTCAGCGCTTTGGAGAAATGGAAGTCTGGGCACTAGAAGCTTACGGTGCTGCTAATACCCTCCAAGAAATGCTGACTATCAAGTCTGACGATGTTTACGGACGAAGTAAGGCTTACGAGTCGATTATTAAGAAGACTGAAATCGTTGGTCCTAAGGTCCCAGAAAGCTTTAACGTCCTGGTTAAAGAGCTGCAAGGTTTGGGCCTCAAGGTTGATCTAGTCCATTCCGAAACAGTAATTGATGCCGAAACAATATTGGCCGAAAACGTTAAGGACGAAGCCGCTCATTTACCAGAAATCGAAGTCCCAGCACCAACTATTGCTGATTTAGATGTAAGTCAAGATTTAGTTAGCGAAGTTGCTGATGAATTCGTAATGATTGATTCGAACGGAGAACCAGAAGCCGTTTTAGCTACGGTTACCGACGATAAAGACAATGAAGAAGAGGGAGAAGAATAATGCGACGTTATAACACTGGAACCGACATCGCTGATTTCGACGCCGTCCGCTTGGCCGTTGCTAATCCTACCGATATCCTTGATTGGTCATATGGTGAAGTTACCAAGCCAGAGACCATTAACTACCGAACCCAAAAGCCAGAGCGTGACGGTTTATTTTGTGAGCGAATCTTTGGCCCAGTAAAAGACATTAATCCACATGACGCTAAATATAAAGGTGTCCGTAGCCGTGAAGCGGCTGTTGATAAGAATGGCGAAATCGTTACTAAGTCAATCGTGCGACGTGAGCGTATGGGTCACATCACTTTAGCTAGCCCTGTTGCTCACATTTGGTTTTTGCGTGGAACACCATCAGCTATCGGCCTAGTGCTTGGTATGACAGTCAAGAACTTAGAGCGCATTGCTTACTTTGCTAGTTACGTAATCAAGACAGCTGAAACTGAGAAGCGCGATAAAATGTTGGCTGACAAAGAAGCCGAGTTCGAAGCCGGTAAGCAAGCTATCAAACTGCGTTTCGAAACCGAAGCTAAAGACGAAAAAGCTGATGTTAAGACCCTGGCCGAGGCCCAGACTAAAGAACTAGAAGAACTAGAAATCGACTACGAAGAACTCAAACAGCAACTATTAGCTCTCGAGAAGTTCAATCTAATAAATGAAACCGATTACCGTGGACTACCAGATGATTTACAATCACTGGTTACGGTCGGGATGGGCGGCAACGCCCTCAAAGACTTGCTCGACAACGTCGACCTAACCAAGCTGATCACTGACCTAAGCGCTGAAGCTGACGAAGCTAAGGGTCAACGCAAGAAGAAGCTCCTAAAGCGTCTTCGTTTGTTGGAAAGTATGCAGCGAGCCGGTATCGAGCCGGCTAGTTTGTGCGTAACAGTTTTGCCAGTTATTCCTCCAGATCTTCGCCCAATGGTTCAACTAACTGGCGGTCGTTTTGCGACAAGTGACCTTAATGATCTTTATCGGCGGGTTATCAACCGTAACAACCGTCTCAAAAAGCTTATGGACCTTAACGCTCCAGAAGTTATCCGTCGTAACGAACAACGTATGTTGCAAGAAGCTGTTGATGCTTTGATCGACAACAGTAATGCTCGCAGCGGCCGTGCCGTTGCTGCTACAGGCCAACGTCGTCGCCTAAAGTCTTTGAGCGATATGCTGAAAGGGAAGCAGGGTCGTTTTCGTCAGAATCTTCTAGGTAAGCGGGTCGACTACTCTGGTCGTTCGGTTATCGTATCTGGTCCTGAACTTAAGATTTATCAATGTGGTTTGCCAAAAATGATGGCTCTCGAACTTTTCAAGCCATTTGTTATTGGTGAGCTGATCGAAAAAGAACATGCTCACAACATCCGTAGTGCCACCCGGATGATCGAAGCCGGTGAAACCCCAGTATGGGATGCCCTGGATGAAGTTACTCGTGGCAAATACGTTTTATTGAACCGTGCTCCATCACTTCACCGTCTCTCAATCCAAGCGTTCCAGCCAGTCCTAATCGAAGGTAAAGCGATTCAGTTGCACCCGTTGGTATGTAAAGGTTTCAATGCCGATTTTGATGGTGACCAGATGGCAGTTCACTTGCCACTATCAGATAAGGCTCAGGCCGAGGCTAAGAACATCATGGCCAGTAATGTTAACTTGCTTAAACCAGCTGATGGTTCACCAATTCTACATATCGAACAAGATATTGTCCTTGGTTGTTACTACCTGACATACGAACGCCCTGGTCAAAGTAAAACACCAAAAGCCTTTACGGGTATCGAAGAAGCACTTATGGCCTTAGATGCTGGTAAAACGACGCTCCAGAGCTATGTGACTATGCCTTTCCGCGGTGAATTGCGTACAACTACTTTGGGTCGCATATTGTTTGCCGAAATTCTTCCAGAAGATTTCCCATTCCAAGACGAAGCTATGACCAAGAAAAAACTTCAACAAACTATGGCCCTAGCTTACCAAAAATACGGTCAAGCTAAGACAGCCGAAATCGCTGATGATCTTAAAGATCTCGGTTTTGAATATGCTACTAAATCCGGTCTATCGATGGGTATGGATGATTTTACCGAAATTAAAGGTTTGGAAGACATCCTAGACGCTGGCGAAAAGCGTGTTGCCGAAGTTAGTAACCAATACGACCAAGGTTTCATAACCGAAGATGAGCGTTATCGCTTGACGGTAGAGGCTTGGACTGAAGTTGGTACTACAGTTCAGACTACTTTGGTTAAACAGTTCTCCACTGAAGACACAGCTATGTCTACTGCCGTTGTGTCTGGTGCTCGTGGTAACATCGGTCAGGTTAACACCGCCGTTGGTATGTTTGGTCTAGTTGCTGATGCAACTGGTCGCACGATTGAGCTGCCAATTAAATCAAACTATAAGAGTGGTTTTAGCCCACTAGAATACTTTACTGCAACTCGTGGTGCACGTAAGGGTATGATTGATACTGCGCTTAAAACGGCAGACTCTGGTTACCTTACTCGTCGCTTGGTAGACGTCGCCCAAGACGTTTTTACAACCGAAGAAGAGTGTGTAGGGGATCCAGGCTTCCCGATTTATCGTTCCGACGCAGCCGAAATCGGTATTCCTTTAGCGAATCGTCTAGTTGGCCGATTTGCTTCTCATAATATTGCTAAGTACGTTAAAAAAGGTAAGTTGATTACTGCCGAAATTGCTGCAGCTATTGATGCCGATGATAGCCTAGACGGCGTTCGTATAATGAGTGTCCTTAGTTGCACAACAGTTCGTGGTGTGGCTCGTAAGTCATACGGTATTGACCCAGCTACCGGTGAAGTCGTTTCTGAGCGTCACCCAGTTGGTGTCATTGCGGCTCAATCAATCGGTGAGCCTGGTACGCAGCTAACACTGAGAACGTTCCACTCTGGTGGCGTTGCCGGCGAAGACATCACTACCGGTTTACCTCGTGTTGAAGAACTCTTTGAAGTTCGCACACCGAAAGGTCAAGCTTTCTTAGCTGACATCGCTGGTGTTGCTAAAACTTGGGAAGACGGTGACAAGTACATTCTAGAAATATCAGCCGAAGGTCAAGAAAAGATCAGCATGGTCCTTGGTGAACGTGTTGCTAAAGTTAAGCATGGTACCGAAGTTGCTGTGGGTGATGTTATTGCAGCAATGGAAGATAATTCCGAGCCTCTAGTTGCAACTATGCCCGGTAAGGTTGATGTTAAGAAGAAAACTATTAGCATCGTTCCGACCGCTAAAACTACAATGCGGTACGAAGTTCCTGGGTATAAGCAAGTTCTGATTAAGGATGGTGAAGAAGTTACTGCTGGTCAGCGCCTAACGAACGGTTCTATCAACTTACACGAGCTTATGCGCTTACAGGGAATTGAAGCTACCCAGCGCTACATAATGAATGAAATTCTCCGAATCTTTGCATCTCAGGGTCAAAATATTGCTGACAAGCACCTGGAAATTATTGTTCGACAGATGTTCAGTCGTGTTCAGATCGAAGATTCTGGTGATAGCGAATTAGTTACCGGTGACTTGGCAAGTAAAATTGCTGTCCTGGAACTTAACCTAGAGCTCAAACAAGCTGGTAAAAAGCAGATTGAATTCACTCAATTGCTTCTTGGTATCACTAAGTCATCTCTATCTACCGAATCCTTCTTAAGTGCCGCGTCTTTCCAAGACACAACTCGTGTTCTGATTAGCGCCGCCACTAGCGGTAAGGTAGATCACCTCTACGGTCTTAAAGAAAATGTTATCTTGGGTCGTCCAATTCCTGTCGGTACTGGTTATCAAACGGACGAAGACGAAGACTTAATCCTTCTAGGTGACACAGTCGAGGAAGTCGTAGAAGTTGCAGCAAAGTAACAAATCTGTTAAAGTTAGTACATTAAATATAAGTAGTCCGAGCCAGGTGAGTACAGGCATTCTCACTCGCAGCAGCAGATTACAGACATTTCAAGGAGCTATATGCCAACAATAAATCAGTTAGTGCGCAAAGGCCGAGTCGACAAATCGAGCAAGTCTAAGTCGCCAGCCCTACACAAAGTTACTAACAACTTAAAGAACGTCAACTACGACAAGGCTGCCCCATTCAAACGCGGTGTTTGTGTAAAGGTAACTACCAAGACCCCTAAAAAGCCAAACTCGGCTTTACGTAAGGTTGCACGTGTGCGATTACAAAACGGTCAAGAAGTTTGGGCCTACATTGGAGGTGAAGGCCATAATCTTCAAGAGCATGCTGTCGTTCTAGTACGAGGTGGCCGTGTTAAAGATCTCCCTGGTGTACGTTATCATATCGTTCGTGGCGCATTGGATCTTCAGGGTGTCCAGGGTCGTAAACAAGGCCGTAGCAAATACGGTGCTAAAAAGGACGGTAAATAATTATGCCTCGTAAAGTAACCAAATCCCTCGTCCGTGATATACCGGCAGACCGCCTGTATAACAGTGTGCAAGTTCAGCGCTTTATTAACCGTGTTATGTTAAATGGTAAGAAGCAATTAGCCGAACGTTTAGTTTACGGTGGTATGCAAAAAGCTGCCGATAAGCTTAAAGAGAAGAATCCTTTGGATGTCTTCGATCAAGCCATGAAGAATGTCCAACCACAGATGGAAACTCGTTCTCGTCGTGTTGGTGGCGCTAATTACCAGATTCCTTTTGAAGTTAAAGGCCAACGCCAAAATCACCTAACAATGATGTGGTTTGTAGCTGCCTGCCGTAACCGTAAAGGTATGAGCATGGAAGATCGCATCGCTTTTGAACTAGTCGATGCCTTCAATAACACTGGAACTGCCGTTAAAAAACGTGAAGATACTCATAAGATGGCCGAAGCCAACCGCGCTTTCGCCCACTTCGCAAGATAAAATATGTCAATCACAGATCTAGGCCTAGCTATTTACCAAGTAAAAAAAATTCGCAAGGATATATATGGCAATTAAAAAAACAGCAATGAATAATATTCGAAACCTCGGCATTATCGCACATATTGACGCTGGTAAAACTACAACTACCGAAGGTATTTTGTATCGCACAGGTCTTAATCACAAGATCGGTGCCGTACATGAAGGCGAAACAACTACAGATTGGATGGAACAAGAGCGTGAACGTGGTATTACCATCGTGGCTGCTTCGGTTACGTGCTATTGGAAGGGTAATCAAATTAACATAATCGATACACCTGGACACATCGATTTTACTGTCGAAGTTGAACGTTCTTTGCGTGTACTTGATGGTGCCTGCGTTGTTTTTGACGGGAAAATGGGCGTAGAATCTCAATCTGAGACTGTATGGCGTCAAGCCGATAAGTACGGTGTGCCTCGCATGTGCTTTATTAACAAGATCAACCAAACTGGTGGTGATTTCTACAAATCACTAGATTCTATCCATGCTCGTCTAAACAAGCGTGCTTTCCCAGTTCATTTGCCAATTGGTTTCGAGCAATCTATCAACGGTGTCGTTGACCTCGTCGAAATGAAAGCCTACACCTACAAAGACTTTACTGACAAAGAATTGATTGAAGGTGAAATTCCCGAAGATATGATGGATCAGGTTTTGAAGTCCCGCTCACTGTTAATTGAGAATGCTGTCGCCGAGGATGAAAAAATCCTAGAGAAATATTTTGAAGTTGGAGAAGATGGTTTAAGCAAAGAAGAAATCAAGCGGGCCATCCGTTCAGCAGTCTTAACCGGTAAATTCTTTATTGTTACCGGCGGTGATGGCCGTGGTGTTATTGTAGAAAAAGTACTTGACCTCGTTAACGATTACCTACCAAGCCCAATGGACGTTGGTTCGACCTGGGGAACTCACCCTAAGACAGGCGATGAAGTTGAGCGCAAGCCATCCGAAGATGAACCATTTGCTTCTTTAGCTTTCAAGATTACTACCGACCCATTCGTCGGTAAGCTAGCTTATTTCCGTGTTTATTCCGGTAAGGTTACTGCTGGTTCCTATGTTTTGAATAGCTCAACTGGTAGTAAAGAGCGAGTAGGGCGCATTGTTCGTTTACAAGCTGATAAGCGGGAAGATGTTACGGAGGTTGGGGCCGGTGATATCGCTGCCATCGTCGGTCTTAAAGGTACGACTACAGGTCACACTCTCTGTGATGTCGACAAACCGATTGTTCTAGAAAGTATAACTTTCCCAGAACCGCCTGTTAGTATTGCTATTGAGCCAAAAACAAAAAGCGACCAAGATAAGATGTCAATCGCCCTGCAGCGTTTGGCAGAAGAAGATCCAACTTTCCGTGTCCGGGTAGATGAAGAAACTGGTCAAACAATTATTTCTGGTATGGGTGAGCTTCACCTAGAAATCCTAGTCGACCGCATGAAACGTGAATTTAATGTCGAGGCTAACATAGGCCAGCCACAAGTTGCTTACCGAGAAACCATCCGTAAAGATGGCGTCGAAGCCGAAGGTAAGTTTGTCCGACAATCCGGTGGACGTGGTCAGTATGGTCATGTTTGGATGAGACTCAGTCAGAACGAGTCAGGTAAGGGTTACGAATTCATCAATGCTATTAAGGGAGGTGTTATTCCTAGCGAGTACATCAAACCTGTGAACGAAGGTATTATCGAGGCTATGGCTAACGGTGTTTTGGCCGGTTACCCAGTAGTTGACATTAAAGCCGAAATTTACGATGGTTCCTACCACGATGTTGATTCTAACGAAATGGCTTTTAAGATAGCCGGTTCAATGGGTCTTCAAGCCGGTGTTAAAGCCGCTAACCCAGTTTTGATGGAGCCAATCATGAAAGTGGTCGTAGTTACTCCAGAACAGTTTATGGGTGACGTTATCGGTGATCTCAACTCCAAGCGTGGACGCATCGAATCGATGGAAGACCTACCAGCTAATATTAAAGAAATCACAGCTTTCGTTCCTCTTGGTGAAATGTTCGGGTACACGACCAACTTACGTAGCTCTACTCAGGGTCGCGCTAGTTCTAGCATGGAGCTAGACCATTATGCTGACGTACCGAGCCACGTTGCCGAGGCCATTATTGCAAAAAACGCTAAGTAGGGATTATAAATGGAAAATAGAAATCTAGTAGAAAAGCCTAGTATCATTGAGACAGCCGGTTTAGTAGCGGAAATCGTATTTCTTGCTAGTACCTTTGCAGTTGAAGCTGCCCGTAAACATATCATTCAGCGTTTACGAGCTGAACCCCAAGAAAATGAAGTTTCCTCTCAAAGGGTCTTTTGGGGTCACTATTAACTCTTTACAAATAGCCTAAGATTCGTTAAAATACCCCAGTAACTCTCGTGAGCTATTGCTCTGCGTATGTAAACAATAAACCAGTAATATCATTTAGGAGAAATATATGGCAGATTTTGATCGAAGTAAACCTCACGTAAACGTCGGTACTATGGGCCACGTTGACCATGGTAAAACGACTTTAACCGCAGCTATCACTACTGTATTAGCTAAAAGACTTCCAAGCGACGTCAACAAGAAGGTCGATTATGACCAGATCGACAAAGCTCCAGAAGAAAAAGCTCGTGGTATTACAATTGCAACCTCTCACCAAGAATACGAATCAGAAAAGAGACACTACGCACACGTCGACATGCCAGGACACGCTGACTACGTCAAGAACATGATTACTGGTGCTGCTCAAATCGATGGTGCCATCCTAGTGGTTGGTGCTAACGACGGTCCATTGCCCCAAACTCGCGAACACGTACTACTTGCTAAGCAGGTTGGTGTTCCGAAAATTCTTGTTTTCATGAACAAGATGGATATCGCCGACCCAGAACTTATCGAATTGGTCGAAATGGACATTCGTGAATTACTTGCTAAGAACGGTTACGATGAAGATGCCCCTATCATTAAGGGTTCAGCTACCAAAGCTATCGAGGGTGACGCAGCTAACGAAGACGCAATCATGGAACTCGTTAAAGCTATGGACGACTTTATTCCAGAGCCAAAACGCGAACTAGACAAACCCTTCCTAATGCCAATTGAAGATGTTTTCTCAATCAAGGGACGTGGTACTGTTGCGACAGGGCGTATTGAGCAAGGCATCGTTAAGGTTGGTGAAGAAATCGAAATCGTCGGTATCCGAGACACTAAGAAGTCTACTGTTACTGGTGTTGAAATGTTCAAGAAAAATCTTGACCAAGGTCAGGCTGGCGATAACGTTGGTATCCTACTCCGCGGTATTGAACGTGATGACATTGAGCGCGGTCAAGTTTTGGCTAAGCCAGGTACAGTTAATCCCCACACAGAATTTGACGCTGAAGTTTATATCCTCACCAAAGAAGAAGGTGGACGTCACACTCCATTTTTCAAAGGCTACAAGCCGCAGTTTTACTTCCGTACAACGGACGTAACTGGTGAAGTTGAGCTTCCTGCTGACAAAGAGATGGTTATGCCAGGTGACACAATTACCTTCAAGGTAAAACTGCTCGCCCCAATCGCTATGGAACAAGGGCTTCGCTTCGCTATACGCGAAGGTGGCCGAACTGTTGGTGCAGGTGTTGTAACTAAGATCAGCAAATAAAATAAGTTTGTTGGTCAAAGGAGCCTCCGACCGGGGGCTCTTTTCTTTTATAATTATTGGATTAGATTATTCAAACTTATAGTTCCTACTGAGTTCAAAAGAGTAAACGTTTTTATACCAATTACCCACGAGTTTAATGCTCAATCACAGCATTTGTGAGTTAAGTTAGTACCGGTATATGTTTCTACGTTTCATAAACTCAAGTTAGTTTGTCCAAAACCAACAGCCTTGATTTGCCTAAGTAGCCGAACTGTTGTAAAATTAGCTAGTAATTTAATCGTGATGACTAAAAGTCGTTGGCTTCGTTCTCTATAACGTACCGAAGATGTTACATCACAAGGAGAATAATATGGCAGAAACGCCAAAACCTGAAAAGAAGCCAGTTGTTACTGTGGCTAAAACCGAAGTAGGAAATGGTAAACAACGGATTCGTATTCGCTTAAAAGCCTACGACCACAAAGTTATTGACCAGTCCGCTAAGCAGATTGTCGATACCGCTTTGCGAACCGGTGCTACTATTGCCGGACCGATTCCACTGCCAACCAAGAAGACGGTCTACACAGTGGTTAAAAGTCCTCACGTTTTTAAAAAGGGTCGTGAACAATTCGAAATGCGGATTCATAAGCGCATTATTGATGTTCTGGAACCAACTCCAAAAACTATAGATAGTCTAATGAACCTATCTCTACCTGCCGGTTGCGATGCCGAAATCAAGATGTAGAGTAATGCTCAAATAACGATTTAGGTAGGAAGATACCTGTCAATAAGCTCCGGAAAACCAGTTCCGGAGCTTTGTTTTTGGGTGATCGGTGTATCAAATGTTTATCTTGGATCAAAGGTTGAAAAGATTTTCCTTGATATATCGAAAGACCTTTTGTTTCTAGTTCTTCTTTAGTCAAGAAGTTTACCCAGCGAATAAAATTATCCGGATAAACTGCCGGATCATCAGGATGCTTGGTCCCTTCGCTTAACGATGGATTGGCCATTATGGTACCACTAAGAACTTCAGGTGGTTGAATGTCGGCAACCAGAATTTCAGGGTATTGATTCCCAACATCAGCGTGCCAGGTACTATAGGGAAGGAAAGGTTTACCTGGCAGAGCTGGAGTAGTTTGAACTGTTGCGGTCGCCAATACTAATTCTTCTTCCGGTTGATAAATTTCATTTAGTTTAAGAGTATTTTCACCAACTAGTTCTGTAACAATAGTATGTGCTTTAGCATTTCGGAAAGTGATAATTCCGTTATTGCAATCGTCCAATAATAAGTCAAATAAGTTTTGATCTACGAGTGGGCCGAATTGAGGTATAGGCAGTTCCATTTTCACCTTTTTATTCTACAACATTTTTCTAAGAAGTAAAGGTTTAGCGGTTTGGACTAATGTATTAATTATGCTTAAATTCTTTTATGACCAAAAAATTCAAAAAAACTTTTAAACAAATAGATAGTACATATTTTTTAAAACTAATCTTATATCTATTCCTTGGATCACTATGGTTAAGAATAGCCACCGGTTCGAAAGTCATACCATTGCCTGCTGGTTTGATTATTGGTATGGTTTTCGCTAGCCACGATCACTTTAAGATAGATCGTAAGATTGAATATGCCGTGCTGTTGATTGCGATGCTCGTTAGTATGTGGCTTCCAAGCGGTTTGACGATCGTTCTCTAGTAAGAAAATGTCGCAGCAATAACTATACGTGATCCAAAGCTATTGATATTATTTAGTGGCGCACGGTGGAAAGTTGTTTCGCGAATTAACATTGCTTCGTATGGCATTGATTGCTGTATGGACATCCCATACTTATTTACCATAGTCTGATCATCAATTTTGAGTAGCTCGTTTCGCTGATACATAGATCTTGCGCTTTCTGGGAGTGATTCTTCATCAAATGTTCCCACCAGGAACTCAGATGATTCTATGTTAGCAACAAGAACATCAACTTGCCTACTTTCAAGTCCATCCAGATGCCAATCCTGTGCGTCTCCAGTACAATACTTATACCCAGGCATTGTATTTGACACGCCAATGTCTAAGCAATCTAGAGAAATTCCTGACTGAGATACACCTAACGTTTCGGAGATTTTTTGATGAAGCGGCTTAAGTAAAGATTGGGCAGCTAACAAAAGTTCGGAGTTTTCAAGTGGTATTAATGAATAAATATAAAAACCAGGGTCGTATTCATCTTTTCGTGGTGGTAGGTAAAGTTCTGTAAATAACTCTTCGGGCACAGTACCTACATGGCACACTTCCGGGGATATGAATTTCATAATTTTACTATAGCGCAAAAAACTCCGAATCGGTATGCAGGTCGGGTTGAAGTAGTTTTTGCAACATATTGACAGGAGTAGGCGTTACGTGCTAATCTGTTATGGTATCTTAATTTTCAATACAGTTATTTTAGTAAAACAACGTAACTAATAACTTGGTGAATCAGCAGGTCTAAGCTCGTAACAGATAGAAACCGCTGGCCACCAAGCATTTTTATGCAAATGACACTGTTAAACAAGGAAGCAATGAAAGCACTAATTACCAGAAAAATCGGCATGACCAGCACTATCGCAGATGATGGTACTGTAACTGCTGTTACAATCCTTTCGGCAACACCTTGTACTATTACCCAGCTTAAAAATTTGGACACTGACGGCTATACAGCTGTTCAGCTCGGCTTCGAAGAAAACAAGAAGATCGGTAAAGCCCAAGTCGGACATTTTAAGCCATCATCTGTGACCCCAAAGATTGTGCGTGAGATTCGTGTCGATGAAATTACAGAAGACCTCCAGGTAGGAAACCAACTTACACCAGAGGTCTTTTCAGTTGGCGACGTAGTTGATGCTACCGGAACTAGCAAAGGTAAAGGTTGGGCTGGTACCATCAAACGCCATAACTTCCATCGCCAGCGTAAAACTCATGGTGGCAAAGGTAACACCCGTAAACCAGGTTCTATAGGGTCTATGTATCCCCAACACATTTTTAAGGGTAAAAAGATGGCCGGCCAGATGGGTTACGAACAAGTTACGATCCAGAATCTTAAGATCGCTTTGGTTGATACCGAACGAAACATCATTGGTGTTGTCGGTGCCGTCCCAGGCCCTCGTAAGAGCATCGTTTTAGTACGAGCTGCAAAGGTAAGCAAATAGTCATGGCAACCGCAACCTACACCAAAACTGGTACTAAAGCTACTACCCCTGCTAAGCTCGATAAAGCAGTTTTTGGCGTTGAAGTTACTTCTCATGAACTTCTTAAGCAAGCTTATCTAACCTATCTGTCTAATGGTCGTACCGCTGGCGCTAAGGTGAAAACTCGTGGACTCGTCCGTGGTGGTGGTAAGAAGCCATGGAAACAGAAGGGGACTGGACGAGCTCGTTTTGGTAGTACTCGCAACCCAATATGGCGTGGTGGTGGTGTTGTTTTTGGTCCAACTGGCCACGAAAACTACACTAAAGCTCTGAGCACTAAGGCTAAGCGCCAGGCCACTCGTCAAGCCCTTAGTCTGGCTTCTCAGGAAAATAAAGTTTCCGTAATTGAATCTTTCGACGTTAAGTCAGGAAAAACCGCCGATGCTATTAAGCTATTGGATAAGCTAGGGGCTAACCGTAGCGTGCTTGTTGTAGTTGATAACCAAACGCCAGAAATGCTCCGTGCTACCAGCAACCTTGACTACGTTAAGATTGTTCAGAGCCGTTACATTAATGTATATGACGCAATGAACGCTCACTCCATCATTATTACTAATGATGGACTTATAGCTGTTAATGAATGGCTTGGAGAGGCAAAATAATGGCTGGCCTTACTTTTATGTATTTAAAACCTAGAATGAGTGAAAAAGCTTATGGCCTCAGTACCGACCGCAACACTTATGTATTTGTAGTTCCTGGTGACTCTAACAAGGTTACCGTGGCTGCCGCTGTAACTGATCAGTTCAAGGTCACTGTCGAAGACGTTAACATCAATATTCTAAAAGGTAAGAAGAAGCGTAGCTACCGCCGTGGTGGACGTCCGATTTTGGGCCATAACCGAGATCTAAAAAAAGCGTACGTTCGTCTAAAACCTGGGGATGTTATACCTATATTTGCTGCTGTTGAAGAGGAAGAAGCCAAAGCCGAAAAGACTGCCGCAACTCTCAAAAAAGCTGCCGACAAAAAAGCCAAAAAGGATGCAAAGTAATGGCTATTAAGGCATTAAAGCCCAACACCCCCGGCCAACGTGGCATGACCACTCAGGATATGAGTGAAATCACCACTCGTAAGCCTGTTAAATCACTGATCGCTATCAAGCGTCGTGGCAATGGTAGGAATAACCAAGGCCGAATTACTACCCGTCATAAGGGTGGTGGTGCCAAAAAATTCTACCGAATTGTTAACTTCAAGCTAGCTACCGGTACAACTGCTATTATCGAGCACATCGAATACGATCCTAACCGTTCAGCTCGCATCGCTCGGCTTAAAGAAGCTAATGGTACCTATCACTACATTCTAGCTGCCAATGGTATGAAAGTCGGCCAGACAATTATTAGCGACGAAGAAGCTCCAATTGAAACCGGCAACCGACTTCCACTAAAGAACATCCCAATCGGTAGCGTTATACATGGTATCGAACTTAAAGTTGGCCGTGGCGCCCAGATGGTTCGTTCCGCCGGCGCTAGCGCTCAGCTTGCTGCTAAAGAAGGCGAGTACGCTCAGATCAAATTACCATCCGGCGAAGTCCGTTTGGTTCACTTAGAATGTACCGCTAGCCTTGGCTCAGTAGGTAACGAACAACACCAAAATATCAAATGGGGTAAAGCCGGTCGTATGCGTAACCGCGGTATCCGCCCAACCGTCCGCGGTGTAGTTATGAACGCTGTTGATCACCCGCACGGCGGTGGTGATGGTGGTCGTCACCGTATGGCGCGCGCACCTACTACGCCTTGGGGTCAGAAGACTCTCGGCTACAAGACCCGTCGCCGCAAGAGCACTAGCAATATGATTCTTAAATCTCGTCATCAGGCGAAGCGAAGGTAATGAAAGATGTCTAGATCACTTAAAAAAGGTCCATTTGTGGATCCTAAACTAGCTAAAAAGATCAACGCCTTAGGCAACGAAGACCGAACCATTATTAAAACATGGGCTCGCGCCTGTACTATTTCGCCTGAATTTGTTGGTAAGACGATTGCTGTGCACAACGGTAAGGTTCACGTTCCGGTATTTATCACCGAAAACATGGTTGGTCATAAGCTCGGTGAATTCTCGCCAACTCGCAAGTTCCGTTCACACGGTGGCAAAGTAGCAAAGGGAGGTCGTTAAAATGAGTGTCCAAGCCGTCGCTAAAGGTGTTCGTATGAGCCCTCGTAAAGTAGGCGTTGTTGCCACTTTGGTTCGTGGCCGCACCGTTGCTGACGCTTTGACCATTTTAGAACACACGCCTCGTCGTTCTGCTAAGCCTGTTATAAAAGTTATTGAAAGTGCCCGCGCTAATGCCGACCATAACCACAAGTACAAGCCTGACACACTCCGCATCGTAACTATAACTGTCACACCAGGTGCTCGTATAAAGCGTTTCCGCCCTGCTGCTCACGGTCGAGCCCTGCCTTTCCAACGCGCTAGTAGCCACATAACTGTTATTGTTGACGGCGAAAAACGCGTTCCTAAAAAGCCAGTTGCCGAAAAGACTGCCGCAAAGAAGGAGACCAAGTAATGGGTCAAAAAGTAAATCCAATTAGTTTCAGACTACAGGTCAACAAAGACTGGCGCAGTAAGTGGTTTGTTGCTAAAAAAGACTACGCCGCTTATCTAGCTCAGGATCTTAAGACACGTAAGTTTATCCAGGACAAAGTTGGATCTCGTGGTGCTATAAATAAGGTAGACATCGAACGATCCCCAAACCTAGTTACGATTACAATTGCTACAGCTAAAGCTGGTGTTGTTATTGGTCGGGGTGGTGCTGGCGCTCAAGAAATTAAGCAAGCTACCGAAAAAATCTATGCTTCTCCTGTACGCGTTAATATCGAAGAAGTTAAAAAGCCTGAACTTTACGCTAAACTAGTTGCCGAGAACATCGCTCACCAGTTGGAACGCCGAATTTCATTCCGCCGCGCTATCAAACAGTCTGCTGCGGCTACCATGCGTAGCGGTGCTAAGGGTATTCGAGTCGAAGTTTCTGGCCGATTAAACGGTGCCGAAATGTCTCGCCGTGAGAAAGAAGTTCAAGGCAGTGTTCCGTTGCATACTCTACGTGCTAACATCGACTACGCTGGTGTTCGCGCTCAGACTGCCGCCGGTGTTATCGGTGTCAAAGTTTGGATTTATAAGGGAGAGACGGTTTAAACCATGTTAATGCCTAAACGACAAGCACACCGCAAGGTGCGGAAAGGGAAGATCCGTGGCGTCGCCACCGTCGGCAATAAGATTGCCTTTGGTGAATACGCTTTGCAGGCTCAAGGTCACGAACGTATTACTGCTCGTCAAATCGAAGCATCCCGTCAAGCTATGACTCGATACATTAAGCGTGGTGGTAAAATTTGGATCCGCATTTTCCCTCATACTCCAGTTACGCGCAAACCTCAGGATGTCAAAATGGGCAGCGGTAAAGGTAACCCAGAATTTTGGGTGGCTAAAGTTAAACCCGGCACTATTATGTTCGAAATGCAGGGCGTTCCAGTAGAAGTAGCTCGTGAGGCCATGCGTCTTGCTGCACACAAACTACCGGTTCGAACTAAGTTCTTGACTCGGGAGGAGGCGTAATTATGAAAGTCGTCGAAATCCGCAAACTTTCCACTACTGAGTTGACTACCGAAAGCACTAAGCTTAGGGACGAAATCGTTGAACTCCGCCGCCGCATGCATATGGGCGAAGTTCAAAACACCAAAGTCCTACGCAACAAGCGGAAAGACCTCGCTCGCATTTTAACTGTCTTGAGCGAACAGCTCACAAAGGAGACCGCATAATGGCTAAACAACTCATCGGCACCGTTTCATCGAACAAGCCTGACAAAACAATCGTCGTGACTGTGGTAACTCGTAAGACTCACCCAATCTATCGCAAACAATATAGCATTAGTACTAAGTTCATGGCGCATGATGAAAAGAACGAATGCCTAGTCGGTGACAAGGTATCGATCGAAGAAACCCGTCCTATCAGCGCTCGTAAGCGGTTCACTCTTAAAGAAGTTATTTCTCGACCGGCAATTGTGCAAAAGAAGGGCGAAGAGGAGCCAGTCGTATGATTCAGCAAGAATCCCGTTTAACCGTTTGTGACAACAGCGGTGCCAAGGAAGTCCTTTGCATCCGTGTCCTTGGTGGTACCCGCCGTCGCTACGCACACGTTGGTGATACGATTGTTGTTACTGTTAAAGAAGCCAACCCAAGTGGTAACGTAAAGCGTAAAAGTGTTGTTCGCGCCGTGGTTGTACGTACTAAGAAGCAAATTAAACGCAAAGACGGTTCAACTATCGCTTTCGATGACAATGCTTGCGTAATCATTGGTGACGATAAACTACCTAAAGCAACTCGTATCTTCGGTCCCGTTCCTCGCGAATTGCGCGATCTCGGTTACGCCAAGATCATTAGCCTTGCACCGGAGGTCCTATAATGTCTAAACCTACATATTCTAAACTGCCAGTCACTAAAATCCGACTTAAAAAGGATGATGTTATTATTGTTCGCGCCGGTAAGTACAAGGGTAAAACCGGTAAAATTACAGCCGTTCATCCTAACCTTAACAAAGTGACTGTCGAAGGCATTAACATCGCTAAAAAGCACGTAAAACCCAACCGCGAACACCCTCAAGGCAACATTGTTGAGCTGACTCGACCAATTGATGTTTCTAAAGTCGGTTATTATGATGCTTCTACTAAGAAAGCAACTCGCATCGGCTATAAAGTTGACGCTAAGGGTACAAAGACCCGCGTGGCTAAAACCAGCGGCAAGGAGATCAAGTAATGGCTACTGCAACGAAAAATCCAACTAAGAAATCCGAAATCCTAAAGGGGGCAAGATTGAAAGCTCTGTATAACAAGAGCTTAGCTAAAGAGTTGCAAAACGAGCTGAAGCTTACTAACCCTCACCAGGTACCAAAACTAGAAAAAATTGTCATTAACGTTGGCCTTGGTCGCGCCAAAGACGATAAAAAACTAATAGAAATTGCTACTAACACTGTTAAGAAGATAACTGGTCAACAGCCAGTTGAAACCGTCGCCCGCATGTCCATCGCTTCTTTTAAACTGCGCGAAGGCAACAAAGTTGGCCTTAAGGTTACCCTGCGTGACGACCGTATGTACGAATTCACTGATCGTTTGATCAACATTGTTCTTCCTCGTTTGCGTGACTTTCATGGCGTTAGCGCCAAGGCCTTTGATGGTCAGGGTAACTACAGCCTAGGTATCACCGAACAATCTGTTTTTCCTGAATTAAGTTTTGAAGAGACTACTACCCCACACGGGCTTCAAGTTGTATTTGTAATTAACGCGCAGGAAGCTGCGCACAGCCGAGCTTTGTTAGAGAAGTTTGGCATGCCATTTGAGAAGGAGGCCAAATAATGGCTCGTAAATCCAATATTGCTCGTGACCTGAAGCGACAAAAAATGATTGCTCAGTATGCCGACAAACGTGCTGAACTAAAGAAGATGGGCGACTACGAAGGTTTGCATAAGCTGCCTCGTAATAGTTCTCCAACCCGCCTAAAGAACCGTTGTATCGAAACCGGTCGTCCTCGCGCCTACATGCGCCAATTTGGCTTAAGCCGTTTAAGTTTCCGCGAACATGCTTCTAAGGGCGAAATTCCTGGTGTAACGAAAGCGAGCTGGTAAGTATTATGAGTATGACTTCAACCGATCCAATCGCTGATATGTTGACTCGTGTCCGTAACGCCATTAATGTTCGTAAGAACCAGGTTGTTATGCCTCACTCTAAAGTTAAAGAATCTGTCGCTCGTCTATTAAAAGAAAGCCGCTTTATAGATGATGTTAAAGTAGGAGACGCGACAATTGGTAAATCACTAACTCTAACTATCAATAGCCCAACTACTAATGCTCGCATTACCGAAATTACCCGCATGAGCAAGCCGGGCCGTCGTTACTACGTGAATGCTGATACTATCCCAGTCGTCAAGCGCGGTCGTGGATTGGTTATCGTCTCTACCAGCAAAGGTATGATGACTGGCGACCAAGCCCGCAAGCAGCACATTGGCGGCGAATTAATCTGTAAAGTCTATTAAGAAAGGTAAATCATGAGTCGTATAGGAAAACAGCCCATTCCAGTCCCCTCAGGCGTGACAATCACTGTCGACAATGATGCAATCTCTGTGAATGGTTCGAAAGGTACATTATCGCAGTTCACAATGCCCGGAATCATTGTTAAGCAGGAAAATGATTCGGTGATTGTAACTCGCGCTACCGATGAACAAGAGCACAGAGCTAAGCATGGTTTAATGAGAACACTGGTTAGTAATATGGTGGTTGGTGTCACGGAAGGTTTTGAGAAGAAATTAGAGATTAACGGTGTTGGTTATCGGGCTGCAATTGCAGGTTCTGATATCAAAATGAGTCTCGGTTTCTCTCACGAAGTAGTTTATCATCTGCCTGCCGGCGTTAACGCCAAGGTAGATGGTAACATCATCACTATTTCTGGTATTAGCAAACAGCAGGTAGGTCAAGTGGCTGCCGAAATCCGCGCGCTTAAGAAGCCAGAACCCTACAAGGGTAAGGGCATTAAGTATGTTGGTGAACGAATTATTCGCAAAAGCGGTAAATCTGGTAAGGAAAAATAGGTACTAATATGGAACGTTTAAAGAATAAGTTAAAAAACCGTCAGCTCCGTAAAAACCGAATTCGCTCGGTTGTCAGCGGTAGCTCAGAGAGACCTCGTTTGAGCGTGTTTATTAGCAATACTCATGTATCCGCTCAGATTATCGATGACACTACACACGCTACATTGGTTGCTGTTAGTACTGTTGGTAACAAGAAGGCAACCGGCACAATGACCGAAAAAGCTACTGCCGTTGGTGTCGAAATTGCTAAAAAAGCCGTCGCTAAGAAGATTACCAAAGTTGCCTTTGACCGGAGTGGCCGTAAGTATCACGGTCGAGTCAAGGCACTAGCCGACGCTGCCCGTCAGAATGGATTGGAGTTCTAATATGCCCCCACAAAATAATCAGAATAATCGTCGTCCCCGCAATGACCTGCCTAAGGAAGAAAAAGAGTTCGACGAAAGAGTAGTCCATATCGACCGCGTTGCGCGAGTTGTTAAAGGTGGCCGTCGTTTCCGTTTCCGAGCTTTAGTTGTTATCGGTGACCACAAAAGTCGGGTTGGAATTGGTACCGCTAAAGGAGCAGATGTTACCGCTGCCGTTCAGAAGGCCGTTGATGTTGCTAAAAAGAACCTAGTAACTATTCCACTTTACAAAGAAACCATACCTCACGAAGCCGAAGCTAAGGTCTCTGGTGCTCGCATCCTAGTCATGCCAGCCAGTCCCGGTACCGGTTTGATCGCCGGTGGTGTCGTACGGGTTGTTCTAGAAGTTGCCGGTATTCGCAACGCATTATCTAAATCACTTGGTTCCACTAATAAGATTAACACTGCCTACGCTACACTGGCTGCACTGCAAAGTATTGAACCAGCTGATAATTGGGTTACTAAAAAACATAGGACTTCAAAAACAGATACACTAAAGACTGTAGATATTCCAAAAGACAAATCAGAGAAGGCCAAAATCGATAAGGTTGCTAAGTAATGAAATACAATGAACTTCAAATAACTAAGCACAAATCTGCCAAACGTGTTGGTCGTGGTATCTCTGCTGGTAGTGGCAAAACTGCTGGTCGTGGTACTAAAGGTCAAAATTCTCGTACAGGTGGTGGTGTTCGACCCGGTTTTGAAGGCGGACAAACTCCTTTAACCCAGAGAATCCCTAAGCTACGTGGTTTTACATCTCATCGACCAAAAATTGAAACTGTCTACACTGGTCAGTTAGATCAGTTTGCTGGTAAAACAGTTGATAATGCTAGCTTAGCTGCTGCTGGTCTAGTTAGTAGCCCGTACAGCCTCGTTAAAGTTATCACGCAGGGCGAAGTTACTAAAAAAGTTACAGTTAAGTTGCAGATTGCTAGCGTTTCGGCCGCAGCAGCTATTGTTAAAGCTGGGGGCATTTATACAGCCGTTCCGCAAGTTGGACGAACAAAAACTGCAAAAACTAAATTATAAATTTTAAAACTTAAGAGGGGACATGAAAGCGTTGGTCTACGGTCAGCCTTTCTTGTATAATAATATTCAATGAATTGGAGAGTTATTTGGAAATCGCTAGGCGATCGCGATATGCGCAACCGCATTTTAGCCGTACTTGGCATGCTATTGGTTTTCCGTATTTTAGCTCATATTCCAATACCGATAGGTAGTCCGGAAACCCTCAAGCAAGTTTTAGAGTCTATATATACTTCAAGTAAAAGTTCATCGCTACTCAGTTTCATCGATGTACTATCTGGTGGTGCTTTAGCTAACTTCTCGATCATGTTAATCGGTTTAGGTCCATACATTAATGCTTCAATTATCATGCAGCTGTTAACGAAGGCGATACCACAATTAGAAACATTAAATAACGAAGGCGAATACGGTCGTAAAAAGATTAACCAATACACCCGTATTTTAGCACTACCGTTAGCCATAGTTCAGTCGATTGGGGCCATTTATCTTGTCCGCCAATCAGCTTCCAGCTTGGGTGGTATCGATATTACTGCTAATACTTCACCAATTCACTGGGTAGTGATGGTAGCTTCACTCACAGGTGCTTCTATGTTACTCATGTGGTTGGGCGAGTTGATAACTGAAGAGGGAATTGGTAATGGTATTTCGTTGATCATCACCGTTGGTATAGTTAGTCGTTTACCGGCTGCGATTACTCAGTTAATAGCTAGCGCTAGTTCAGCCGGCCACAAGTACGTTTTGTTCGGAGGTCATTTAGTAATTTATTCAAAGCAACTAATATATATTGCAGGAGCACTTGTGGCTATTTCTGCGATTACTGTGGCTGTGGTTAAACTTAACGAAGCTGCTCGCAATATAACCGTCCATTATGCTAAGCGTATCCAGGGTAATCGTACTTATGGCGGTGTGACCACAACGTTACCAGTAAAATTAATTACCGCCGGTGTGGTGCCCATTATCTTTGCCGTTGCTTTCTTGAGTGTACCTAGTTTCGCCGGACAGATATTAAAAGGTCAGCATAGTGCTAGCTTGCAACACTGGGGTGGAAACCTTATTCAATGGTTTCAAAATCCTTCCTCTACAACCTTCGCTGCACCCGGCTGGACACCCTACATTTACCCAGGAGTATACTTCTTATTGGTTTTTGTCTTCACTTTCTTTTATACCAGCATTACCTTTAACACCAAAGAAATTGCAGAAAACCTACAAAAACAAGGTGGCTTTATCGAAGGTATTCGTTCTGGCGCTCAAACTGAGAAATATCTTGGAAAAATCGTCAACCGTTTAACTTTTTTTGGAGCGTTGTCGCTAGGTTTACTGGCTTTGCTGCCAATATTCGCTCAGGCCTTCCTGAGCACTAACGTGGCATTGAGCGGAACAAGTATTTTGATCTTGGTAGCTGTCGCCCTAGAGACTCTCAGGCAAATTGAGTCACGGGCATTAATGGTTACCTACGACCAGTATGAGCAGCCCGACTTCTTTTACGACGTAAATGATAACCCTGTTATTGCCGCAACTGGCGCCCGAAAACTTAAGTTTGGATTACCGTATGGACGCCAAAGAAGTAAAAAAGCAAAGAGAGAATAAATAACTCTTTACAAAACGTTGTAGAATAGGGTATACTGAAGCCTTAGTTATATTTATGGCAAGCAACAAGGAAGTGATCGAACTCACAGGGACTATTACCGAGACCCTACCCGGGACCCAGTTCCGAGTTGAACTTGAGAACGGCCATAAAATTATAGCTCACGTCGCCGGTAAGATGAGGAAACATTACATCCGCATCGTGCCAGGAGACAGCGTTACGGTCGAGTTGACACCTTATGATCTTACTAAGGGCAGAATCACCTATCGCAAATCGTAGTATTCAATAAACTAAGCAGTGAGTCATACTCCCCAGAAAGGATGATCCGCATGAAAGTGCGTGCTAGCGTAAAAAAAATCACTCCCGACGACATTATTGTCCGTCGTAAGGGGCGTTTGTATGTAATAAACAAGCTTAAACCTAAGCATAAACAGAGGCAAGGTTAACATGGCTCGTATTTCTGGTGTTACTATTCCTTCTGAAAAGCAAGTTCAGATTGCATTAACCTATGTTTATGGCATTGGACCTACAACTAGCGTTAAGATTTTAAAAGAAGCCAAGGTTGACCTGACTGTCCGCGTTAAAGACCTGACTGATTCTGAGATTGGCCGCATCCAAGAAATTATAAATAAAGACCTGACAGTAGAGGGTGAACTGCAGCGAATTGTATCTGGCAACATTAAGCGACTTAAAGACATTAACGCCTACCGTGGCCTACGACATAAGGCAAGCTTGCCATCTCGTGGTCAACGCACCAAGACTAATGCTCGCACCCGCCGTGGTCGCAAGTTGACAGTTGGTGGAACTGCTAAGAAGGTAGCATCAAAAACTTAAGAATATGACTGACGATAAAACTCCATCTACACCACATACATCAGAAGAAAAACCTGCAGTTACAACTACTGTTCCAGCTGTTAAAGCGCCTGTAAGTAAGAAGAAGAAAAATAAGCGCACAGTTCCAGCCGGCCAGGTACATGTTCAAGCCACTTTCAATAACACGATTATTACTATTACCGATCCAAATGGCGGAGTTTTAACCTTTTCTAGCGCTGGAGCCTGTGGTTTCCGTGGATCTAAAAAAGGTACCGCCTATGCTGCTCAAGTAGCGGCAGAGCGAGCCATTAGCTCCGCAAAACAATTTCACGGCTTCAGTCGTGCAGAAGTTTTCATTAAAGGGATTGGTTTAGGTCGAGATGCCGCTGTTCGCGCCCTAGCTGGTGCCGACATTCAGGTTGAAAGCATCAAAGACGTAACTGGCATGCCTCACGGTGGCGTACGACCACGAAAGGCACGAAGGATCTAATCATGGCACGAGATACCCAATCTATTGTTAAGATGAGCCGCCGCGAAGGCTTCGCTCTTCACCCTAAAGCTCACAAAGCCCTCGCTAAGCGCGGTGGCACAATGCCAGGCGCTAATGCTAACGGCGGACGTGGCATGCGCAACAAAGCTAGTCAGTATTCGCTACAGCTACGCGAAAAACAGAAAGTAAAACGATTATACGGACTCCTAGAACGACAATTTAGCAACTTGATGAAAGAAGCCGACCGCAAGGAAGGACAATCTGGCGAAATGCTACTCCGTTTACTAGAACAGCGGCTTGATAACATCGTATTCCGTAGCGGCTTGGCTCCTAGTCGCCGTGCTTCACGTCAGCTAACTACTCATGGTCACTTTATGTTGAACGGACGACGTGTCGATATCCCCTCAATGCGAATCAAGGTTGGTGACGTGATTACACTGCGTGACCGCAGCAAGCAGAACGAGTATTTCAAAAAGATTGATGAAATTAGTCCTGCCGGAGAAGAAAACGGTATTAGTTGGCTAAAAGTTAATCGTAAGAAGTTTGAAATCACCATGACCAGTTTACCAGTTCGCAAAGAATGCGAACCAGATATCAATGAGCAACTAATTGTTGAGTATTACTCACGTTAAATAAGGGAGCGTAACAAGAAAATTATGTCAAAAATGATTCATACCCCAGGCGTTGTAAACGTCGACGAGCACAGCAAGACCAGTGCTACCTTCACTATCGAGCCACTTCATACTGGCTACGGTATGACCTTAGGTAACAGTTTGCGTCGAGTTCTGCTCTCTAGCATCGCTGGTGTCGCCATCACCGCTTTCCGAGTTGAAGGTGCCAGCCACGAATTTACTACCGTCACAGGCGTTAAAGAAGATGTCGTTGAGATCATGCTAAACCTAAAGGGTGTTCGTTTCAAAATGTTCACCGACGAACCACAAACTTTGCGTATTAGTAAGAAAGGCGTTGGCAAAGTCACTGCCAAGGATATTGTTACTACCGCCGACATCGAAATTGTTAACATTGACCATGTTATTGCTACTCTCGACAATGCCAAAGCCCAATTGGTTATGGATATTACTGTCGAAGGTGGGCGTGGTTATAGAACAATCGACGAAAGTGCTGCACGTAAAGTTAGTGATATGATCGCTGTTGACGCTATTTTTACTCCAGTCCTACGCGTTCGTTATCGAGTTGAAAACACTCGTGTTGGTCAGATGACAGACCTAGATAAACTGATTCTGACTGTCGATACCGACGGTTCAATCAGTCCAAGTGGTGCCTTCGAAGAAGCTGCAGCCATCTTAGTTAACCAATATACTGCTCTCGCTGGCCAAACCCGCGTAGAAACAGCCCAAGTTACTAGCGTTGGATTTGGTGAAGAAGAAGCTATAGCTAGCGATGGTGATGACACTGCCGAGCTAATGACCCCCATCGAAGACCTTAACCTGTCCGCTCGTACAACTAACGCCCTGATCAATAATGATATTAACACATTAAAAGACCTGTTTTCATTAAGTGAAGCCGAACTACGTGATTTGAAGGGTTTTGGTAGCAAAGCTCTTGACGAAGTCAAAGAAAAGATGGCGGAGATGGAACTTTAATAATGCATCGACACGGATATAAGGGAACAAAATTCCACAGAGAACGCGACCAGCGCGAAGCGCTGATTGAAAGCCTAGCTGAAGCTTTGATTAAGTATGAAGCTATCGAGACTACTCTACCTAAGGCAAAAACCGTGGTGCCATATGTTGAAAAACTTATCACCAAAGCTAAAAAAGGTGACCTTCACAACCGTCGTCAAATTATCCAATCCTTACAAACTATCGAAACTGCCCACAAACTTTTTGACGATATCACCCCTAAATTAAGTTCTCGCAACAGCGGGTATTTCCGTATCGAACGAACTGTCATGCGCCGTGGTGACAACGCTCAAATGGCTCGTGTTAGCTTTGTAGATGATTTATCAGCAGCTGCAGTCGCTAAGGCTGCCGTAACCACTAAAGCAGAACCTGCTAAAACTAAACCAGCCGTAAAAGCGCCTGCAAAGAAACCGGCAGCTAAAGCCAAGGCAGGAGTTAAATAATGAAAACTTATAGCGCAAAACCAACCGATGTTGTCCGCGAGTGGTATGTAATTGATGCTTCTGAAGCGACTCTAGGACGTGTTTCTACAGTTGTCGCTGAACTCCTAACTGGTAAACGCAAGCCAATGTTTACAAAGCATATCGATTGTGGCGACTTTGTTGTCGTTATCAACGCCGATAAACTAGTTGTTACCGGTGACAAGCTCAATAAAAAGATGTACTACCACCACAGTCACTTCCCAGGCGGTCTCAAAGAAGCTACTCTACAAGAGAAGATGGACAAAGATTCTACCGAAGTAATCATTAAAGCCGTTCGCGGTATGTTGCCAGTTAACAAGCTGCGTGACGAGCGACTAATGCGTCTTAAGGTTTACAAAGATGATCAACACAAGCATGAAGCTCAAAAGCCTAAGGCATTTAGCGTTAAAGGAGCCAAATAATGGCAGTTCGATATAACTACGGTCTTGGTCG